>NZ_SMKK01000022.1 GCF_004348425.1 Actinomadura sp. 7K507
GGGCGGCGGGTGGGGCGGCCGGTCGCGTGGAGGGCGCCGATGACCGTGCCCATGCGGGCGAGGTAGGCCTCCATCGCGGTGGCCGCCTCGGCGAGCCGGTCCGGTAGCGGCTGGTCGAGCGGGATCGCCGCGATCTCGGCCAGGACATCGTCGGCGCGCTGCGCTTCGGCGATGCAGGCGTCCAGCAGTTCGTCCTTGTCGGCGAACACGCGGAAGATCGTCGCCTCCCCGATCCCGGCGGCGCGGGCGATCTGGCCGGTCGTCACGGTCGTCCCGTGCTCGGCGACCAGCGGCAGCGCGGTCCGGACGATCATTTCGCGGCGCTGGTGCGCGCTCATGCCCGGGGCACGGCGCCGGCTCGTGGGCTCCATGCCGCCCACGATAAGGAGTGAGTCCTCACACCGTCAATGACGGAGTGAGACCTCACTCCGCTGGATCGGGACGGATCGGATTCGGTGCCTGATAACGTTGCGATGCTGCGCGCAAGGAGCGAAGTCCGGTGCGAACCCGGCGCTGTCCCGCAACTGTGGTGCCCCTCTCGAAGTGGCCGAGCCAGGTCGCCTCCTCGCGTGCCGACGATCTTTCGACCTCGTGGAAGGGCGATCCGTCATGAGCGGGCCGCGGCTTCCCTGGCTGCCAGGAGGCTCCAGTGAGACCCGTACGTACCCTCGGCGCGGTGTTGGCGGTGGTCGCCGTCATCTTCACGGCCGGATGCGGCGGCGACGAGAAGACCGGCGACGCGGCCTCGGGCGCGAAGACCGTCACCGTTGAGGCCGCCAACGGCGCGGTGACCGTCCCGGCCGACCCGAAGCGCATCGTGTCGCTCTCCCCCACCCACACCGAGACGCTGTTCGCCATCGGCGCCGGGCCGCAGGTGGTGGCGGCGGACGACTACTCCAACTACCCGGACGAAGCGCCACGGACGAAGCTGTCGGGCTTCAAGCCGAACGCCGAGGCGGTCATCGCGTACAAGCCCGACCTCGTCGTCGTGTCCGACGACCTGAACGGCATCGTCAAGTCGCTGGAGAAGGTCAAGATCCCCGTCCTGCTGGAGCCGGCGGCGACCAAGCTGGACGAGGCCTACGACGAGATCAACGACCTCGGGAAGGCCACCGGCCGCACCGCCGAGGCCGCCAAGCTCGTCGCGGACATGCGGTCGAGCATCCAGAAGACCGTCGCCGCGTCGTCCAAGGGCAAGGGCCTCAGCTACTACCACGAGCTCGACAACCAGCTGCACTCGGTGACGTCCAGCACGTTCGCCGGCCAGCTGTACGGGCTGTTCGGGCTCAAGAACATCGCCGACGAGGCGGAGAAGGCCGCCGGCGGCTATCCGCAGCTGTCGCGCGACTACCTCCTCAAACAGGACCCTGACCTGATCTTTCTGGCCGACACCAAATGCTGCGGCCAGAACGCCGCCACCGTCGCCGAGCGCCCCGGCTGGTCGGACCTGGGCGCGGTCAAGAACGACGGCGTAGTGGAACTCGACGACGACATCGCCTCCCGCTGGGGTCCCCGCCTGCCCGAGTTCGTCAAGGCGATCGGTGACGCGGTGCAGAACGTCCAGTGATCACCGCCCTGCCGGGCACCCGCCCGTGAAACCCCGGTCCCGCCGTTCCCGGGACGTCCCGGCCGATCCACATGACCCGGCCGGGACGTCCCCGGACGTCCGCGAGCAGCCGCAGGACGTCTCCGAGACGTCCGGACGCGGGCGGCCCAAGGTCGAACGGCCCGAGGTCGAACGGCCCGAGGTCGAACGGCCCGAGTTCGAGCAGCCCATGGCCAAACGGCCCGAGGTCAAGCGGCCCAAGGTCGGGCGGCCCGAGATCGAACAGGCCGAGTTCGAGCAGCGCGCGTCCAAACGGCCCGGGGTCAAGCGGCCCGGGGTCAAGCGGCCCTGGGGCAAGCGGCCCTGGGTGATGGGAAAGGGGTTGCCGCAGACGGCCGGGCAGGCGAGGCTGCGGCCGGTGTCGCTCGCGGTGGCGGTCGCGCTGCTGGCCGCGGCCCTGCTGGCCGGGGTGCTGGTCGGTTCGGCGGGCCTGCCCGTCGGCGGGGTGCTCAAGGCGCTGGCCGGCCGGCTCCCGTTCGTGCACATCGACTCGGGGCTCAGCGTCATCGACGAGAACATCCTGTTCGAGCTGCGCGTGCCGAGGGCGCTGATGGCGGCGCTCGTCGGCGGGATGCTCGCCATGGCGGGCGCCGGATACCAGGGCGTGTTCCGCAACCCGCTCGCCGACCCGTACCTGCTGGGCGCGGCGGCGGGCGCCGGGGTCGGCGCGACGCTGGTGATCGTTGTGGTGCCGGGCGATCCCGGGTACGCGGTGCCGCTCGCCGCGTTCGTGGGCGCGATCTCCGGCGTGTTCCTGGCGTACGTGCTGGGCGGCACGGCGGGAAGCGGGAACGGGGCGGCGACGCTGGTGCTGGCGGGGGTCGCGGTGTCGTCGTTCCTGGCGGCCGTGCAGACGTTCCTGCAACAGGTGAAGACGGAGGAGCTGCAGCGGATCTTCTCGTGGCTGCTCGGCGGAGTCGGGTCGGCGGACTGGCACCAGCTCGCGCTGATCGCCCCCTACTCGCTGGTGTCGACGGCGGTCCTGCTCGCGCACGGCCGGCTCCTGGACGTGCTGAGCGTCGGGGACGAGGAGGCCGCGTCGCTCGGCCTGTCGGCGTCGCGGGTCCGGATGACGGTGCTGGTCGCGGCGTCGCTGGCGACGGCGTGCGCGGTCGCGGTGAGCGGGCTGATCGGGTTCGTCGGGATCGTGGTGCCGCATCTGGTTCGGCGGCTGGCGGGCGGTTCGTACCGGGTCGTGCTGCCGCTGTCGCTGCTGGGCGGCGCGGCGTTCCTGGCGGTGGCGGACCTGGCGGCGCGGACGGTGATCGCCCCCGCGGAGGTCCCGCTCGGCGTGGTGACGGCGTTCGTCGGCGGGCCGTTCTTCGTCGCGGTGCTGCGCGCGAGCCGCAGGCAGGTGGAGACGTGACGGTGCGGGTGCGGGGCCTGGACGTGGCGCTGGGCGGGCGGCCCGTGCTGAAGGGGGTGTCGGCGGACGTCCCGGCCGGGTCGTGGACGGCGGTCATCGGGCCGAACGGGGCGGGGAAGTCGACGCTGCTGCGCGCGGTCCTGGGCCTGGTGCCGTCCCACGGCGAGATCGAGGTGGCGGGCGAGGACCTGGGGGCGCTGAAGCCGAGGCAGCGGGCCCGGCTGGTCGCCTACGCGCCGCAGAGCCCGAACCTCCCGGCGGGGATGACGGTGTTCGACTACACCCTCCTCGGCCGGTCCCCGTACATCCCGCACCTGGGACGGGAGAGCGCACGGGACCGGGACATCACCGCGGAGGTCCTCGACCGGCTGGACCTCACCGGCTTCGCGTCCCGGTTCCTGGATCACCTTTCGGGCGGTGAGCGGCAGCGGGTGGTGCTGGCGCGCGCGCTGGCGCAGCAGACCCCGGTGCTGCTGCTGGACGAGCCGACCACCGCCCTCGACATCGGCCACCAGCAGCAGGTGATGGAGCTGGTCGACCGGCTCCGGCTGTCGGACGAGCTGACCGTGGTGACGACGATCCACGATCTGACCCTGGCGGCCCAGTACGCCGACGAACTGGTCCTCATCTCCGGCGGACGGGTCGCGGCGGCGGGCGAACCGGCGCGGGTCCTCACCCGTTCCGCGGTCGAGGAGCATTTCGACGCGCGCGTGCACGTGACCCCCGGCCCCGGCGGCCGGCCGATCCTGTCGTTGGAGCGTCCATGAGGCTTGAGACGGTGTGGCGCGTGGAGGACGGGACGCGGCTCGCCTCGACCGTGTGGCGGGCCGGCGCCGGATACCGGATGATCTCGTCGGCGATGCTGGGCGGCGGGATCGGCCCGGCCGGGTGGGTGCTGAACGCGCAGGTCGCGGGCGGCTACTCGCGCATGGACCCGGTCGTCCACCTGATGGAACTGGCCGGATCGCACGGCCTGGAGGGGCCGGGCGTCGGGATGCTCACGGCCGCGTCGGTGTCGCGCACGATGCGGCGGGACGACGAGGGCGTGGCCGTCTCGGCGACGGTGGGGCTGCGGGTCCCGACGTGGGCCGCCTCGCCCGCCGGCGTCTGCGATTCCGAGCTGGCGCCGATGCGCCTGGACGGGACGTCTCCGCCCGCGTGGACCCCCGGGACCATCAACATCGTCGTCGCCGTCCCGGTTCCGCTGAACGACGCGGCGCTGGTGAACGCCGTCATCACCGCGACGGAGGCGAAGACGCAGGCGCTCCTCGAAGCGGGGTATCCGTGCACGGGGACCGCGTCCGACGCCGTCTGCATCGCGGCGCCGACCAGTAGCGGCGCGGCGGCGACCAGTAGCGGGGCGGCGGCGACCGATGGCGGAGGGGAGGCGGAAGCGGCGGTGACCGGTGGCGGAGCGGCCGAGCCGTTCGCGGGTCCGCGTTCCGTCTGGGGCTCCAGGATCGCCCGCGCCGTGCACGCCGCCGTCCATGCGGGCGCCCTCGACTACACCGCCTACCTGGAATCCCGAGCCACGTAGCGAACCGGGCCACCTGGAGGACCGCGGCCGACACCCCCCGTGGACAGGCACCGGCCGCCGTACCACCCCGGTGCGATACGGCGGCCGGAATCAGGGCCAGTGCAGTGTGGGAAGGGCCTCACCTCCTCGCAGTGCTTCGGTCCGCCGGCATGACGGTCAGCCGACGTGGGGAAGGCGATGTCCGTTGAGCGGGCCGTGGCGTCTTGCGGGGTCGGTGGCGAGGGGGTCGCCGCCGTCCAGGGACGATCCGTTCACCGGCGGCACGGAGTGCAGCCCGGTCGGCGGCTCCCGGCCGGCGGGCGGGCGGGGGCCGCCGTCGCGCTGCCCGTCCGCGAGGCCGGTGAGCGCGTCGACCCGGCGGCGGGCCCGTTCGGCCTCGCCGCGGGCGGCGTCGCGTTCGGCGGTCAGCGCCTTCACCACCGCCCGAAGCTCCTCGGCGGCGCGGGACAGCTGCCAGTTGTGCTGCTCCAGGTCGCGTGCGCGCGCCTGGACCTGGTCGCGGTCGGCGACGGCCTGGCCGCGCTTGGCCTCGGCGTCGCGGACGGCGGAGCGCAGGTCCTCGGTGGTGCGCTTCACCGCCTCCGCCTCGACGCGGTGTCCCTCGACGAGGGTCTCGGCCTCGGACAGCCGCCCGTGCAGGGAGACCAGTTCCGCGCGGGCGCTCTCCAGCGAGGCGAGCAGCTCGCCCTCGCGGGAGGCGACGCGGTCGCGGTCGCGCTCGGCGGCGAGCCGCGCGGCGTCGGCGGCGTCGGCCCGGTCCCGGGCCTCCTGGCGTTCCCGGCCGGCGGCGTCGAGCTCGGCGGCCAGGCGCTCGGCCCGGGTCCGGGTGGACGCGGCCTCCTGCTCGGCGGCGTCCGCGCGGGCGCGGGCGGTGGCGGTCTCCCGCCAGGCGACCTCGGCCTGCCGCTGGGACGCGTCGCGTTCCCGCTGCGCGACGGCGACGTGCCCGGCGGCGTCGGCGTGGGCGTCGGCGACCCGCCGTTCAACGCCGGCGACGCCCAGCTCCGACATGAGGGACCCGGCGAGCCGGTCGGCGGCGCCCTCCAGCCGCTCGACCATCTCCCACGCCCAGGCGACCTGGCCGGTGAGGCCCGGCGACTGGCGGCCGCGTTCGCGGTTCTCGCGGGCGGACCGCTCGCAGTCCCCGTCGCCGTCCTGGCAGTAGCGGATGGTGCGGGCGCCGCGCACCGGCTGCGGCACGGGCCGTCCGCAGCCGGCGCACGGCCAGACCGCGACCGGGTCACCGAGGCGTGCGATCCCGGCGCGGTTGTCCTCGTCGCCCGGCTCGGCGCGGGGAGCCTGGTCCGCGCGGGGAACCTGGTCCGCGCTGGGGGGCTGGTCCGCGCGGGGGGCCTGGTCGGCGCGAGCCTGGTCCGCGGGTGTGTCCCCGCGGGACGCGGCGTCCGCGGTCGCCGCCCCGAGGTAGGCGGCGGGGTCGGTGATGACGGGAAGGTCGGTCTTCGTCGGGGCAGGGGTCGGGGCGACGTCGTCGAGCGGCGCGACCTTCTGGTCCTTCATGTGCCGTTGTACGCAGAACCCTCCGGAGGCGTTCGACGTTCACCGCGACGACTTCGGACGCGTCCCGCCCGGCGTACCGGACCGCTCGCTCAGCCGGCGCGTTCCCCCAGGTAGTCCTCCCTCACGCGGCGCCGGCTGAGTTTGCCGGACGGGGTGCGCGGCAGCGATTCGCGGAACTCGATCCGGCGCGGATGCTTCAGTTTCGACAGCCGGGGCTCGCAGTGGGCGAGCAGCTCGGCGGCCAGGGCGTCGCCCGCGGCCGCGCCCCCGGCGGGCTCGACGAGGGCGACGACGCGCTGCCCCCAGTCGTCGTCCGGGACTCCGATGACGGCGACGTCGCCGACCGCCGGATGCTGCAGCAGCGCGTTCTCGATCTCGGCCGGGTAGATGTTGACGCCGCCGGAGATGATGAGGTCGGTGCGGCGGTCGCTCATGTAGAGCCAGCCGTCCTCGTCGAGGTGGCCGAGGTCGCCGGGCGTGTAGAAGTCGCCGCGCATGGCGGACGCGGTCTTCTCCGGGTCGTCGTGGTACTCGAATCCGGGCTGCCCGCTCGCGTAGATCAGGCCGGTCTCCCCCGGCGGCAGCTCGGCCCCGTCCGGGTCGAGGATCTTGATCTGGACGCCGTCGACCGCGCACCCGACCGTCCCGGGGCGGGCGAGCCACTGCTCCGGGGTGGCGACGACGACGGGGCCGCTCTCGGTCGAGCCGTAGTACTCGTAGAGGACGGGTCCCCACCAGTCCATCGTCCGCTGCTTGGTCTCGACGGGGATGGGCGCGGCGCTGTGGTACACCTGCCGCAGCGACGACAGGTCGTAGCGCGCCCGGACGTCGTCCGGCAGCGCGAGCATGCGGTGGAACATCGTCGGCACCATGAACGAGTTGGTGACGCCGTGCCGCTGGATCAGCTCCAGGGTCTCCTCGGGCTGGAAGTGCTCGGCGACCACGAGGGCGTGACCGAGGTTGAGCGACATCAGCGCGTGGACGCACGGCGCGGAGTGGTAGAGCGGCCCGATGGCGAGATGGACCTCGTCTCCGGGCTCCAGTCCGAGGTGGCTCATCAGGGTCTGCCGCATGAGGTCGAGCACCAGCTCCGGCGGGATGTCCATGAGCGGCCGCCGGACGCCCTTCGGCCGGCCCGTCGTCCCGGACGTGTAGAGCATGATCGACCCCATCTGCCGCTTCTCGGGCGGGTCGGCGCTGCCCGTGGCGCACAGCTCGGCCATGGACCCGAAGCCCTCGGCGGGGTCGACGCTCACCCGTCTCCCGGCCGGGATGCCCGCCTCGTCCGCCGCGCCCGCCACGACGCCGGCGAGCGCGCTCTCGGTCACGACGGCCTTGGCGCCGCTGTCGGCCAGGATGTACCCGATCTCGGACGCGGTCAGGTGGCGGCTCACGGGGACGAGGTACAGGCCGCTCTGGAACGCGGCGAGCAGGACGGTGAGGAACTCGGGCCGGTTGCCGAGCACGGTCGCCAGCGAGTCGCCGGGACCCAGCCCGAGCCCGCCCAGCGCGTTCGACAGCCGGTTCACCTCGGCGTGCAGCTCGCCGTAGGTCATCGGTACGCCGGGAGCCAGCAGCGCTGGACGGTCCGGATGATTGCGTGCGATCTCGTAGAAGCCGACACCTTCAACGCCCATGCGGCACTCCTCGGTCCGGGTCAGTCAGACGGCCGGGTGACCTCCCGTCCATCCTGGCCTATCTCGCCGCGAGCGCGTCAAGACAAGCGGACGGTTCGCATACGGGCGGGGACGCATCGGCCGATGCAGGTCATTGTTTTTCCTGACCTGTCCCGCGCCCGCAAATATCATGAGGTCGGTTTCCGGGGGCCGACCAGTCGAGGCCAGCGCGGCATGGAGTCCGCATGAGTGATTCCGGCAACGGCGGCGGGGGCGAGCCTTGGCCGCTCACCGTCATCCTCAGCGTGTGCTCCGGGGTCATCGTCACCGTGACGATGACGCAGGTCTACGCGGTCCCGTGGCTGGGCACGCTCATCACCGCCACCGTGACGGTCATGTGCGTCATGCTGCTGGGCTGGCTGGCCTTCCGGCTGCTGAAGTCGATGGACGACCGGGTCAGGGCGCCGCTGCTGACGGCTCTGACGTCCCTGGTGTGGGGCGCCGCCGGCGCGGCGCTGATGGCCGTCGTCCTGCTCGCCGGCGCCACCTCCGTCCGGTTCCTGGAGGAGCACACGGGCGCATGCGGTCTGCCGCTGGAGCTGCGGGTCCTGACCGCGCCCGAGACGCTCACCCCGCTGCGCGCCGCCGCGGCGGAGTTCGAAACGGCCGCCGAGGACGGCGGCTGCCGCGAGTACAGCGTCACCGTGGTCCCCGAGGAGGGGCCGCTCCCCCTGTACGACGGGTTCAGGCTGCTGTGGCGGCGCAGCGCCTCCGAGGGCGGGCCGCGCGCCGACGGCGAGCGGTTGTTCGGCCCGCAGCCCGACGTCTGGATTCCGGCTTCGACCGCCGAGTACGAATTCATCCCGAAAGGTCCCGGCCAGGTCGGCCAGGCCGGGCGGGCGGGAGCAACGGGGGCGGCGGACGGCGGTCCCGCCTTCCGGTCGCTGGGCTCCCTCGGATCATCGCCGCTCGTACTGGCGCTGTTCTCCGGCGCCCACGAGTCCGTGCACGACCCGCTCGCACCGCCGATGGCGCCGAGCGCGGCGGAGCTGCTGGAGCGCTTCGAAGCGGCACGCGTGCCGCTGCGCGGGATCGCCCGTCCCGTCCCCGAGACGTCGTCGGCGGCGCTGGCCGTCACGCCCGCGCTGTACGACGCGATGCCCGGCGGCGACGCGCAGAACGAGCGGGTGACCGCGCCGGCCGGCCTGGCCGCGCCGGACGCGGTTTCGCTGCTGTGCCGGTTCCGTGAACGCGCCGCCGCACAGGACTCCGAACCCCCGGACGACATGGCCGTAGCCGTCCCCGAGCAGGTGCTGTACGACTACGACATGGGGCGGCCGCTCGGCGACCGCTGCGGCGGCACCGGCGGACACGGCGGTCCCGGAGGAGCCGGCCCGGACGCGAAATGGCGGCTGTACCCCTACTACGCGACCGACCTGCCGACGCTCGACTACCCGTTCATTCAGGTGAAGTGGGGCGGCCAGGACACCGAGGCACGGGACGCGGGCGTCACCGGGTTCCACCGCTGGCTCGGTGACAACCCGCTCACCCTCCAGGGTTTCCGGGACACCCGCGGCACCGTCCCGCCCGCCCGCGAGGGCGACACCGAGCACCACCCCCTGGCACGCCTCCACGACGTCGTGGGCGGACGCGTGATGCCGGCCGCCGTCGCGTTGACGAGACCGGAGGGCGTGCAGGCGACCCTGGACCGTGTCGGAGCGGCACGCCCGAGGGTCTCGGTGTCGCTGATGCTGGACGTGTCCGGATCGATGGGCGGCGCGGCGCGGGCGCACGGCGGCTCGCGCCTCAGCCGGGGAGCCTCCTTCCTGCGCAGCCTGGTGACGCAGTTGCAGGGCAACGACCGCGCCGGCCTTCAGGTGTCGTCGTCGACGGCGTCGCCCGGCGACAGCGGGACGGTCGGGAACGTTCCCCAGGGCGCCGCGTCCCCCGGCCAGAAGAACGCCGTCACGAACGGCCTGGAGGCTGTCGCCTCCACCGGGGCCGACCGTCCGCTCGCCGACACGGTCGAGGCGGCCGACCTCGGCCCCGGACGCCCCAACCTCATCCTCGTCACCGACGGGCAAGGCCCGGACACCAATCCCCGCCTCGGCGCGCGGGCCGCGTGGCTGTCCGGCGAGTTCCGCGACCAGCATCCCGACCTGCGGGTGACCGTCGTGCTGACGGGGCCGGCGACGTGCGGCTCCACGCCCGTCGAGGAGGTCGTGGACGCGCTCGGCCCCGGTGACGGCGGCTCCGGGTGCGTGGAGCTGACCGATGCCCCCGAGGCGGAGCAGGCCGCCGAGCTGCTGTCGGGTCTGAGATGACGGAGCAATGATGACGCGGCGGTGGTACCTCCCGCACGATCGGACGGCCAAGGCCGCCCTCGCCTCGGGCGCGGTGCTGATGCTGATCGCGGCCCTGGTCGTCGTCCTCGGGCCGCTGGAGTCCTCGTACCCGGCAATGGAGATGGACTGCGACCGCGAGGAGCTGTTCGTCGCCGGAGGGACCGACGTCAGCCTTCGGAACCAGCGCCGGGCGCTCATCCGCCAGTGGAACGAGGGACGCTTCCCGGACGGCCGCCCCCACCCCCACGCCACACCCGTGGAGGTGGCGGAGTCGACCGACCAGCAGCACAGCCAGATCAAGGCGGTCCAGGAGTCGGGGAGCTGCGCCTATGACGTCCTCATCATGGACAACACATGGACGGCGCAGTTCGCCGAAGCCGGCTACCTGGTCGCGTTGGAGGACGTCGCCGGTCTGGACGACTTCTTCCCCGCCGCGCTGCGGACGGGTGAATGGGAGGGCGAGCAGTACGCGATCCCGTTCAACGTGGACGTCGGGCTTCTCTACAACCGGGAGGGCGTGGCGCCGCCGACGGCGTGGCCGGGGCTTCTCGGCTCCGGTGTCGCCATGCAGCTCTCCGGCTACGAGGGCCTCACGGTCAACGCGCTCGAGGCGGTGTGGAACGGCGGCGGCCGCGGCCTGCTCACCGGCGACGGACGGCCGAGCGAAGAGGAGCTGCGCGACTCGGTGTATCCGGCGCTCGTCGAGATGGCCCCGTACGCGCGAGGGGCGCTGGCCGCGTCGCGGCTGTACGGGGAGCGGGAGAGCATCGAGGCGTTCGCCTCCGGGACGGGGCTGATGCGCAACTGGCCGTACGTGTTCTCCGCGCTGGCGAGCGAGCCGCGCATGCGGGACGGCGACCGGCTGAGGTTCGGGGTGCGGGCACTGCCCGGCCGTACCGTCCTCGGCGGGCAGAACCTCGCGGTCTCCACGCACTCCCCGAACCCGGGGCTCGCCCAGGAGCTCGTGGAGTTCCTGAGCGGGACGCGGAGCCAGCGCCTGCTGTTCTCGTGCGGCGGTTTCGCGCCGGGGCGGTACTCCGCGCTCGGGCTGGCCCCGGACCGCCGCTCCCCCGCCGAGGTGGAGGCGCGGACGTGCTCGTCCCTCACCGGTGAGCCGCTCGGCCCGGGTGAGGCCGATGCGCCGGGCCCGGTGCAGCTCGCCGAGCTTGGGCGCGCGGTGGTGACCGCGCTCGCCCGCGCCGATCCCCGTCCGGTCACCCCGCACTACAGCACGTTCTCCAGCACGTTCCGGGACTGCGTGCAGAAGATCTTCGACCGTGCCGGACTGGACGTCCGGGAGTTCGCCGAGGCCGTCAGCGCGTCCCTGGACGGCCGCGCGGCCTCCTGCTAGGAGGCGCTTCCGGGCCGGTGCGCGGCGCTCTCCAGGGCGGAGCGGGCCATCGTGTGCAGGAGGTCGCCCATCGCCTCGCGGCCGAGGCCGGTGGCGCTGCGCGGGGTCGAGTTGAGCAGGCCGAAGCAGGCGTGGACGGCGGCGCGGGTCCGGTCGTCCGGCAGGCCGGGGCTCAGGCGGCACAGCACGGCGACCCATTCCTCCACGTAGGCGCGCTGGAGCCGGCGGATGCGGTGGCGCTGCGGCTCGGGGACGTTGTCCAGTTCGCGTTCGTGGACGGTGATCAGCGCCGGGTTGTCGAGGGCGAACGCGATGTGCCAGCGCAGCAGCGCGTCCAGGGCGCGGCCCGGGTCCGGGGCGGCGGCGCGGCGGACGCCCTCGGCGAGGAGCCGCTCGCTGATGTCGAGGAGCATCTCGGCGAGGACGGCCTCCTTGCCGCTGAAGTGCCGGTACAGGGCGGGGCCGGTGAGCCCGACGGCCCGCCCGAGGTCGCCGATGGACGCGCCGTGGTAGCCGCGGCGCGCGAAGAGCTCGGCCGCGGCGCCGAGGATCTCGGCCCGGCGCGGGTTGGGCGGGCCTGCCGGGGAATCGGGCCCGGAGGCCGCCCCGGCGGGGCGGGACGTCATGGCGGCCAGTCTAGACTAGAGTTGTTAATGGCCATTAACATCGGCGTTGTTAACGATCGTTAACCGGGAGGGGAGGCCATGAGCGGACCCGAGATCGGCTCCCGCGCCGACGTGACGGGCGAGGCGTTCAAGGTGAGCGCCGCGCACAACGAGGCCCTCGTCGCGGAGCTGCGCGAGCACGTCGACCGGGCCGGGCGCGGCGGTCCCGAGCGGGCCCGCGAGCGGCACGCCGCGCGCGGCAAACTGCTCCCCCGCGACCGGGTCGACACGCTCCTGGACCCCGGTTCCCCCTTCTTGGAACTGTCGCCGCTGGCCGCGAACGGCATGTACGGGGACGAGGCCCCCGGCGCCGGGATCATCACCGGAGTCGGGCGGATCGCCGGCCGCGAGTGCGTCGTCGTCGCCAACGACGCCACCGTCAAGGGCGGCACCTACTATCCCGTCACGGTGAAGAAGCACCTGCGGGCGCAGGAGGTGGCGCTGCACAACCGGCTCCCCTGCGTCTACCTGGTCGACTCCGGCGGCGCGTTCCTGCCCCGCCAGGACGAGGTCTTCCCCGACCGTGAGCACTTCGGCCGCATCTTCTACAACCAGGCCACGATGTCCGGGCTGGGCATCCCGCAGATCGCGGCGGTGATGGGCTCGTGCACGGCGGGCGGCGCCTACGTCCCGGCGATGAGCGACGAGGCCGTCATCGTCCGCGGCCAGGGGACGATCTTCCTGGGCGGGCCGCCGCTGGTGAAGGCCGCCACCGGCGAGGTCGTCACGGCCGAGGAGCTGGGCGGCGGCGAGCTGCACTCGCGCACGTCCGGCGTCACCGACCATCTCGCCGAGGACGACGCGGACGCGCTGCGGATCGTCCGCGACATCGTCGGCACGCTCGGTCCGCGCGAGCCCCGCCCGTGGGACGTCGCACCGTCCGAGGAGCCGGCCGTCGACCCCGCCGAGCTCTACGGGGTCGTCCCGCAGGACCCGCGCACCCCCTACGACGTCCGCGAGGTCATCGCCCGGATCGTGGACGGCAGCCGCTTCCAGGAGTTCAAGAAGGAGTACGGGCCCACGCTGGTCGCCGGCTTCGCCCGCGTGCACGGCCACCCGGTCGGGATCGTCGCCAACAACGGCATCCTGTTCTCCGAGTCGGCGCAGAAGGGCGCGCATTTCATCGAGCTGTGCGACCGGCGCAATGTTCCACTGGTGTTCCTGCAGAACATCACCGGGTTCATGGTCGGGCGCGAGTACGAGGCGGGCGGCATCGCCAAGCACGGCGCGAAGATGGTCACCGCCGTCGCGTGCGCCCGCGTCCCGAAGTTCACCGTCGTCATCGGCGGCTCGTTCGGCGCGGGCAACTACGCGATGTGCGGCCGGGCCTATTCGCCGCGGTTCCTGTGGATGTGGCCGAACGCCCGGATCTCGGTGATGGGCGGGGAGCAGGCCGCGAGCGTGCTCGCCACCGTCCGCCGCGACCAGATGGAGGCGCGCGGCGAGGAGTGGCCCGCGCGGGACGAGGAAGACTTCAAGGCACCGATCCGCGACCAGTACGAGGCCCAGGGGAACCCGTACTACTCGACGGCGCGGCTGTGGGACGACGGAGTGATCGACCCGCTCGACACCCGGCGCGTGCTGGGGCTCGGGCTGGCGGTCGCCGCCAACGCGCCGCTGGAGCCGGTCGGCTACGGCGTCTTCCGGATGTGAGGGTGTTGATGTTCGACAGCGTGCTGGTCGCCAACCGCGGGGAGATCGCCGTCCGCGTGTTCCGGACGTTGCGTCGGCTCGGTGTCCGCTCCGTGGCGGTCCACACCGACGCCGACGCCCTGGCCCGCCACGTGCGGGAGGCGGACGAGGCCCTGCGGATCCCGTCGTACCTGGACATCGAGGCCGTGATCGCGGCGGCGCGCGACTCCGGGGCGCCGGCCGTCCATCCGGGGTACGGCTTCCTCGCGGAGAACACGGCGTTCGCGCGGGCGTGCGGCGAGGCGGGGCTGGTGTTCATCGGCCCGCCCGCCGGGGCGATCGAGGCGATGGGCGACAAGATCCGCGCGAAGCGGACCGTCGCGGCGGCCGGGGTCCCCGTCGTCCCGGGGAGGGACGAGCCGGGCCTTTCGGATGCCGAACTGAAGGCCGCCGCGCTGGAGGTCGGGCTGCCGGTGCTGCTGAAGCCGTCC
The DNA here is from genome assembly GCF_004348425.1 of Actinomadura sp. 7K507. Lineage (GTDB taxonomy): Bacteria > Actinomycetota > Actinomycetes > Streptosporangiales > Streptosporangiaceae > Spirillospora. Next base: position 14,128 of record NZ_SMKK01000022.1, read on the forward strand.
GCGGGCGGCGGCGGCAAGGGCATGCGGCTCGTCCGGGACGCGGCGGATCTGCCGGAGGCGATCGCGTCCGCCCGCCGCGAGGCGCGCGGCTCGTTCGGCGACGACACGCTGCTCGCCGAGCGGTTCGTCGACAACCCCCGGCACATCGAGATCCAGATCTTCGCGGACGCCCACGGGAACGTCATTCACCTGGGCGAACGCGAATGCAGCCTGCAACGGCGGCACCAGAAGATCATCGAGGAGGCGCCGTCCCCGCTGCTGGACGCGGCGTCCCGCGAGCGGATGGGCGCCGCCGCCGTCGCCGCCGCCGAGGCCGTCGGATACGCGGGCGCCGGGACCGTCGAGTACATCGTCTCCGCGGACCGCCCGGACGAGTTCTTCTTCATGGAGATGAACACACGGCTCCAGGTCGAGCACCCGGTCACCGAACTGGTCACCGGCCTCGACCTCGTCGAACTCCAGCTCCGCGTGGCCGCCGGCGAGCCGCTGCCGCTCACCCAGGCCGACGTCCGCATGGACGGGCACTCGATCGAGGCCCGCGTCTACGCCGAGGACCCCGCCCGGGGCTTCCTGCCCACCGGCGGCCGCGTCCTGGCCCTGACCGAACCCGGCGGCGCCCGCGTCGACTCCGGGCTCGACGCCGGCACCGAGGTCGGCGGCTCCTACGATCCGATGCTCGCCAAGGTGATCGTTCACGGACCTGGCCGGGCCGAGGCCCTGCGGCGCCTCGACCGGGCGCTCGCCTCGTACACGCTGCTGGGCGTCCCGACGAACGTCGCGTTCCTGCGCTCGCTCGCGCGGCACCCGTCCGTGGTGTCGGGCGACCTCGACACGGGACTGGTCGAGCGTGCGCTGGACGACCTGGTGTCCGGCATGTCCGTCCCGCCCGAGGTGTTCGCCGCCGCCGCGCTGGAACGGATGCTGGCGCTCGAAACCGGCGACGACCCGTGGGACATCCCGGACGGCTGGCGCCCCGGCGCCCACGCCTGGACACCGTGGATCATCACCCCGTCCGGCGGTGACCCGGTGGAGGTCCGCGTCCAGGGCCGGGCCGCGTCCGCGCGCGTCGCGATCGGCGGCGACCCGCCGGTCACCGCCTCGCTGAGCAGGCCGTTCACACTGACCTACGCTGGTAGGACGACCTCGTTCGAGGCCGCCCGCGACGGGCACACGCTCTGGCTCGGCCGCGACGGGCACGCGTGGGCGCTGAGCGAGCACGTCCGCGCCGAGGCGGGCGCCGCGGCCGCCGGGACGGGCGACGGGGTGCTGCGCAGCCCGATGCCCGGCACGGTCCTGGCCGTCAAGGCGGCCGAGGGCGAACGGGTGGCGCAGGGGCAGCCGCTCGTGGTCGTCGAGGCGATGAAGATGGAGCACGCCGTCACCGCGCCGCTCGCCGGCGTCGTGGCGAAACTGCCGGTCCGCGCGGGCGCGCAGGTCGCCCTCGACGCGGTGCTGGCCGTGATCGAGGAGGAATGACGATGCGGGTACCCCTTTCCGGCCTTCCCGGCCGGGTCACGATCTACGAGGTCGGACCGCGCGACGGGCTGCAGAACGAGAAGGCCGTCGTGCCCGTGGACGTCAAGTCCGAGTTCGTGACGCGGCTGGCCGGCGCGGGGCTGCGCACGATCGAGACGACCAGCTTCGTCCACCCGAAATGGGTGCCGCAGCTCGCCGACGCCGAAGAGCTCCTCGACGTCCTGCCCCGCTCGCCGGACCTGCGCTACCCCGTCCTCGTCCCGAACGAGCGGGGCCTCGACCGGGCGCTCGCCAACGGCGTCACCGAGATCGCGATCTTCGGCAGCGCCACCGAGTCGTTCGCCCGCCGCAACCTCAACCGCACCGTGGACGAGTCGCTCGCGATGTTCGCGCCCGTCGTCGAACGCGCCCACGCCGAAGGGCTCTGGGTGCGCGCCTACGTGTCGATGGCGTGCGGCGACCCGTGGGAGGGCGACGTCCCCATGGAGCAGGTCGTGTCGGTCGCGTCCCGCCTGATGGAGCTCGGCTGCTCGCAGCTCAGCATCGGCGACACCATCGGCGTCGGCACGCCCGGCCACGTCACCGCCCTCATCGAGGCGCTCGGCGCCGCGGGCATCGGCCCCGAGCGGCTCGCGGTCCACTTCCACGACACCTACGGGCAGGCCCTCGCCAACACCCTCGCCGCCGTCCGCGCGGGCGTCACCGTCGTCGACGCGTCCGCCGGCGGCATCGGCGGCTGCCCGTACGCCGAGAGCGCCACCGGCAACCTGGCCACCGAGGACCTCGTGTGGATGCTGCACGGCCTCGGCATCGACACCGGCGTCGACCTCGACGAGCTCACCGCCACGAGCCGGTGGATGGCCCGCCACCTGGGCCGCCCCAGCCCCTCCCGCGTAGTCCAGGCCCTCTCCCCCGGATCGGAGTAGTTCATGATCGACTTCACGCTCAGTGACGAGCAGGAGGAGCTGCGGAGCACGGTCGAGCGGTTCGCCCGCGAGACGGTCGCCCCGGTGATCGGGGACCTGTACGAGCGCGGGGAGTTCCCGTACGAGATCGTCGCCGCGATGGGCAGGATGGGCCTGTTCGGGCTGCCGTTCCCCGAGGAGCACGGCGGCATGGGCGGCGACTACTTCGCCCTCTGCCTGGCCCTGGAGGAACTCGCCCGCGTCGACTCGTCCGTGGCCATCACGCTTGAGGCCGGTGTCTCGCTGGGCGCGATGCCGATCTACCGGTTCGGGTCGGCCGAGCAGAAGAAGCGCTGGCTGCCGCAGCTCACGTCCGGTGAGAGGCTGGCGGGGTTCGGCCTGACCGAGCCGGGCGGCGGCTCCGACGTCCCCGGCGGCATGCGCACCACCGCCCGGCTGGACGGCGACACCTGGGTGATCAACGGCTCCAAGGCGTTCATCACCAACTCCGGCACCGGCATCACAGCGTTCGTCACGGTCACCGCCTTCACCGGCGACGGCGAGATCTCCACGATCATCGTCCCGAACGGAACCCCCGGCTTCACCGTCGGGCGCAAGTACTCCAAGGTCGGCTGGTCGTCGTCCGACACCCGCGAGCTGTCCTTCGACGACGTGCGCGTCCCCGCCGAGAACCTGGTCGGCGAGCGCGGCCGCGGCTACGCGCAGTTCCTCCGCATCCTGGACGAGGGCCGCATCGCCATCGCCGCGCTCTCCGTCGGCCTCGCCCAGGGCTGCGTGGACGAGTCCCTCCGCTACGCCCGCGAGCGGGAGGCGTTCGGCAAGGAGATCGGCCGCTACCAGGCGATGCAGTTCAAGATCGCCGACATGGAGACGCGCGCCCACACCGCCCGCCTGGCCTACTACGCCGCCGCCGCGAAGCTCCTCGCCGGCGAGGAGTTCAAGAAGGAGGCCGCGATCGCCAAGCTCGTCGCGTCCAACGCCGCCATGGACAACGCCCGCGACGCGACCCAGATCTTCGGCGGCTACGGCTTCATGAACGAGTACGCCGTCGGCCGCTTCTACCGCGACGCGAAGATCCTCGAAGTGGGCGAGGGCACCTCGGAAGTCCAGCGCATGCTCATCGCCCGCGCCCTAGGACTCCCCCCGTCCTGACGTTCGCGGCTCTCGGCCCGCCGGCACGGTAGTGTCGGCGGATGCTGCTGCGCGCCTACGGCATCGCCCGGTCCCTGGTCATGTACTACGGGGTTCCAGGGAAGCACCGGCGCGCGACGCGCCTGTACGGCGAGTTCCTCAAGCCCGGCGACGTCGCGTTCGACATCGGCGCGCACGTGGGCGGCCGGGTGCGCGTCTGGCGGCACCTGGGGGCACAGGTGATCGCGGTCGAGCCGCAACCCGACTGCCTGCGCGTCCTGCGGCTCTTCTACGGCCGCGACCAGGGCGTCACCATCGTCCCCGGCGCCGCCGGGGCCAAGCCAGGCCGCGCGGACCTCGCCCTGTCCACGGCGACACCGACGGTCTCCTCGATGTCACGCGACTGGATCACGTCGGTGACGCAGGACAGCAGCTTCGCCGGCGTCCGCTGGGACCGCACGGTCGAGATCGAGGTGACCACCCTCGACGACCTCATCGCAGCCCACGGCGTACCCGCCTTCTGCAAGATCGACGTCGAGGGCTTCGAGGCGGACGTCCTCGCGGGCCTGACCCGGCCCCTTCCCGCCCTGTCCTTCGAATACATACCGTCCGCCCACGACGCCGCCCTGGAAGCCCTCCGCCACGTGGAGCGGCTCGGCGCGGACGCGGGCGGCTACGTCTACAACTACTCCCCGATCGAGACGATGCGCCTGGCGAGCCCCCGCTGGCTCGACGCCGCCACCTTGGAACGCCGACTCGACCGGATCCGCCCCCGAGGCCGCTCCGGCGACATCTACGCCCGCCTCCGCACCCGTCCCTGACCGGCGACGGTCGCCGCCTCAGCGACGCCGGGCCACGAAGACGGTCAGTTCGGACAGCTCCCGCCGCGTGACATCGGCGAATCGGCCGCACATCGCGTGCTCGATGCATTCCAGCCGGTCGTCCGGCAGCATGAGGTGGCGGGTGAACTTGGACGGCCGCCTGCCGCCATGCCAGGCGATCACCACGCGGCCGCCGGGACATGTGACGCGGTGCAGCTCGTCCAGGCCGCGCTCCAGGCTCGGCCAGAGCCCCACCGTGTTGACGGTGACCACGCAGTCGAACTCGGCGTCGCCGAACCCGGTCGCTTCAGCGGTGCCGAGCCGCAGATCTGCGTCCGTTCCCTGCTTCAGCGCCAGAGCGCGCATCGCCGGGGACGGGTCGACCCCGCAGATCCGTCCCGCCGGGCTCCGGGCGAGGCAGCGGATCAGCCCACCCGGCCCGTACCCAACCTCCAGGATGTGCTCCCCCGCCTGGACATCGAGAAGGTCGACCACCTCGTCCTGCTTGTTCATCCACAGCATGAGGCGTCCGGCCAGCCACCCGCGCGGCCCGCTCGGAATGACGAAGGGCGAGCGGGTCGCCCTGCCCGAGGTCCACGGCGTCACCTCCACCTCGCTGGACGTTCCCCGACGTCACGCAGGGAATCCTTCGGCCCGGGCCAGGCGGCGTGCCTCGTCAGGGTGTCGGGTCGAGCGAGCCGTCCCTGATGCCGGTCAGGAGGGACGCCCACGCGTAAGGCGCGAGGGCGAGCACCGGCCCGTCCGGGTCCTTGGAGTCCCGCATCGCCACACCGTGCCTGGTCAGCGGAGCCACCTCAACGCACTGGCCTTCGCTGCCGCTGCTGTGGCTGCTCTTGCGCCAGAAGGTGGCGACCTCGACGCACTCCTGCCCTTCGCCTCCGCTGCTGCTGCTCTTGCGCCAGGGGGAGAAGACAAACTGCCGACTGGTCATGCCTCTGACACTAGCCGTTCGATCAACGATCGGGAATCGGACGGGGAGAGCGCGGCGGCCCTGAGATGGTCGAAGACCACGTTGTGGCGGCGGATGTCGTCCACGCACTCCAGATACCAGCCACTGGTCAGGTTCTCGACGAGCACCACAGAAAGCTCGTTCGTCGCCAGCGTGGTGAACGAGCCGTTGTGACCTGGGTGCGCGCCGGCCGAGAACGGAAGGACCTGGAGGGTCACATTCGGGAGCACCGAGAGCTCGATCAGCCGGTCGAGCTGCGCCCGCATAACCTCGGGCCCGCCGAACTGCTGGCGGAGCGCGGCCTCACTCACGATGGCCCACAGATGGGGCGGATTCTCCTCGCAAAGGATCTGCTGGCGGCGCATGCGGATCTCCGCCAGACCGTCGATGTCCGGCGCCTTGCCTTGGGAGATACCGGACGTGATGACCGAGCGGGCGTACTCATCGGTCTGCAGGAGCCCGGGGATGAGGTGGAGCTGGAAGGACCGGATGGACGTGGCCTCGGCTTCCAGCGAGATGTAGTCGAGCATTGAGGGGGAGAGTTTCCCTTCATAGCGGTGCCACCAGCCCTTATCGACGGCATGGCGGGCAAGGTCGAAGAGGGCCTTGCGCTGGTCGGGGTCGGTGAGGTCGTAGCGGTCGAGCATGTGCTCCAGGGCGGGACGGCGGATGCCGCGCTTGCCGGTTTCGAGCTTGCTCAGTGACGACGGCGTACGGTTCAGCAGCCGCGCCGCCTTCTGGAGGTTGAGGTCACGACTTTCCCGCAACTCGCGCAGCATCGTGCCGAGCTTGCGGCTTCGCATGGTCGGACGCTGCGAGTTGTCTATGGCGTAATCATTGCCTGACTTTGCGTGACCGCGAAGCGGTTCTCCCAAGCTGGCCAAAGTGACTCAGTCAAAAGTGACTGGGGACCTCCGGACCGGGGACCTCGGGACGAGGTAGGCGAACGTATCGCTTGATCAGACACGGTCAGCCCATTCTTTCCGGACACGACGACCGAAGGAGTGGAGCAGTGACGGTGCCGACCTTGAGGTTCGACACGCTTTTGTTGCCAGGCATGCACCGGGCCGCCGGGCACGCGCGGCGGTGGCTGCGCGACGTGCTCGGCGAGCATCCGGCGCTGGACGACGCCGCGCTCTGCACGAGCGAACTGGTGGCGAACGCGCTGCGGTACACCGAGTCCGGCCAGGACGGGCAGATCCGGGTGGAGGTGTGCCACTCGGACAAGGTGGTCCGCATCGAGGTCATCGACGACGGCGGGGCCGCGACCGTCCCCCACCTGGCCACAGCGGCCGAGACGGACGTCTGCGGCCGGGGCCTTCGCCTGGTGGCGTTCCTGGCCACCGACTGGGGCGTTACCCGGCGGGATCAGGGCCATGCCGTGTGGTTCGAGATCAGCCCCCGTTAGGCACCCGCCGTCCGCGGCGAATCCTGAATGAATGAGGATTTCTTCGCCATAATGGTCTCTCCATCGTGAATGGGGGCACCGTGTCCGTCGAGGTGGCTGCGTTGCGGATAGGCGGATCTGTGGCGCAGCTGGCCGCCGGGCGGTGGCTCGCGGGGCGTTCCAGCAGGGACGGGGCCGGGAAGGACCTCGCCGAGCTGATCAAGACGGGGTTCCCGGACGAGATCAGGCGGCGGCGCGTCCAGCGGCAGTTCGAGGGCATCGCCGATTCGGTCGCCGAGCGCCTGCTCACCTTCGCCGGGCACGAGTTCGGCGGGCTCACAGATGGTGATCGCGAGGCGGCGTTGTTCGAGGTCGTCCGCACCCTGGACCGCGCCGACCTGTCGGACGAGGCTTTCCTGGCCGCCGATGCCGATCCGGTGAAACTGGCCCGGCGGGTCAGATCACGCTTGCCCGCCAGGCGCGCCGAGTACGAGCTGGGAGAGGCCGGAGCCAGGCTCTACGACGTCGTCCTGGACGAATGCTGCGACTGCCTGGCCCGCATCATGATTCACCTGCCGCAGTTCGGACCGCGCGCGTCCGCCGAGATGCTCGGGCGGCTCAGCAGCCTCGCCGACCAGGTGAGCGCCGTCCTGGCACGGCTCCCCGCACGCACCCTCGACGCGCCCGAGGGCGAGTCGGACGATGACGCGTTCACGCGCCGCTACCTCGCGTCGATCAGCGAATCTTTGGACACGCTCGAACTGTTCGGTGTGCGCTTCGAGCGGTTCACCCGGCCGCAGACGACGCTGAGCGTCGCCTACATCAGCCTGAACGTGTCCGATGAGAGCCGCCGTGACCACCGCCCGCCGAAAGCGGCCGCTGTGCCCATCAGTGATTGGCGTGACGAGGCCGGGCCCGGCGCAGTCCGGGTGGAGGCGGCGCTGGACAAGCAGCGGTTGACGCTACTGCGCGGTGAGGCCGGCAGCGGTAAGAGCACCCTGCTCCGGTGGCTCGCGGTGACGGCCGCCAGAGGTTCGTTCAGCGGGCCGTTGCGCGGCTGGAACGGCTGCGTCCCGTTCGTCATCAAGCTGCGCAGCCACGCGGGCGGGCGGCTGCCGCGCCCCGAGGAGTTCCTCGACGACGTCGCCAGCAACCTGGCCGGGATCATGCCGCGCGGATGGGCGCACCGCCAGTTGAGATCCGGCCGTGCATTGCTCCTGGTCGATGGCTTGGACGAGATCGCCAGCACGCAGCGGCAGGCGGTCCGGCAGTGGCTTAAGGAGATCGTCGCTGGTTTCCGCGACATCCGGATCGTCGTCACCTCCCGCCCAGCGGCGGCTGACTCCGGCTGGCTGCGCGCCGAGGGCTTCGCGACGGCCTTCCTCGAACAGCTTTCCCCAGCGGACGTCCGGACGCTCGTCCAGCACTGGCACAACGCCGTCCGGGACTGCGCCGGTCTCCCCTGCGCCCCGGAACGGCTACCCACCTATGAGGCGCGGCTGCTGGCCCGACTGGAGGCCGCTCCCCACCTGCGGACACTCGCGTCCAGCCCGCTGCTCGCCGCGATACTGTGCGCCCTCAACCTTGACCGCGAGACGCTCCCCCGCAACCGCATGGGACTGTACGGCGCGGCCCTCGACATGCTCCTTGAGACACGGGACGCGAAACGCGGCATATCGAGCACGCTCGAACGCGAGCAGAAGATCCGCATTCTCCAGGACATCGCCTGTCACCTGTCGACCAGCGCACGCGTCGAACTGCCCAAGGCCATGGTCGCGAGGCTCACCGCCGACCGCCTGGCGTCGATGCCGCAGGTCCGGGTACCACCCGAAGAAGTTCTGGACGAGCTTCTCCAGCGCAGCGGCGTCCTGCGCGAACCGGTACCGGGCCGCATCGACTTCGTGCACCGGACCGTCCAGGAGTACCTCGCCGCCAAACATGCAGCCGACCTCGGCGACATGGACCTGCTCGTGCGGTACGCCCACCGCGACACCTGGCGCGAAACCGTCATCATGGCCGCTGGCCACGCCAACGAGCCGCTGAGACGCGAATTGCTGACCGGCATCCTGGCCCGTGCTCGCAAGGAGGAGCGACGCGCCCGCACGCTGAAACTCGTGGCGGTCGCGTGCCTGGAAACGCTCCCGTCCGTGCCGGACGGTCTGCGCGCCGGCATCGACCAGTGCCTGAACGACCTCGTCCCACCGCGCGACCCGGCATCGGCCCGCTCCCTGGCCACCGCGGGCGAACCCGTCCTCACCCGTCTGCCCGAGACCCTCGAGGGCCTCAGCCCGGCGGCCGCCGCCGCAACGGTCCAGGCGGCCTGGCTGATCAACGGACCGGACGCCTTAGACCTGCTCGCACGCTACGCAGCCGACACCCGCCCACGTGTGCGGGAGGAGATAATCGAGGCTTGGGCCTACTTCGACACTGACGAGTTCGCCGAATGCGTCCTCGCGCACTCCCCCGCAGGCGGGGAGGTCACGCTGTTCCAGAAGCCGCGGCAGGTGCGTGCCCTCGGCAAAGTGCCTCCGCTGTCCGAGCTCTCCGTTTACCTGGATGAGCACGCAGACGACCTCGACGCCTGCATTTTGGCTTTCCCGGCCTCAACAACATCGGCTTTCTGGAGCGCAGCCTACCGCAGCTTCGCGAAATCTGGCTGTCCCCATGTGACGCGATCACCGATCACTCACCCCTTGCACGGCGGACCGGGCTTTCGGTCTTGTGGCTATACGGCTGTACCCAGCTGACCAGCCTCACCGTGCTGCCCACACTCGACTCGCTGCGCATGCTAGGGGTAAGCGGCTCGCATCTCGCGGAAGGCATGGAAGGAATCTGCCAAGCGAGCCCGCACCTTCAGAGCCTTGTCGTAAACACATGTGAGTGGGTAGACGATCTCAGGCCACTCGTCGATCTACACCTAACCGGGCTCTACATAGGCGAATGTCGACACGTAGAAGACTTCACTCCGCTCAATTCGCTGACCGAGCTGCGCATTCTGAACCTGTCCGGGAGCCTCATCGAGGATCTCGCGCCGCTGCGGAACCTCTCCGGACTGACGACCCTGTGGTTGAACGACTGTAACGCTCTTACCGATCTTCAGCCGCTCGCCTCATTGTCCAAGCTGAGGGAACTGCACCTCCGGCGTGCTGCGGACGGGCTAGACCTCGCGCCGCTGGCAGGCAACCGCAAGCTCACCGTCTATATCGATCGGGACCAGGACGTCCAGGGGGCCGAGACACTGGGGCGCCGCCTGCACGTCTCGTGGCGCGATCCGTACCCTGCTTCATCCCACTCAAGAGGACCGGAGTCGAGTGCGTGGGCGGCCGATCGTCCACAACTACTCCCCTGCCGCTGCAGCCGCTCCTGCGGCACCTACGCCCGCTCCCATGGCTAGCGGCAACGGGCGCCGCCGAGAAGGCTGTGACTTCGGACGGCTCCCGACGGGTGACGTCGGCGAAACGGCCGCGCATCTCGTGCTCGATGCCTTCCAGTTGGCTGTTCGGCAACATGAGATGCCGGGTGCTCCTTGACGGCCGCCCTGCCGCCCTGACACGCGATGACGACCCGCGGCCGGGACGCGCGTGGCGCGGGGCAGCTCGCCCCGGCCGCGCTGGGGCTTCACCGTGAACCTGCAGCCGCCCCTCGTTCGCACGACCCGCCCTCTTTAAGATGTGCTGACCCCAAACGGCACCCTTGTCCTTTTCGGCCCCTGGGCGTGACTAATTCGTTTCCATTTCGACATCTGGGCGTGACCGATCAGGGGCGCGCCGACCATTCTGATTTCAATATTCTCGGCGCTTAGGGCATCCTGCCCTGCCATCGCCGCTCCGTGAGCAGCATGACCTCTTCCACACGTGGAGCGGTGCACATGTATCTATCCGATCACGGCGCGGCGAGGTCATCAACCATACACCTAGAAGGATTGCCTTCCGTGGCTATGACACCGATGCCGTACTGGCGCAAGAGTTCTCGATGCACAGCCGATGCGAACTGTGTGGAAATCGCGGACTACACACTGGGCGCACGCGCCGTTCGCGACACAAAGACCGGACCGGACGGCCCGGTCTTGACGTTCTCCAGGGACGAGTTCGCCACCTTCGTCGCAAGTATCAAAACAGGCGGCCTTGACCTGCACTGACGCTCGTCGAGCGGTCCCTCACAGGGCAGCCTGAGAGGGACATGCACACCACTGAGGCCATCGGGTCAACTCGCCTGGTCACGCCAGATTTCGTGCGCGATCCGTGATATGTATATTTTCGATTCCTCACTGGAGAGAGATGCCCGCCTCAGCGCTTCCCACGCTCGACCATACCTATCGGTGATAGTGTCATCCTGAACGTCGACCTGCAACTGAAAGCTGTCGACGTAGGCTACATCTGGAAACTGTACATCATAAGCCGGATCGAATTTCAACAATGTGAACGATTCGCCCATGAGCGGCTCGCGATGAATGCTCAGTCGCTGTACGAACAAGTTGACGTTGGGCAACTCAGCCAGCGCCACCAGCGACTTTAGTTGGCGACGCATTATTCCGGAGTCTCCCACCAGACGCAGTAGCACTGATTCGTCTATGACCGCAGAGTAGTCTAGCGGTTGACGTCGCCTGAGCAGTTCTTGCCTGCGCATGCGAACGTCCAGGGTGCGTTTCATCTCGCGCGGCGTGCTGAGTGTGACCGTCCGGCCCGTCTCGATGACACTGAGGGCGTATTCCCGGGTCTGGAGAAGCGCGGGCACGCTGTAAGTGCTGTAGAGGAACGCTTCGCTCGCCTCGTCCTCAAGGGCGACGTAGGCTGCGAACCTTGCCGGCAAGGTGTGCCGGTAGCCGTCCCACCAGCCACGTTGCGTCGCGGCTTGGGCAAGGGCGAGGATTTCTCCCATGTGCCCCTCGTCGACCTCGTACAACTCCAGCAACAGACGTACGTCAGAGACACGAACCCCGATTCGAGCGTTCTCGATGCGGCTGAGTTTGGACGGCGACCATCCGAGGCGGGTGGCGATTTCGTCGGCCGTGGCCGTAGGCCCGAGCCGTTCCCTGAGCCGACGCAATTCCGCCCCGAGGCGACGCTGACGGACCGTCGGTGTCGCTGCCACGATGCCCTCCGAGGTCGATCACCGTTGCGAGCAATCTTCAAGGCTTCTTGCTTTGCAACTTGCAGAGATATCCTACGGCACGTTCGCCGATCACACTAGATCGTCATTAGAGGGCTGACCACCTGTACAAGTCGACAACTCAGCCAAGTGGAATCACTCCCCCATCCTGCCCTGGACGCCACATAGCCGTTTCCCGCTCCTATGCATTTAGCTGTGCATCTTGCATGATCCTTACTGGGTCCGCAAACTAGGACATAACACCCTGGGAGTGGTTGATCAGCCGCACAGGCAAGGCGCGGTTCGGAGGCCCCGCATCCGGATCGGGCGCACGTCAGCAAGGCCCGCGAGGCAATGGCGGTTCGCCGGGTCACCTTCTCGGTCACGGCAAGGGCACGTGGCCGCGCTTCGATGCCCTGCCTCGCAGGCGGGGCGTACCGGCGGAAAGGCGAGATTGGGGGTCGCTCCAATGAGTAGCCAGCCAGTGCACAGGAGCATCCTTGTTACCGACGTCGAGGGGTCGACGGCGGCCATGCGGACGAACCCGATACGGCAGGAGCTGCGGACGCAGGTCTATCGCATGCTCGGCACGGCGATGGACCACGCCGGGATAGACGGCCGCTGGTGCGACCCGTTCGAGGACCGGGGCGACGGAGTTCTCGTCCTGATGCACCCGGTGGACGAACTGCCCAAGACGCTGCTGCTGTCCAGGTTGGTGCCGAAGCTCACACATCTGCTCGTCGAGTACAACGAGGGCCTCCCGGCCGCCGAACGTCCCCGGCTGGGGCTGCGGGTACGGGTCGCCGTGCATGCGGGGGAAGTCCACTGGGACGGGAAGGGCTGCTTCGGGGAGGCCGTCGATCTGGCGTGCCGGCTGGTCGATGCGCAGAAGCTGAAGCAGTGCCTGCGGGAGTCTCCGGCTCCACTGGTCCTCGTGGTGTCGGAAGACATCTACTGGGGGATCGTGCGGCACGGGTACGACGGGATCTGTCCCAGCACCTACCAGCCCGACTTCAGGGTCTCGGTCGGCGGACGGCGGCGCCAGGGGTTCGTGCACGTGCCGTCCGTGCTCCAGCTCGCTGCGGCGCCGGAGGGTCACGTCGCCTAGGCCGGGCGGGCCTCCGTGACGCTGAAGCCTGGCCTTGGGCGGGCGGGTTGTCCGTCTTGGCGGGACACGGGGGTGGCTCCGGTGTCGGGTGCGTCACACCGGGTTGACCTCGAGTGTGGTCGAGGTCCGAGGGTGAGGGCCGGAGAGCAGTGCGGATTCGTCGGAACCGGCTGGAATACTCCCGGAGCCCGCGAGAGTTAACCGTTCGCGGAAGTGTCAGTCGCTGCAGTATTTTGCGGCGGTAACCCCCTGAACCGTGCAACCGGTGCCCGCGTGCCCACACGCGGGCCCTGACGATTGGATGAGTGTTTTGACCGCTCCCGCATCTCCGAAGATGGCGGACGACCCGGAGAAACAACCTGACGCGGGCGGAGGTCTCGACCGCGGCGTGCTGGCGGTGGCCGGTGTCGTGGTCATCGGCGCGATCATGTCCATCCTGGACGTGACCATCGTGCACGTCGCCATCAACGACCTGGCCAGGGAGTTCAACACACCGCTGGCGACGATCCAGTGGGTGGCGACGGGCTACACGCTGGCCCTGGCCACGGTGATTCCGATCACAGGGTGGGCGTCGGCGAGGTTCGGCACCAAGCGGCTGTACATGATCTCGCTGCTGCTGTTCGTGCTCGGCTCGACGGCGGCCGGGTTCGCCTGGTCGGCCGAGTCCCTGATCTTCTTCCGGATCCTGCAGGGCCTCGGCGGCGGAATGATCATGCCCGCCGGTATGACGATCATGACGCAGGCGGCGGGGCCGCAGCGGGTCGGCCAGGTGATGAGCATCATCGGTGTCCCGATGCTGCTCGGCCCCATCACGGGACCGATCCTCGGCGGCTGGCTCGTCGACGATGTGTCGTGGCGGTGGATCTTCTTCGTCAACCTGCCGATCGGCGTCATCGCGCTGGCGCTGGCGGCCAAGATCCTCAAGCCGGACAAGCCGAAGCCGGCCGAGCGGCTCGACTTCATCGGTCTGCTCCTGCTGTCGCCCGGCCTGGCGGCGCTGATCTACGGCGTGGCCAAGGGCTCTGAGAAGACGGACTTCCTGGCGACGGAGCCGCTCGTCTTCACGGTCGTCGGCGCGCTGCTGGTCATCGGGTTCGTGTTCCGGGCACTGAACGCCAAGAGCCCGCTGATCGACCTGCGGCTGCTGAAGCGCCGGTCGGTGGCGGCGGCGTCCGGCACGATGGTGCTGTTCATGGTCGCGTTCATGGGCGCGATGCTCCTGCTGCCGCTGTACTTCCAGACGGTGCGCGGCGAGGGCGCCATGAACGCGGGACTGCTGCTGGCCCCGCAGGGCCTCGGCGCGATGCTCACCATGCCGATCGGCGGCCGGCTCACCGACCGGATCGGGCCCGGACGGGTCGTGCTGGGCGGCATGACCGTCGTGGTGCTGTCCATGGTGGCGTTCGCGACCATCCTGGGGTCCGACACGTCCTACTGGTCGCTCGGCGCGGTGCTGTTCCTGATGGGCCTCGGCATGGGCATGACGATGATGCCGACCATGGCCGCGGCCATCCAGACTCTCGTGCACGACGAGGTACCGCGCGCCAGCACGATGCTGAACATCATCCAGCAGGTGTCGGCGTCCATCGGCACCGCGATGATGACGGTGCTGCTCTCCCGCCAGCTGACGGCCAACCTCGGCGATGGGGCCGGCGGCGAGATCGGCGGCACCGAGGACGTACCGCCCGCGATCATGGAGAAGATCGCCCCCGTGATGGGGGACGCGTTCCAGCACACCTACTGGTACGCGGCCGGGCTGCTCGCCCTGGCGTTCATCCCGGCGCTGCTGCTGCCGCGCAGGAAGCCGGAGACACCGGCATCCGACGTGCCGATGCCCCTGCACTGAGCGAGCCTCAGGCGCGTTTGAGCCCCGGCCGGGATCCCGAGTGACCCCGGCCGGGGTTTCGCGTTCCTGGGCCGTCTCAGGCCGTCGTGGGACGTTCCGCCCAGTACTCGTCCTTCAGCAGCCGCTTGTAGAGCTTGCCGGTGGGATGCCGGGGAAGCTCGGGGCGGAAGTCGACCGAGCGCGGGCACTTGTAGCCGGCGAGCTGCTCGCGGCAGTACGCGATGAGCTCGGCCTCCAGCTCCGGGCCTGCGTCGTCCATGGACAGGGGCTGGACGACGGCCTTCACCGCCTCGCCCATCTCGGCGTCCGGGACGCCGAAGACGGCGACGTCGATGACCTTGGGGTGGACGGCCAGGACGTTCTCGGCCTCCTGCGGGTAGATGTTCACCCCGCCGCTGATGATCATGTAGGCGCGGCGGTCGGTGAGGTAGATGAAGCCGTCCCCGTCCACGTAGCCGACGTCGCCGAGGGTGCTCCAGCCGCGGCCCTTCGGGTCCCGGGACGCGGCGGTCTTGCCGTCGTCGTCGTGGTACTCGAACTCGGGGCCGTTGCCGAAGTAGAGGGTTCCGGGCTCACCGGGCCCCAGCTCGTTGCCCTCTTCGTCGCAGACGTGGACCTCGCCCAGGACGCAGCGTCCGACGGTGCCCTTGTGGGTGAGCCAGTCCTCGGAGTTGGTGTAGACGAAGCAGTTGCCCTCGGTTCCGGCGTAGTACTCGTGCAGAATCGGGCCCCACCACTCGATCATCTGCTCCTTGATGGGGATGGGGCAGGGCGCGGCGGCGTGCACGGCGGCGCGCAGGCTGGACACGTCATAGCGGGCGCGGGTCTCCTCCGGGAGCTTGAGCATCCGGATGAACATGGTCGGCACCCACTGGCTGAGCGTGGCGCCGTACTTCTCGATCGCGGCGAGCGCCTGCTCCGGGTCGAACTTCTCCATCACCACGACCGTCGCGCCGAAGCGGTGCAGGGTGAGGCAGTAGCGCAGCGGCGCGGCGTGGTAGAGCGGCGCCGGGGACAGGTAGACCGAGTCGGCGTCGGGCTGGAAGAGCAGCGAGATCAGCTGGTAGAGCGGCCCCGGCTCGCCCATCGGCGCCTTGGAGAGTGCTGGTTTCACCCCCTTGGGGCGGCCTGTCGTCCCGGACGAGTAGAGCATGTCCACGCCCTCGCACTCGTCCTCGATCGGCGTGGGCGGGTGCTGCGCGACGCGCTCCTCGTAGGAGTCGTAGCCGGGTGCCGTGCCGCCGAGCATGAGGCGCAGCGGCACGTCCGGCGGAAACCGCGCCGCGGTCTCCATCGACGCGCTGGTGATGAAGGCCTTGGCCTCGCAGTTGTCCACGATGTAGGCGAGCTCTTCATGCTGGAGCCGCGTGCTGATGGCGGTGTAGTAGAGCCCGGACCGCTGGGCCGCCCAGGCGATGGCCAGGTACAGCGGATGGTTCTCCAGCATGAAGGCGATGTGGTCCCCCGGACGCAGCCCCTCCGCGTGGAGCAGCTGCGCGAGCCGGTTGGACTCCTCGTTCAGTTCCCGAAAGGTGACGACTCGCCCGGAGCCCGCCATGACGACGGCGGGCTTGTCGGGCGTCTGTGCGGCGATCTGCCCCAGGTGCATGGCCGCACGTTACCGGCAGGCGAGGTGGAATGGAATCCCGTTCGGTTTCAGGTCTCCGGTCATCCGCCCGGGTCAGACGAGCATGTGGTCGAAGTCGCCGTCCTTGGCTCCTCCCACGAAGGCCTCCACCTCCTCGCGCGTGTAGACGAGCACCGCTCCCTCGGGGTCCCGGGAGTTGCGCACGGCGATGTCTCCGCTGGGGAGCTCCGCCATCTCGACGCAGTTACCCGACGGGTTGCTGCGCCGGCTCTTCTGCCAGACGAGCCTGTTGCGCCAGACGTCCGACATCGGTTGGCCGTCCATCGTTGCCCCCTTTAGGCGTCTCGGCCTCCCCGCAGGAAGGCCGCGATCTCGCCCCACCCCACACAATGGTACGAGATGCACGTGCATTCGTTCTTGCATTCGTTCATGCAGACGGTCTTGCATCTGCACGGCTTGGGGAGCAAGATAGCGAACGTTCGCCGGTGACCGACCCCGCACGCCTCTGAGGTTTGACCATGACCGTTGATCAGGCAGACGACGTCGCAGCTCCCGCCGCCATGGGAGGCGGCCGGCCGCGGCACGCCGCAGCCGTTCATCCCTGGCCGGACGCGCCCCCGGCGGCGCACCCCGGCCCGAACAGCACCGCGAACGGCCCCGCGACCGCCCGGGTCGCCGAGCCGGGCCTGGCCGGGCTCTGGCCCGCGCCGCACGCCGGCACGCCGCGCATGGCGCGTCGCGTGTTCCCCGCGGAGATCACCACGCCCCGGTCGGCGCGTGAGTTCACCCAGGCCACGCTGCATGGCTGGGGGCTCGCCGCGGACGTCGACGACATCGTGATCGCGGTGTCGGAGCTGGCGACGAACGCGCTCCGGCACGGCATGGAGGGACTCCCCCAGCCGCTTCCGCTGTGCCCCATCCAGCTCGTCCTGATCGGGCACCCGCGGCGGCTGGTCGTCTCGGTGACCGACCCGGGCGGACGCCCGCCCGAGCCCGTCCCGAGCGACCCGGACCGGTTCGTCGAGGGCGGCCGCGGCCTCCTGGTCGTCGGCGCGGTCAGCGACGCGTGGGGCTGGGCGCGGCTCGCCACCGGCGGCAAGGCCGTCTGGGCCGCCTTCGACCTGCGGGTCAGCCCTCCGTCGCCGCGGGAAGGGGCCGAGCCTGGACGGAGCGCTCCGGACGCTCCAGCTCACTGAGGAACGAGTGGGCCCAGCGGTCCACGTCGTTCTCGATCACGCGGCGGCGCATCGTGCGCATCCGCCGCGCCTGGTCCGCCGGCTCGGCGGCCAGCGCGGACAGCAGCGTGCCCTTCAGGCCGTCGATGTCGTAGGGGTTCACCTGGAACGCGCCCCGCTTGAGCTCGGCCGCGGCACCGGTGAACTCGCTCAGCACCAGCGTCCCGCGAAGGTCCTTGCGGCACGCCACGTACTCCTTGGCGACCAGGTTCATGCCGTCCCGCAGCGGGGTGACCACCATCACGTCCGCCGCCAGGTACAGCGCGGTCAGCTCGTCACGGTCATACGAACTGTGCAAATACGTAATGACCGGAAACCCGATCTCGCCGTACTCCCCGTTGATTCGCCCGACCTGCTGCTCGATGTCCTCCCGGAGCAGCTGGTACTGCTCGACCCGCTCCCGGCTCGGCGTGGCGATCTGCACGAACACGGCCTGCCCGGGCTTGAGGTGACCGTCCTCGAACAACTCCCCGAACGCCTGCAGGCGCTGGGTGATGCCCTTGGTGTAGTCGAGCCGGTCGACACCGAGCAGGACCGTCGCGTCCCCCAGGTCGGTCCGGATCTCCTGTGCGCGCTCCTGGACCTCCTGGCGCCCGACCAGAGCGTCCAGCTCCCCCACGTCCACCGAGATCGGGAACGCGCGTGCCCGCACCACCCGGTCCTCCCAGAAGACGTCCTGCTTCACGTAGCGGGCGTCGAGCAGGCGCCGGCAGAGCCGCACGAAGTTGGCCGCCGCGCCGGGGAGCTGGAAGCCGACGAGGTCGGCGCCGAGCAGCCCCTCCAGGATCTGCCGCCGCCACGGCAGCTGCCAGAACAGCTCCAGCGGCGGGAACGGGATGTGCAGGAAGAAGCCGATGCGCAGGTCGGGGCGAAGCTCGCGCAGCATCCGGGGGACGAGCTGGAGCTGGTAGTCCTGCACCCAGACGATCGCGCCCTCGGAGGCCACCTCCGCCGCGGCGCGCGCGAACCGCTTGTTCACCCGGACATAGGCGTCCCACATCGTCCGGTCGTAGACGGGCGGGGCGATGACGTCGTGGTAGAGCGGCCAGAGCGTGGCGTTCGAGAAGCCCTCGTAGTAGAGCTTGACCTCCTCCGAGGACTGCGTGATGGGGTGGAGCGACATGCCGTCCTCCTCGAACGGCTCCAGCTCCTCGTCCGGCGCGCCCGTCCAGCCGATCCAGGTCCCCTGCCTGCGCCGCATCACCGGGGCGATGGCGCTGACCAGGCCGCCGGGGCTGCGCCGCCATCGTGGCACCCCGTCCGTTCCGACGATCCGGTCGACCGGAAGCCGATTGGCCACCACAACGAACTCACTACCGCGCGACACGTACGACCCGCCTCTCCAGCGAACTCTCAGCGCTCACTCATGCCCAGAAACGGTCATCGGGAACATCTTGTCACTTCGACGCTAAGACCGGAGATCCGCAAAGGGGGATGTCAGGCGGGAGGGGCGGCCCGCAGCGGCGATTGGAGCGGGCCATATTCCTTTCCCGCCAGGTAACCGTTGTTTACCCACGGGTCACGTTCCACGGGCCGGAGGCGAAAATGTTACTCAGATCACACCACCGCCCGGCCGGAATCCGGCCGCCCATCGTCGCGACACGCGGGCGCCGGATGCCCCGGCGGGCTTGATTCAAATTCAGACCATCTAGAAAACTCAAGGCGACTTTCACGCCAACTAGAATCACCGCATGAGCGATGCGGGTGATGCGGGCGACGCCCTGGACCCACGGGAACTGCGCGCCTGGATGGCCTTCCTGGCCGCCGGACATCTGATCGACCACGAGATCGAGCACCAGCTCAAGCGGGACGGCGGGCTCTCCCACCCGGAGTTCGAGGTGCTGGTCAAGCTGGACGGCGCGGACGGGAAACGGCTGCGCATGTCGGACCTGGCGCGCCAGGTCATGGTGTCCAAGAGCAGGCTCACCTACCAGGTCGCCGGACTCGAACGGGCCGGCCTCGTCGAGCGCACCGGCTGCGAGTCGGACCGCCGCTCGGTCTGGGCGCACCTGACCGGCGAGGGCGCCGCCGCACTCGCCAGGGTCCGGCCGGGGCAC
The DNA here is from genome assembly GCF_004348425.1 of Actinomadura sp. 7K507. Taxonomy (GTDB): domain Bacteria; phylum Actinomycetota; class Actinomycetes; order Streptosporangiales; family Streptosporangiaceae; genus Spirillospora. Next base: position 33,761 of record NZ_SMKK01000022.1, read on the forward strand.
CGCCGCGTCGTCCGCGAAGCGCTCATCGAGGTACTGACCCCGGAGGAGATCGACCTGCTCGGCGACGCGCTCAGCCGCGTGGCCGGCCGGCTGCGCGAGCCGTAGCCGGCGGACATGCGGGAGGCTGTGGGCATGCGCGACTTCGGCGGGATCGTGGAACGCTCGCCCGCCCGCATGATCCGGCCCGGGTCGGCGAGCGAGGTCGCCGGCGCCGTCCGCGAGGCCGCGGCGCAGGGCGTGGACGTGGTGCCGCGCGGCCTCGGGCACTCGACGTACGGCCAGTCGCTGACCTCGGGCGTGTCGCTCGATATGCGCGGCCTCACCGGCGTGGAGGTCGGCGCCGGCCAGGCGGCCGCCGCGGCGGGGGCCACCTGGCGCGAGGTCCTCGCCGCGACGCTGCCGCACGGACTCACCCCGCCGGTCCTGACCGACTACCTCGACCTGACCGTCGGCGGGACGCTCTCCGCGGGAGGCGTCGGCGGAACGTCGCACGTCCACGGGACGCAGGCCGGCAATGTCGCCTCCCTGGACGTCGTAATGGACGGAGATCCCGTGACCTGCTCCCCCACGGTCCGGCCCGGCCTCTTCGACGCCGTCCGCGGCGGGCGCGGCCGGCACGGCGTCATCACCGGGGCCGCGCTGCGGCTCGTCCCCGCGCCGGAGCGCGTGCTGTGCTGCACCATCCCGTGCCGGGACGCCGAGGACGTGCTGCGCGTCCAGCGGGAGGTACGCGCCGACGACGTCACGTCTCGGGCCCTGCCGTCCGACGACGGATGGCGCTTCGAGGCCAAGGCCGTCCTGTACGGCGACGGGCGCGAGCCACCGCCGGGCACGACCGAGACCGAGGAGCTCTCCTTCTTCGACTTCTGCGACCGCATGCGTCCCGACGTCGAGGAGCTGGTCGCACTCGGCGAGTGGGCGCGGCCGCACCCGTGGGGGATGGTCTTCCTGCCCGCGCCTCGCGCCGCCGCCGTGATCGAGTCCACCCTCGGCGCCATGACGACCGGCGACCTCGGGCTCAGCGGCGTCATCCTGATCAAGGCCCTGCGGATCGGCGGCGTCCCCATGCTCGGCGCCCCCAGGGATCCCGTCCTGTTCAGCGTCCTGCGGACCGCCTCACCGGGCTGCGCCTCCGTCCCGGAGATGCTCGCCGCCAACCGCGCCCTCCTCGACCGCGCCCGCGGGGAGGGCGGTACCCGCTACGCCGTCGACTCGGTCCCCGGGTGACGCCGGCCCTCAGGCCACCGGATAGGCGGACTGGAAGGCCAGGCGCCGGTCGGCTCCGGCGGCGAGGCGGTCGCAGACGTCGTCCAGGCCCATGAAGACCTGCCATTTCGGCTCTCCGGAAGCGGCGGACAGCATGTCCACGACGTGCTGTTCGAGATCCGGAAGGCGCCTGGCCTTCCAGATGTTGTCGGCCAGGCTCACCAGCAGGTCCTCGATGCCGATGTCCGGATCGCCCCAGGACGTGTGCGTGCGCGCGAACCGCGCGAGCCGGTCCTCCACACCGCGCTCGCGCAGCAGGGCGTACCCCGCCGGCTCATGCTCGCCGCCCGGACCGGTCAGCTCGGACGGGTGCAAGGTCTTGCCGACGTCGTGCGTGGCCGCGCCGAACAGGACGGCCTCGCCGTCGACGCCGAGCGCCGGGTGGCGTTCACGGACCCAGGCGACCAGCCCGGCCGCCACGTCGTGGACGGCGCGCAGGTGCGCGGCCAGGCGGGGCGGGGCGTCGAGCTCCTTCAGCAGCAGGGAGACCCGTTCCGGCAGCGGCCGCAGGCCCGGATCGGTCAGCGCGCGGTGGAGGGAGGACATCCCGGCACGGTATCCGGTCACAGGGCGAGGGCGAGGGCGAGGACGTCGGACGGGCAGTGGGCGGCGGGCTCACGGGCACGCCCCGTCCGTGAGCCCGCGCAGCCGGGGTCAGACCCCGGCTCCCACCACGCCGTGCGGGTCGAGGATGTACTTGGTCGCCGCGCCGCGGTCGAACTCGGCGTAGCCCTCGGGCGCCTGGTCGAGCGGGATCGCCGCGGCGTTGACGTTGCTCGCGACGTTCACCCGGTCGTGCAGGATCGCCATCATCAGCTGCCGGTTGTACTTCATCACCGGGCACTGGCCCGTGACGAGGTAATGCGACTTGGCCCAGCCGAGGCCGAGCCGCAGCCCGAGCTGCCCCGCCTTGGCCTTCTCCTCCGGCGCGCCCGGGTCGTCGGTGACGTACAGGCCGGGGATGCCGAGCCCGCCGGCGGCGCGGGTGATGTCCATCAGCGTGTTCAGGACGGTCGCGGGCTGCTCGCCGGCGGACCCCTCGGGACCGTGGCCGCGCGCCTCGAACCCGACGCAGTCGACCGCCGCGTCCACCTCCGGGATGCCGAGGATCTGCTCGATCTGCTCGGGCACGTTGTCGTGCCGGGACAGGTCGATCGTCTCGCAGCCGAACCGGCGGGCCTGCTCCAGCCGCTGCGGGTTCATGTCGCCGACGATCACGACGGCGGCGCCGAGCAGCAGGCAGGCGGTGGCGCAGGCGAGCCCGACCGGGCCCGCGCCCGCGACGTACACGGTCGATCCGGTCGTCACACCCGCCGTGTAGGCACCGTGGTAGCCGGTCGGCAGGATGTCGGACAGCATCGCCAGGTCGGGCAGCTTCGCCATCACGGTGTCGCGGTCGGCGGGGAACTTCAGCAGGTTGAAGTCGGCGTACGGGACGACCGCGTACCGCGCCTGGCCGCCGTGCCAGCCGCCCATGTCGACGTATCCGTACGCGGCTCCCGCGCGGGCCGGGTTGACGTTCTCGCAGACGCCGGTGTGGCGCTCCTTGCAGTTGCGGCAGCGGCCGCAGGCGATGTTGAACGGGACGCTGACGAGGTCGCCCTGCTTGACGAACTCGACGTCCCTGCCGAGTTCGATCACCTCGCCGGTGATCTCGTGGCCGAGCGTGAGCCCGGCGGGCGCGGTCGTCCGGCCGCGCACCATGTGCTGGTCGGATCCGCAGATGTTGGTGGCCAGTACCTTCAGGATTACGCCGTGCTCCAGCTTGCGGCCGTCTTGCTCGGCCAGCACGAGCCGGGGGAAGTCCAGGTCCTCGACCGTGACCTTGCCCGGTCCCTGGTACACGACGCCTCGGTTGGTGTCCGCCACGACCTCTCCCTCCACGTTGAGGATTCGGCTCGCCGGCGCCCTGGGCGAAGGCCCGTGCTCGTCGCCCCGCCCCCGGGCGGCTCGGGTGTGCGCGATGGTACGCCCGGAGCCATACCCCGTCCATGCCCGTTAGTCCGATTTCGGCGCACCCGTTCGCGACGTCCCCGGCGACCATCGCCGGGACCGTCCGCCGGCCGCGGGAGAAGGAGAGCGAGCAGGCCGTCAGGAGCGCCGCCACCGCGAGCAGGACCAGTTCCACGCTCGCGGTGAAGGCACCCAGAACCAACCCCGACGCGGCCCGCACGACGGCACCCGGGCCACGAACGTCAGGCGGTGCCGTCACGCTCGTATTCTCTAGGTCCCGCGTGGTGTTTTCCCGGCGGCCTGCCTCCACCGCGCCGTGCCTTCACGATACGGACGGCGATGAACGCCACGACGGCCAGGACGACCAGGGCGAGCACCCCCTTGGAGTAGGTGCCCATGTACTCCTCGACCTTGTGCCAGTTGTCACCGAGCTGGTACCCGGCGAGGATGAAGATCGTGTTCCACAGCGCGCTCCCGAGCGTCGTGTACAGCAGGAACGTCATCATCGGCATGCGTTCCACCCCGGCGGGGATGGAGATCAGGCTGCGGAAGATCGGGATCATCCGGCCGAAGAACACCGCCTTGGATCCGTGCCGGGCGAACCACGCCTCCGTCCGGTCCAGGTCCTCGATCTTGACCAGGGGCAGCCGCGCCACGAGCGCGCGGATCCGGTCCCGTCCGATCAGCGCTCCGATGCCGTAGAGGGCCAGCGCCCCGACGACGCTCCCTATCGTGGTCCACACGAGCGCGCCCACCAGGCTCATCTTGCCCTGTGCGGCCGTGAACCCGGCCAGCGGCAGGATCACCTCGCTCGGCAGCGGCGGGAACAGGTTCTCCAGCGCGATCGCCAGCCCGGCGCCCGGCGCGCCGAGTTTCTCCATCAGGTCGGTCGCCCAGCCGGCGATGCCGTCGGTGGGCCCGCCTTCGGACGCCGCCGCGTACACAGTTTCGATCATGCCTGAGATATTAGGGATCGTTTGACCTCGTCACTACGAAGAACGACGCATACCCGGGGGCCGAATACCACACTCCGTCCCCTGCGGAAACACACCCTCGGTACGGGGACGGGGACGGGGTGACGCGAAAGCACTCCCCGCCACGGTGAACCAGCTTAATATCGTTAACCCCCGCTCTTACCCGTGCGCATCGCCACGGGCCTGCCCCCCGAAGGAGCCGCCGCGTGGCCGACGACCTCCCAGAGAGCGCGCCTGCCGGCATCGATCCCTCCACTCCGACCTTCGCGCGCGTCTACGACTACTTCCTCGGCGGCAAGGACAACTTCGCCGCCGACCGCGAGGTGGCCGACATGGTGATGCGGCTCGTGCCGGAGGCTCCCGTGGTGGCGCAGGGGAACCGCGTCGCGATCGAGCGGGCGGTGACGTACCTGGCCGCCGAACTCGGCATCGACCAGTTCGTCGACATCGGGTCGGGGCTGCCCACCTCGTCCAACGTGCACCAGTTCGCGCGGGCCGCGAATCCCGCCGCGCGGGTCGTCTACGTCGACAACGACCCGATCGTGCTGGCGCACGGGCGGGCGCTGCTCACCGAGACGGGCGTCGCGGCGTTCATCCAAGGGGATCTCTACGAGCCGGAGAAGATCTTCAGCGATCCGGCGCTGAACAGGATGCTCGACCTGTCGCGCCCGGTGGCGGTGGTGCTGGCCGCGATCATCCACCACGTGCCCGACGAACGGGACCCTGCCGGCGTCGTCCGGGGGCTGCACCCGTTCCTGGCGCCGGGCAGCCACGTCATGCTCACGCACCTGCACGACTCCGGGGACGACCCGCGCGTCGAGGAGGCCAAGGGCATCCTGCAGTCGGGGCTCGGCGGGTCCTACTTCCGCCACTCCTCGGAGATCGAGCGCTTCATGGACGGGCTGACCATCCTCGACCCGGGGGTGACGCACGTGACCGCGTGGCGGCCGGACGCACCCGCGGGACCGCTTGAGCATCCCCTGCACACCCAGATGGTGGCTGTGCTGGGCCGCAAGGACTGACCGGGCGGATTCAGCGGAGAGTGAAACTTGCACCGTCGGGCCGGGCGGCCCGGAAGGCTCGGGCCCTCGGTTCCCGCAGGCAGCAACGGGTTCCGGACGGATCCAGTCCCGGTTTCGGACACCCCAGCCCACCCGGTCCGGGTAAAGGATCTTTTTGATCGACTTTTCCGTAAACAGCCTTTCTTGTAGCGTTCGCAGCGTTTTGTGAAGTGCATTCATGATCGGATTTCCCGCCACAAGATCATGTAAGGACGCCGCGATGCCCATGGCGACAGGCCTGGCCGCGGCCGCGCTCCTCGGCCTGCTGACGCTCCTGGCCACCGCGCGGCACGGCAGGCGCCGACACCGACCGCAGGAGGAGCACCCCGAGTCCCTGACGGCCGTCCTGGGCCCGGGGGACGAGGAGTACCTCGCCTGGCTGGCCGATCACCACTGGCCGGGCGACGAGTACCTCGACCTCGAGTACGAGTGGATCGGGGAATCCGAGCCCGCCGACCCGGACGGACCCTACCCGTCGCCCCTGTGCCCCCACTGCAACCTGCGCCGGGAGGACGTCTGGCCGTGCCCCACGTGCGGCCGGCTCCTGCACTCGTCCTGCGGGCACGGGATGCGGCGCAGGAGGGTGGACCGCCCGTACCGCACCCACGGCACCAACTCCGAGGCGGTCATCGGGGAGTGGGTCTGCACGGGCTGCACCTCCGTGGTCGGCCTGGACGTGGACCACGGCGACGAACCGGACGGCCGCCTGTACTGAATGTCACAAGTTGCCCGGTCTTGTCCGTCTTCACACGTACTGAACGGTAAAGAATTTCTCATCTACTTGCATATTTCGGACGAACGACGGCAGGCTGAATCCATGTCCTTAATCACAGGGACACCCGTGGAGGAACCCGTGACCGCACACAACGACTCGATCTGCACACACGAGCCGTCCTGTCCGACGCCGGACGCGCAGGACCGCGAGGCCGCGCGCACCGTCGCCAGCCACCCGGAGCAGGGGTGGAGCCTCCTCTGCAACGGCATCGTCGTCTTCGAGGACACCGGCGAGCTGCTGCCCGACGGCCGGGTGATCGACCCGCACCGCCCCGCCACGGCCGTCTAAGTCCTTCCTGTTCCCCCCGAAAGCACATGACCGGCGGTTCGTCCGCCCCGACCCGGTCGCCCCCGAGCCCCGTACGCCGCGCGCCGGCGCCGCACCGCGGCCGGCGCCCCGCGACATGGACGGCCTCGCGACCGGGATCCCCTCTCCACCGCGGAGCCCGTCCCCCACGCCAAAGCCGGGTCCGCATGGCCCGCCGCCCCGCGTGTCGTGACACGCCAGCGCCAGGTTCACGTCAGCCTTGGAGTGGGCGTAGGGCGAAAGGCCCCAGGCGATCTTGACTGGCTCACGTGCACGCGCGTCCGAACGCGACTCCACGGGACCATTGCACCGGCGGTCAGCATGTCGGCCTCCCATCCGCGGGGCCGGCCCGCTAACGTTCAACTGTTTTGCTACTTACGCAAGAATCATGTGGAACTCGACCGCGAAAGGACGGTGTGGTGTGATCACGGTGCTGGTCCTCGTGTCTCTGGTCGCCCTGTTCGGCCTCTGCCTGCCGAACCTGCTCCGTCCCATGCCGTCGGCGCCCGACCACGACCCGCCCCCCGGCCCACCACCGCAGGACGACGTCCACCCTGAGTCGATGACCGCCGAACTCGACCCCGGGGACGAGGAGTACCTGGCCTTCCTCGCCGACGCTCTCTGGCCCGAAGACGAGTACGCCGAACTGGAGCACACCACGGACGGCGAGGAAGAATCCGGCGGCAGCGACATGCTCCTGTGAACCGCCCAGCCCCGCGCCCACAGGCGTGAACCCCGCGCCTTCACTCGGCAGGGGCTGGGAGCGGGGTGCCGGTCTCCAGGAGGGTCTTCAGGCCGGACACGATGGAGGGCCAGCCGTGGCGGGACATGTCCAGGAGGGCCTCGCCCGCCTCGTGGACGACGGTCAGTTTGACGGTCTCGCCGGCCGGTTCGATCTCGTAGGTCACCTTTGAGCGGGGTTCGGTGAGGAGCCTGGCGCGCGTCTCCTCATCGACGCCGACCGAGGCGGCCCACTCCGGCGTGAACGTGTGCCAGGTGTAGGAGAGGCGGCGCGGCGGGTCGGCTTCCAGAACGACCTGCTCGGGATCGGACATCGTCGCGCCCTCGTCGCGCCAGGTGATGGTGGAGCCGGGCTTCCAGTCCGTTTCGAAGGCGACACCCCAGTAGTGGCGGGTGAAGGCCGGGTCTGTCAGGGCCTCCCAGAGTCGTTCCGGCGTGGTCCTGATGTAGGTCGTGTAGACGAACTCGCTCATGGCCATCGGGGTCTCCTCCAATACGGCCTTCAGGTCGGCGAGTGCGCGTGCCCGCGCACGGTCGTACCGGCTCATCCAGCGGTCGGCGATGGCGTTGATCGGGGCGGCGTTGAGGTAGTGGAGCTTCTCGCGGCCGCGGCGGGCCGTCGTCACCAGGGTCGCGGCCTCCAGCACGGCCAGGTGCTTGCTGACCGACTGCCGGGTCATGTCGAGCCCGGCGCACAGTTCCCGGAGCGTCTGCCCGTTGCGCGCGTTCAGGCTGTCCAGCAGCCGGCGCCGGCTCGTGTCGGCCAGCGCTTTGAAGACCTCGTCCATGTACCGTCCAAATATGCAGCCATCCGGCTGCCTAAAATATAGGCACCCGGATGGCTGCATGTCAAGGACGCGTGCTCGGGCTGCGCCGTCCGTCAGAGGGACGTTCGCGCTGCGCCCCGGCGGCCGTCAGTCGTCGCCGCGGTCGTCATCGCCGTCCCTGTCGTCGCGGTCGTCCCTGTCGTCGCGGTCGTCCCCGTCGTCGCCATCGTCGTCCGCCTGGACCTTGCCGGTCGCGGCGTTCACGTCGAACTCGCGCTCGTCGCCGTCCTGGCCGGTGATCTCGACCTCCCAGCCGGCCTTGCCGTCGTCATCGTCGAAGTCGACGGACGTCACGGTGCCGGGCGCGGTCTTCAGCGCGGCCTCGGCGGCGGCCGACGCCGTGACCTTCGCCTTCCGCAGCGCGGCGGCGTCGTCCCGGTCGTCGTCATCGTCGTCGTCCGCGCGGTTGGACAGGACCTCGCCGTTCTCGGCGCTGACGGTCACTTCGCGCCATTCGCCGTTCTCGGCCAGGATGTCGATCTCCCAGCGGGAGTCGTCGAGTTCGATCCCGTCGACCTTGCCGGGGACCTTCTGCAGCGCCGCGGCGGCCGCCTGCACCGCCGTGACCTGCTTGGCGGACGGCCGGGTGGCGGGCCGGTCGTCGGACGGGGACGGGGTCGCCGCCGATGCGGCGCCGGTGGTGGCGGCGTTCTGCCCGCGCGGCTCGCCGCCGCCCGCGGCGGCGACCGCGGCGGCTCCGCCGCCGACGAGGACGCCGGTGGTGACCACCGTGACCAGCAGTCCCCGACCCGAGAAGATCCCCCGTACGTTGTTGCTCATCGAACCCCCACCTCCGTGGTGTCGCATCCGGGCCGGTGATCCGGCCTCCCCGTGCGATCTCCACGATGGTGATGGTTCCTGTACCGAACCTGAAGCAACCTGAAGCCGCCTTCAGCTTGGGTTTGGCACTCTGTGGAGATGCGCCTGCTGCTCGTGGAGGACGAGAAACGCCTGGCCAGGTCTCTCGCACAGGGACTGACGGCCGAGGGGTTCGTGGTCGAGACCGTCCATGACGGCGGCGAGGGTCTCGACCGGGCACTCGGCGGGGAGTTCGACCTGATCATCCTGGACATCATGCTGCCCGGCATGAACGGCTACCGGGTGTGCGCGTCGCTGCGCGCGGCGGGCGACGAGACGCCGATCCTGATGCTGACCGCCAAGGACGGCGAGTACGACGAGGCCGAGGGCCTCGACACGGGGGCCGACGACTATCTCACCAAGCCCTTCTCCTACGTGGTGCTGGTCGCCCGCGTCCGCGCGCTGCTGCGCCGCCGGACGCGCGGCGCGGCGCCGAACATCGAACTGGGCGACCTCACCGTGGATCCGTCGGCGCGGCGGGTGTTCCGGGGGGACGTGGAGGTGGAGCTGACGGCCAAGGAGTTCGCCGTGCTGGAGCATCTGGCGGCGAACGCGGGCCAGGTCGTGTCGAAGTCGCAGATCATGCAGGCCGTCTGGGACCTGGCCTACGAGGGCGACCCCAACATCGTCGAGGTGTACGTGAGCGCACTGCGCCGCAAGCTCGACGTCCCGTTCGGGCGCAGGTCCATCACGACGGTGCGCGGTGCTGGGTACCGGCTGGCCAGGGACGGGGGCGCCTGACGTGGGCAGGCCCCTGTCGTCGGTACGGGCGCAGACGACGCTGGGAGCCACCGCCGTGGTGGCCGGCGCGCTGATCGTGGCCGGGCTCGCCGTCGTGCTGCTGCTGCGTTCGAGCCTCGGCGACCAGGCGGACCTGAAGGCGGAGGTGACCGCGCGGGACATCGCGTCGCAGATCGCGGCGGGGGCCCGCTACGGGGGCCTCGACCTGCCGGACGGCGAGGACCACCCGGTGCAGGTGGTCGCCGAGGACGGACGGATCCTGGCGGCCAGCGAGGACCTGGAGGCGATCGAGGGAACCGGCTCCCCCGGCGTGCGGCCCGCGCCGGCTCCGCCGGCCGGTGACGACGACGATGATGACGATGACGACGACGATCCCGAGCGTGGCGAGGTGGCGGACAGGGACCCCGGCTTCTCCACCGGCGGCGCGACCGTGGACGGCCAGACCGCCGAGTACCGGTTCGCGGCCGTCGACGTGACCACCCCGCGGGACGAGACGGTCACCGTGTACGCGGGTGCTGACCTGGCCGCGGCCCGGGACGCGGTCGGCACCGCCACCCGGGCGATGCTCGCGGGCTTTCCGCTGGTGCTCGCCGTGGTGGCGGGCGTGACGTGGCGGGTCACGCGGCGTGCGCTGCGTCCGGTCGAGGCCGTCCGGGCGGAACTGGCCGAGATCACCGCGGCCGGCGATCTCGGCCGGCGAGTCCCCGTCCCCCGATCGAGGGACGAGATCGCGAGGCTGGCGGCCACGACGAACGAGACCCTGGCCCGGCTGCAGGAATCGACGGCGCAGCAGCGCGGGTTCGTCGCGGACGCGTCGCACGAGCTGCGCAGCCCGATCGCGTCGCTGCGCACGCAGCTGGAGGTCGCGGCGGCGCATCCGGCGCTGCTGGACGTGGACGGTCTCATCGAGGACACCGTGCGGCTCCAGCACCTGGCCGCCGACCTGCTGCTCCTGGCCCGTCTCGACGCCGGGGACCGGGCACCGCGGCAGACCGTGGCGCTCGCCGGCCTCCTGCGGGACGAGGTGGAACACCGGGCGGCGGGCGACCGGGTCCCCGCCCGGCTGTCGATCGAGGCGGAGCCGCAGGTCACGGGCGTGCCGCGGCAGCTGTCACGGCTCGTCGGCAACCTGCTCGACAACGCCGGACGCCATGCGGACGAGGTCGTCCGGCTGTCGCTGGCCGAGGAGGCGGGCGCGGCGGTGATCAGGGTCGCCGACGACGGGCCGGGCGTGCCGGCCCCCGACCGCGAGCGGATCTTCGAGAGGTTCGTGCGGCTGGACGACGCCCGCAGCCGGGACGAGGGCGGGTCGGGGCTCGGCCTGGCCATCGCCAGGGATCTGGCGATGGCGCACGGCGGGGACCTCACGGTCGGCGAGGCCCCCGAAGGCGGCGCGCTGTTCGAGCTGCGGCTGCCGGTTACCTGAGGAGCTGGCGGGCCATCACCATGCGCTGGATCTGGTTGGTGCCCTCGTAGATCTGGGTGATCTTGGCGTCGCGCATCATCCGCTCCACCGGGAACTCCCGCGTGTAGCCGTAGCCGCCGAGGAGCTGGACGGCGTCGGTGGTGACGTCCATCGCGACGTCCGAGGCCAGCGCCTTGCAGGCCGAGGAGACGAACGTCAGGTCCGCGATCTTCTCCCCGTGCATCGCCCGCTCGGACTTGATCGCGGCGTGGTAGGTCAGCTGGCGGGCGCCCTCAAGCCGCATCGCCATGTCGGCCAGCATGAACTGCACGCCCTGGAAGTCGCCGATCGGCTTGCCGAACTGGCGCCGGTCCTTGACGTAGCCGACCGCGAAGTCCAGCGCGCCCTGCGCGATGCCGAGCGCCTGTGCGGCGATGGTGATCCGGGTGTGGTCCAGCGTCGCCAGCGCCGTCTTGAAGCCGGTTCCCTCGGCGCCGATGATCCGGTCGGCCGGGATCCGCACGTCCTCGAGGATCACCTGCCGGGTCGGGGAGCCCTTGATGCCCAGCTTGCGCTCCTTGGGCCCGAACGACACGCCCGGGTCGGACTTCTCCACCACGAACGCCGAGATGCCGCGGGCTCCGGCCGCCGGGTCGGTGACCGCCATCACCGTGTAGTACTCCGACACCCCCGCGTTGGTGATCCACATCTTGGTGCCGTTGAGCACCCAGGTGTCGCCGTCGCGCACCGCGCGGGTCTTCATGCCCGCCGCGTCCGACCCCGCGTCGGCCTCCGACAGCGCGTAGGAGAACATCCCTTCGCCGCGCGCCACCGGGGCGAGGTACCTCTTCTTCAGCTCCTCCGAGCCGGACAGCAGCACCGGGACGGTGCCCAGCTTGTTCACGGCCGGGATCAGCGACGAGGAGGCGCACGCGCGGGCCACCTCCTCGATCACGATCACCGTCGCCAGCGCGTCCGCGCCCGATCCCCCGTACGATTCGGGGACGTGCACCGCGTGCAGATCGGCGGCCGCGAGCGCGTCGAGGGCCTCCTGCGGGAACCGCGACTCCTCGTCCACCTCCGCGGCGAACGGAGCGATCTTGGCGTCGGCCAGTTCGCGCACCGTGCGCCGGAGCATCTCGTGCTCCTCGGATGGCGCGTAGGTGGGAAAGTCGCTCATCGTTCCTCCGCGGTGTCCCGGCCGCGTCGGCGGCCGTTTAGTTTGACGGCCAATATTTGAACGCCAAAATAATCGAGGCCGCGCCGCCCGGTCAAGTCGGGGCCGGGCGATACGCGTCACACCGCCTCGACGCCGGTCACAGCCGCCGCAGGAGTTCGGCGAGCGCCGGGTTGTCGTTGCCGCGCCGCCAGGTCAGGCTCAGTTCGACGGGGGCCGGATCGTCGAGTTCGACGGCCCGGAACGTCAGCCCCGCGTAGCGGAGCCGGGCCGCGGCGGCGGGCACCAGCGCGAGGCCCCAGCCGCAGTTGACCAGCGCCAGGATGCTGTGCACCTGGCTGAGGTGCTGCGCGTACACGGGCGTGACGCCGGCCTGCCGGAACAGGCTGATCAGCAGCTCGTGGAAGTAGCGGGCCTCCACCGGCGAGTACATGATGAACCGCTGCCCGTCGAGGTCGCCAAGGCGTACCGGGCCGTCCCCGTCGGCGAGGGGGTGGCCGTTGGGGATCGCGGCCAGCAGCGGCTCGCGGTCGGCGCCGCGCTCCTCCAGGTCCGGGTCGGTGACCGGCGGGCGGACGAGCCCGAGGTCCAGGCCGCCTTCCGCCAGGGCCTGTACCTGGTCCCTGGTGACCATCTCCCGCAGGACGATGCCGACGCCGGGCAGCGCCGTCCGCGCGACCTCCAGCAGGCGCCCGAGCGCGGCGTACGCGCTGGCGGCGGTGAACCCGACCGCGATGCTCCCGGTCTCCCCCGCCGACACCTGCCGGACCGACATCGCGGCGTGGTCGGCCTGGTGGAGCAGCCGGCGGGCCTCGATCAGGAACGCGCGCCCGGCGGGGGTGAGGCGCACCGAACGGTTCGTCCGGTCGAACAGCCGCACCTTCAGGTCGTTCTCCAGCAGCTGGATCTGGCGGCTCAGCGGCGGCTGCGTCATCCGCAGCCGCTCCGCGGCCCGGCCGAAGTGCAGTTCCTCGGCGACGGCCACGAAGTTCGCGAGTTGGTTGAGCGTGAACATCGATTCCCTGCGGGTATCAGTGAATGCCTTTTTCGTGTTGGACCTGGATCAATCCGCCATCCTAGCCTCGGGCCATGCAGCAGACCGCGCCCGACGAGATCGCCCGCCGGCTCGGCTCCGGCCTCCTGTCGTTCCCCGTCACCCACTTCCGCGAGGACCTGTCCTTCGACGAGGGCGCCTACCGCGAGAACATCGCCGGGCTCGGCCGGGAGGGCCTCGCCGGCCTGTTCGCGGCGGGCGGGACGGGCGAGTTCTTCTCCCTGACGGCCGACGAGGTCCGGCGGGTCGTCCGCGCGGCGGTGCGGGACGCGCCGGACGGCGTCCCGGTGATCGCGCCCGCCGGGTACGGGACGGCGGCGGCCGCCGAGATGGCCCGCGACGCCGAGCGCGCCGGCGCGGACGGAGTCCTGCTGTTCCCGCCCTACCTGACCGAGGCGTCGCAGGACGGGCTGGCCGCCCACGTGCGGGCCGTCTGCGCCGCGACCCGCCTCGGCGTGACGATCTACAGCCGGGCCAACGCGGTCTACCAGGACACGACCGTCGCCCGGATCGCCGACGCGTGCCCCAACCTCGTCGGGTTCAAGGACGGCGTCGGGGACCTGGAGCTGATGACGCGGATCCGGGCGAGGCTCGGGGAGCGGCTCGTCTACATCGGCGGGCTGCCGACCGCCGAGACGTTCGCGCAGCCCTACCTGGAGATGGGCGTGACGACGTACTCCTCGGCGATCTTCAACTTCGTCCCGGACTTCGCCCTCGCGTTCTACGACGCCGTCCGCGCCCGCGACCGGGACGGGGTGCGGCGCCGCCTGGAGGAGTTCGTCCTGCCGTACTGCGAGATCCGCAACCGCCGCGCCGGTTACGCCGTGAGCATCGTGAAGGCGGGCATGAGGGCCGTCGGGCGCCCGGCGGGCCCCGTCCGCCCGCCGTTGACGGACCTGGCCGAGGACGAGTCCACCGCCCTGGCCGGACTCATCGGGAAGGCGGCATGACGGACCCCGCCGATCGTTGACCGGACAGGGCTCGAACCTGCGACCCGCTGCTTGTAAGGCAGCCGCTCTGCCACCTGAGCTACCGGTCATCACCCGGAGACGAACTCCGGGGCTCGCTGCCGGAGCAGGATTCGAACCTGCATGACGCGATCCAGAGTCGCGCATCCTTCCGTTTGGATGATCCAGCACGGGTGCCCTCCGGCGGGAGGTGGCGTCCGCCCGCCTGGGCACGGGAGGACCGGCCGGGGGTCGTTACTCCCGCCGGTCCAGTCCAGAGCCGCACTCGAGAATCGAACTCGATGACTCCTGGGTGGAAGCCAGGCGCCTGACCATTTCGGCTTGTGCGGCGTAGCGCGGAGCCCGCGGGCTCCGCAGCACCTCTGCCAGGACTCGAACCTGGGACTTTCGCATTCGTAGTGCGACGCTCTGATCCACTGAGCTACAGAGGCTTGCGTGGCCTTCTGAGGAGTCGAACCTCATGCCTCCCGCTCTTCACACGGGCGCTCTTCCAGATGAGCTAGAAGGCCATGAAAAAGCCGCCGGGGATGGTCTCCCGGGCGGCCTCCACTGGAACCTTTCGGCTCTATCCAGAGGCATCCACGGGCACGGCGAATCGGCCCTGGGGCCGGACGCCGAAGGGGCGGCGCTGCTGCTGGGCGAAAATCCCGGTCATCGTGCGGCTCCCTTCCGTGCCGTGGCTCGCTCCGTTACTCATATGGTGCGGCACGGCCCGCGCATGTGCAATCGCTTTTTACGCGGACCGCACCGGGGCCCGTGTGGCTCACGGGCCCCGGTGCGGCGGTGGTCCGGTCAGATGCCCCGGCGGCGCGTACGCGTCGAGCGGCCGCGCGAAGGGGTCAGCAGACGCTGCAGGACCCTGAGCGGCAGGGTCACGATACTGACGATCGTGCCGATGATGGCGCTGAGCGCTGCGCTGATGCGGCGCATTGGATTCACTCCTTTGAGTCGTCCTAAAGCGCCCTATACCCGTACATGGGGTTTTACACGGGATTGGCCCCGATGATGACCGTGGCGTGGAAATCCTCGGACGTCGACACGGCCGCGGCCAGCCCGCCGCGCTCGACCGCCGCGACCGCGTCCGGAACCTGCCGTTCGCTCGTCTCGAACAGCAGGTGGCCGCCCGGCACCAGCCAGCGCGGCGCCTCGGCGGTCACGCGGCGCAGGACGGCGAGGCCGTCGGCACCGCCGTCCAGCGCGACGCGCGGCTCGTGGTCCCGCGCCTCCGGCGGCATCAGCGCCAGATCGTCCGCCGGGACGTAGGGCACGTTGGCGAGCAGGACGTCGACGCGGCCGCGCAGGGCGTCCGGCAGCGGTTCGAAGAGGTCGCCCTCGTGCACCTGGCCGCCGAACCGCGCGAGATTGCGGCGGGCGCAACGCACGGCGGACGGTTCGACGTCGGCGGCGTGCAGCGCGTACTCGTCCAAGCCGGAGACCAGCGCGGCCCCCAGCGCGCCGGAACCGCAACAGAGGTCGACGACGACCGGCCGGGGCGGAGTGAGGCCGGCGGCCTCCCGGACGAGGAACTCGGTCCGGCGGCGGGGGACGAAGACACCGGGGTCCACCGCGATCCGGAGACCGCAGAACTCCGCCCAGCCGAGGACGTGTTCCAGGGGCAGCCCGGCTGCGCGCCGCTCCACCATCGCGGACACGTCGTCCGGTGTGCGGGCCGTGGAGAGGATGAGCCTCGCCTCGTCCTCGGCGAAGACGCAGCCGGCGGCGCGCAGCCTGGAGACGACGGCGGACTCGGTGTGCGGTGTCTGCATGGGCGACGGCCACATTATCCCAAGGATTGCCGACGGCCGTCCCGAGCATGGGCGGGGCGGCGGGACAATGGTGTGCAGTCCAGATATCGGGGGTCAGTGTTGTCGGAGAGGCGCGGCCTCGCGGCCGACTGCGCGAACTGCTTCGGGTTGTGCTGCGTCGCGCTGCCGTTCGCCAAGTCGGCCGATTTCGCGGTCGACAAGGAGGCGGGCGAGCCGTGCCGCAATCTCCTGGCCGACTTCCGGTGCGGCATCCACGCGGATCTCCGCCAACAGGGTTTCCAGGGCTGCACGGTCTTCGACTGTTTCGGGGCCGGGCAGAAGGTGTCGCAAGGCACCTTCGGCGGGCGGGACTGGCGGCGGGGGCCGGACGTCGCGCGCCAGATGTTCCGGGTCTTCCCCGTCATGCGGCAGCTTCACGAACTGCTCTATTACCTTGATCAAGCGCTGGCGCTGCCGTCCGCCGAACCCGTCCACGAAGACCTCCGCGGGGCCCTGGACGACGTCGCCCGCCTCACCGATGCGGGCCCGGCGGAACTCGCGGACGTGGACGTCCCGGCGGTACGGGAGAAGGTGAACGTCCTGCTGCTCCGGGTCAGCGAACTCGTCAGGGCCTCCGTCCCTGGCCGGAAGAGGAACCACCGGGGAGCCGACCTCATCGGGGCGAAGCTGAAGGGCGCGGACCTGCGCGGGGCCGATCTGCGCGGCGCTTACCTGATCGCCGCCGACCTCCGCGGCGCCGACCTGCGGGCGGCGGACCTGATCGGGGCGGACCTGCGGGACGCCGACCTGCGCGGGGCCGACCTCACCGGGAGCGTCTTCGTCACGCGGTCCCAGCTCGACTCCGCCCGCGGCGACGCCGCCACGCGGACGCCCGGGGCGCTGGGCAGGCCCGCGCACTGGTGACCTCCCCCGGGCCCGTTCCTGATCTTGTTTAGGGCGGTCGCCACGGGGCATTTCCGCAGCGCACGTCATCGGGGGGACTGTGTGACGCGGGTGAGATGGTGGGGTACGGGCGTCGTGGCGCTCGTGCTGCTGGTCCTCTGCGCCGGGCTGCCGCTGCTGAACACCGCCCTGGGAAGCGGCGGCAGGCCGCTGGCGCCCGGGACGGTGCTGTCGGCCGGGACGGAACGCGAGGGCGTCCGACCGGTGACGTTCGCCGTCCCGTCCGCGGGCTGGGTGCTCAGCGAGGCGGACACCTCGCTGTCGAGCGGCGTCGAACTGTTCAGCGGCGACGTCGTGTTCAACCTGAACGTGGTCGTCCCGCTCGGCCCGCTGGACGCCGGCAGGCTGTGGGACGGCCTCGGGCGGATCGTCTCGGTCGGCGGGCAGGCGCGGGTGGGCGCCGAGCCCGCGCCGACCACGACGGCGCACGGCCTGACGGGGCTGGCCGGGAGGATCACCGGGCGGGACCGCGCGGGCACCGCCGCCGTGTTCGCCACGGACACGCTCGGGGCCACGGTGACGGCGGCGGGCCCGCCGCGCGCCTACCGGAGCGCGGCCGCGCAGATCGAGGCGATGGTGCGGACCGTGCGGATCAGATCGCCGTGGCCATGACGCGCCGTCCCGCGTTCTGGCTGTGGGCGGCGGTGTGCCTGCTCGGCGTCTGGATCGCGTGGCGGGGGATGGAGGCGGCGGTCCGGGCGTTCCCGGTCGGGTCGATCGCCGGTCTGGTGCTGCTGGCGCCGACCGCGGTGGCGGGAACCTGGCTGCTGCGGCGGCTGCATCCGGTCCGGTCGCGCCCGGCGGGGTACGCGCTCATCGCGGTGGGCTGGGGCGGGCTGGCGGCGTTCGGGCTGGCGCTGCCCACCAACGCGGCGTTCCAGGCGGTCATCGGGAAGACGGCCGGGCCGGAGTTCAACTCCGCGTGGGGCGCGTCGATCGCCGCGCCGGTCGACGAGGAGATCCTGAAGCTGCTCGGCGTCGCGACGCTGGCGCTGATGGCGCCGTCCGCGATCCGCGGCCCCCTGGACGGCTGGGGGTACGGCGCGCTGTGCGGGCTGGGCTTCCAGGCGTCGGAGAACTTCCTGTACGTGCTCAACACCATCGTGCTGACGGGCGCGACGCAGGACGTGAACGCGGCGCTGTTCTCGTTCGGCAGCCGGGTGATCGGCGGCGCGTGGTGGAGCCACTGGGCGATGACGGCGATCGCCGGCGCTGGCCTCGGGTGCCTGCTCGGCCGGGTGTCGCGGACGAGCGCGGCAGCGGCCGCGGGGGCGTTCGTCCTGGCGACGGCGCTGCACGCCTGGTGCAACTCGCCCGTCTTGCAGGGGGTGCTGCTGCTGCCGGTGAAGGGTGCGCCGATCCTGCTCGCGGCGATCGTCACGTACCGGGTCTCCAGGCGCCGCTACCTGTCGCACTTCCGGCGGACGACGCGCGCCGAGACCATCAGGGGCGTCCTCGTCCCGGGTGAGGGCCATGTCCTCGCCTACCCCAAGTGGCGCAGGAAGGAGCAGTGGAAGGTGCCCGCCGGGGAGCCGCGCCGGCTCCTCGCGCGGCTGCGGGCGACCGAGCTCGACCTGATCGAGGACGGCCTCGGCGGGCTGGAGCACGATCCCCGGTCGGCCGACCGGCTGCGGGCCGAGGTCAGTGACCTGCGCCGGCTCCTCGACGCCTCGGCCGGACATCCCCGCGCGGCGTGACATGGGGGCCGAGGAGCGCTGTTTGTCCCACCGGGCCCCGGGTACCCGCCCTCCGGGGTTCACAGCTCGGCCAGGGGAGATGCGTGATGGCGGGTCGGAAGGGCAGGTCGAAGGCCGAGGGGCTGGAGAACGTCGCCTGGGGTGTCAACGACAGGCTCGGCTCGACCGAGTTCCTCCACCGCAACATCCGCAAGGCGTTCCCCAAGCACTGGTCGTTCCTGCTGGGCGAGATCGCGCTCTACGCGTTCATCATCCTGCTGATCACCGGCGTCTACCTGACGCTGTTCTTCAAGCCGAGCGGCGCGCCGGTCGTCTACGACGGCTCGTACACGTCTATGAACGGCCTCGTGATGAGCGAGGCGTACGCGTCCACGCTGCACATCTCGTTCGATGTGCGGGGCGGGCTGCTGATGCGGCAGATCCACCACTGGGCGGCGCTCGTGTTCCTCGCCGCGATCACCGTCCACCTGATGCGCATCTTCTTCACCGGGGCGTTCCGGAAGCCGCGCGAGATCAACTGGCTGATCGGGGTCACGCTGTTCGTGCTGGCGCTGGCCGAGGGGTTCGCCGGCTACTCGCTCCCCGACGACCTGCTGTCCGGCACGGGCCTGCGGATCATGCAGGGCATCGTGCTGTCGATCCCCGTCGTCGGCACCTATCTGAGCCTGTGGGTCTTCGGCGGCGAGTTCCCCGCCAGCGAGGACTTCCTCCCGCGGCTGTTCACCGTGCACATCCTGCTCATCCCCGGGCTGCTGATCGCGCTCATCACGGCGCACCTGATGATCCTCTGGCACCAGACGCACACGATCTGGCCGGGGAAGGGCCGCCGGGAGCGGTCGGTGTCCGGTGAGCCGACGTTCCCGCACTTCGCCGCGCAGAGCGCCGCGTACTTCCTGTTCGCGTTCGGCATCCTGGCCGGGATGGGGGCGTTCCTGCAGATCAACCCCGTCTGGCTCTACGGCCCGTACGAGCCGGACCAGATCTCGAGCGGCTCCCAGCCCGACTGGTACGTCGGCTTCCTCGAAGGCTCCCTGCGCATCATGCCGCCCCTGGAGACGACGCTCTTCGGGCACAGCATCGCGTGGAACACGCTGCTGCCCGCCGTCGTGCTGCCCGGGGTCTTCTTCACGCTCATCGCGATGTACCCGTTCGCGGAGCGCTGGGCCACGGGAGACGAACGCCTGCATCACCTGCTCGACCGTCCGCGGAACGCCGCGACCAGGACCGCGATCGGGGCCGCGGCCGTCGCCTGGTACGGCAACCTGTGGGCGGCCGGCGGCAACGACATCATCGCCTACGTCTTCGGCATCCCGCTGTACTGGACGACCTGGATCTTCCGCGTGGGGTTCATCGCCGCGCCGGTGACGGCGTTCATCGTCGCCCGGCGGATCTGCCTCAGCCTGCAGCGCAAGGACCTGCAGGAACGCCGGGAGGGCGTGGAGAGCGGCCTGATCTCGCTTAGCCCGGAAGGCGGTTACGGCGAGCGGCACGAGCAGCCGTCGCGGGAGCAGGAGGCGCTGCTGCGGACGCGGCAGCCCGGGGAACTCGTCGCCCCCTACCCGAACCACGTACTTCCGCTGCCGACGCCCGACCGCGCCCGCACCCAGGTGCGGACCCGCGTCAACCGCTTCTACATGAACTACCAGGCCGAGTCGTACGGCGGCGGCCAGGGCGACCTGGAGCGCGACGGTCGGCAGGACGGCCAGTGAGTCAGTCCCGGCCCCGGTCCTCCCTGGGCGGGGGAAGGGACGGCTCGGCCTCCTGCGGTGGCTCCAGGGCCGGGTGGTTCAGGTCGAACGCGGGACGCACGGAGCGGATCTGAGGCATCGAGACGAAGTTGTGCCGCGGCGGGGGGCAGGACGTCGCCCATTCCAGCGACCCGCCGGCGCCCCAGGGGTCGTCCTTCTCGACCAGCGGGGCCCGCCTGTGCGTCCGCCAGATGTTCCAGAGGAACGCGAACGTGGAGGCGCCGAGGACGAACGAGCCGATCGAGGAGACGAGGTTCAGCGTGGTGAACTCGTCGGCGTAGTCGGCGTACCTGCGGGGCATGCCCTCGGCGCCGAGCCAGTGCTGGACGAGGAACGTCGTGTGGAATCCGATGAACAGCGACCAGAAGTGCACCTGCCCCCAGGCCTCGTCCAGCTTCTTGCCGGTCATCTTCGGCCACCAGAAGTAGAAGCCGCCGAACATGGCGAACACGACGGTGCCGAAGACGACGTAGTGGAAGTGGCCGACGACGAAGTAGGAGTCGGTGAGGTGGAAGTCCATGGGCGGGGAGGCGAGGATCACCCCGGTCAGGCCGCCGAACAGGAAGGTGGCGAGGAACCCCAGCGCGAACAGCATCGGGGCCTCGAACGTCAGTTGCCCCTTCCACATCGTGCCGACCCAGTTGAAGAACTTGATGCCGGTCGGCACGGCGATCATGAAGGAGGTCAGGGAGAAGAACGGCAGCAGGACCCGCCCGGTGGCGAACATGTGGTGCGCCCACACCGTCATCGACAGCCCGGTGATCGCGATGGTCGCCCCCACCATGCCGAGGTAGCCGAAGATGGGCTTGCGGGAGAACACCGGGATGATCTCGGTGATGATCCCGAAGAACGGCAGCGCGATGATGTAGACCTCGGGGTGGCCGAAGAACCAGAACAGGTGCTGCCAGAGCAGCGCGCCGCCGTGCGAGGGGTCGTAGATGTGCGCGCCGAGCTTGCGGTCGGCCTCCAGGGCCAGCAGCGCGGCGGCCAGCACCGGGAAGGCCATCAGCACCATCAGGCTGGTCAGCAGGACGTTCCAGCAGAAGATCGGCATCCGGAACATCACCATGCCGGGGGCGCGCATCGTGATGATCGTGGTGATCAGGTTGACCGAGGTGAAGATCGTCCCGAACCCGGACAGCACCAGGCCCATCACCCACAGGTCGCCGCCCAGGCCGGGCGAGTAGGTCTCCGACGCGAGCGGGGAGTAGGAGAACCAGCCGAAGGCCGCCGCGCCGCCCGGCACGACGAATCCGCCCAGCACCATGAGCGCGCCGAACAGGAACAGCCAGTAGCTGAGCGTGTTGAGCCGGGGGAACGCCACGTCCGGCGCGCCGATCTGCAGCGGGACGATCACGTTGGCGAACCCCGCGAACAGCGGGGTCGCGAACAGCAGCAGCATGATCGTGCCGTGGATGGTGAACATCTGGTTGTACTGCTGGTTGTCCACGACCTGGAGTCCGGGTTCCAGCAGCTCGGCCCGCATGACCATGGCCATCAGCCCGGCGAGCAGGAACAGCGTGAACGAGGTGCCGAGGTACAGGTAGCCGACGACCTTGTGGTCCGTCGTCGCCAGGACGTTCCCGATCCTGGTGCCCCGCCGGTGCCGCGCGAGCGCGTCGGCGACGCTGGTGTCGTCCTTGCCGTGCACGGCCGTCATCCAGCCTGCCCTCCCCACGTCCGAGCCCACCGGGGCAGTTACCGCGCAGCCCCCTTTCAAACGCGGCGGGCCCGTTTCGAACGGGGTGCGCACCGGGGCATTGTCGGCCCCTTACCGGGCACCACGGCGGCATGGAAGAGATGACGCTGAGGAGCCCCGCGTTCGCCCACGACGGCCCGATCC
>NZ_SMKK01000230.1 GCF_004348425.1 Actinomadura sp. 7K507
AACAGCACCGGGCGGTGGCGACCCGCTATGACAAGCTCGCCGTCCGATACCAGGCCACCATCGAGGTCGCTGTGATCGACATCTGGCTCCGATCAGTCACCAAGACCACTTCTTAAACACGGCCTAGGCGGGCATTGTCATCGGGCAGCAGCTCCTCATCCGCGACTCGTTTATCCCAGTCGCCTGGCGCGTCGTCCGGGGTGTCGGCGTCGGTGTTTTCCGCGTCCTCCGCCTTCTCATCACGGCCACCGCCTTGTTCACACTGGGGCTCCATTGGCCCAGGGCCCTGTGCAGTGGGCGTGGTGTCGCGTTCGCCGCTCGGTTCGCCGTCGGCGTCCCCGGCCTCGATGCGTTGCGCGGTGCTGGCCTGCTGCGCTTCGCGGGCGCGGGCGAGGCTCTCCAGGCGGGACGGTTGCCCGGGTGATCCGGGATTGTCGGGCGGTGGTGTGTACGAGCGCTCTTGGGAGGCGGGCTTGTCGGTGGTCTCCGCGCGGTCGGTCTTGGTGTTGTCTTCCACGCCCACGCTCGCGGCCCTTTCGCTGGGGGATGCGAACCGCTCCATCAGGGCATAGGTCGGGCGATTCGCCGGGCGTGTCCCTTGATGCGCGGGGCCTGACGTCGGGCCACACCGGCCCCCATGTAACCGCACACGTCCGAACTTTGCACGCACGGAGATGAGCGCGTAGGCCTCACCCGTTGGCGTGATCTGTCGGTCCGCTCCGTCAAGGTGGACTCATGCGCTTGGTAACCGATGAGGAGCGCCGGGCCCGGTTGGGTGTGCGCCATGCTCTCGCGCGATCGGCCAGGGTGGCCTGCCCCGAGGAGGCCGGCCGCGCGGTGGTGTGTCTGCACGCCACCGACCCGCCGAGCGTGCACCTGTCGTGCTGGGCACGGATCGACGACCTGGCCGTCGATGACGTCGAGCGGGCGCTCTACGACACACGTTCGCTCGTCAGACAGCAGTCGATGCGTGAGACGTTGTTCGTGTTCCCCCGTGATCTCGTGCCGGCGGTGTGGGGGAGCGCGTCGGCTCGGGTGGCCGCTGTCCACCGCAGACGACTGGTCAGGGACCTCGAACGTTGGGGGCCGGCCGATGACGGGCAGGGCGCCGCCTGGCTCGCGACCGCGGAGAAAGCAGTGCTGGCCTGCCTGG
The DNA here is from genome assembly GCF_004348425.1 of Actinomadura sp. 7K507. Taxonomy (GTDB): domain Bacteria; phylum Actinomycetota; class Actinomycetes; order Streptosporangiales; family Streptosporangiaceae; genus Spirillospora. The sequence continues at coordinate 1,154 of NZ_SMKK01000230.1, forward strand.
CCGACGGTGTGGCGCGGCCGTCGAAGCGGATACGCGAGGAGGTGCCCGAGGCCGCCGGTGTCATCGAGCAGGCTCCGGACAAGTCCTGGGGAGGACGGGTCGCGATCGCTCCGCGAGTGCTCACCCAGCTGAGCCTGGACGGCTCGGTCGCACGCGCCGGCAACGCCGGTGCCTGGTACACGAGCCGCCCGACATGGACGACGACACAGGCTTGGTGGGGGCAAGCGGTGCCCGTGGCGCTTGACGCGCGGCAGGGCTATGCCGAGCTGGTGGCTCGGTGGCTGTGGTCGTACGGACCCGGCACCGTCGAAGACCTCGCTTGGTGGCTCGGCGGCACCAAGTCCGTAGTCCGTACCGCGCTGGAAGACATCGGCGCGCAGAAGGTGTACCTGGACGGGGGCTCGGTCGGTTGGCTGCGCGAGGACGATCTCGACCCGGTCGTCGCCGCTGCGCCGTGGGTCGCGCTCCTGCCGTTGCTCGACCCGACCGTGATGGGCTGGAAGGGACGAGCCTTCTACCTCGGTGGGCACGGACCTCAGCTGTTCGACAGTGCCGGCAACGCCGGGACCACCGCCTGGGTCGACGGCCGCGTCGTCGGTGCATGGGTACAGGACCCCGGCGGTGTGGTGCGGCTGCGGCTGCTTGACGACGATGTCTCCCCGGCGGCTCACGAGGCGTTGGAGACCGAAGCGCGCCGCCTCAGCGAGTGGCTCGACGGCCAGCGGGTCTTCGCCGTGTACCCCTCACCGGCTATGCAGCCCGGCGCCGGTCGCTGACGAAGGGGCCGCCGCCTCGGGTGGTGCGCGTTTCCTCTGTGCCCGCGGCCCGGTTCGCGCCCCTGAGGCCGGTCTGCGGATCACGGGTACTCCTGGGGTGCTGGCGATGAGGCGGGCGTGGACGTCGGCGGGATCGGCAGCGTGCTGCGCTGGTCAGTGGGAACTCCGCGGAAACGCACGCACGGGAACACTCGTTCGAGTACGCTCAGTGATGTGGCAGATGCGGACGGCGAGGATGGTGGTGGCGGGAACGCCCGGTACTCTTACCGGCTGCGGTTGTCGTCGACCGCTGAGCGTGCGCTGCTGGCCGAGTGGGATCGCTGCCGGTGGGTGTGGAACGAGTGCGTGGCCCGGTCCAGGGCCGCTTACCGGGCGGGTGAGGCGTGTGGTCCGGCGGGGCTGGACAGGATGCTGACGGGCTGGCGCTCGGGGAAGCGGTGGCTGGGTGCGGGCGCGTCGGTGCCGCAGCAGCAGGTCATCCGGGATTTCGGCAAGTCCCGCGCCAAGGCGCTGAAGGACATCGCTAAGGGGCTGCCCGTCAAGCAGCGGGCGGGGTTGCCCCGGTTCAAGAAGCGGGGGTTGGCCGCCCCGACGCTGAACTACACCCGCCGCGGGTTCCGCCTCAAGGAAGGCCGCTTGCTGTTGGCGGGGGGCATCGGCGTGACGGTGGTGTGGTCGCGGGACCTGCCCGCTGCCCCGTCCTCGGTGCGGATCTCCCGCGACTGCCTCGGGCACTGGTACGCCTCGTTCGTCGTGGCGGCGCAGCCCGAGCCGCTCCCGGCGACCGGGAGGGTGATCGGTGTCGACTGGGGCGTGACCCAGGTCGCCACCACCACCAGCGACACCCACGACCTGCCGCACCACGAGCACGGCCGCAAGGCTCAGGCCCGCCTGGCGCACTACCAGCGGCAGATGGCGCGGCGCCGCGCCCCCAAGGGTAGGCAGCAGTCCAAGGGGTACCGCGCGGCGCAGCGGCAGGCCGCCAAGGCCGCTCAGAAGGTCGCGCGGCAACGCCAGGACGATGGCCGCAAATGGGCCAAGAAGGTGGCCCGCGACTTCGACGCGGTCGCGGTCGAGGACTTCCGCCCCAAGTTCCTGGCCAAGAGCACGATGGCGCGAAAGGCCGCCGACGCCGCAATCGGCCAGGCTAAGAAGGCCCTGATCGAGATGGGCCGCAAACACTGCCGGGACGTCCGCTTGGTGGATCCGGCGTACACCACGATGGACTGCGGCCACTGCGGAGCGAGAGCCAAGCACCGCCTGCCGCTGTCGGAACGCATCTACACCTGCACCGCGTGCGGGACGTCCCGTCCCAGGGACAAGAACTCCGCGCGGGTGATGCTGGTCCGGGCGGGTCTGGACCCGGACGGTGCCGATGGCGCAAGACCTGCTGCCCCGCCGGGGCGAGAGGCGGCCTGAGCCGTGAATCCCCGCACATCTCATGGCGGGAGGGGACTCGAAGAATCCCTCCTGCCAGGGAGGGGAGCAGTCAACGGACCCGAAGCACTCACCACCCAGTGGAACGCACCCGGATCCTCGCCGACGCCACCGGGCAGGACATCGCCTTCGTGCGCCTGACCGAGGACGACGAACGCGCCCGGCTACGAGGCTACGGATACGACGAGGACTACGTGGAGTTCGGAATCCAGCTGGCCGTGAACCCGCCCGATGCCGGCGGCGTGGTCCTGCCCACCGTCGAAGACGTCACCGGGAAGCCCGCACGCACCTTCGCTCAGTGGGCGCGGGAGAACGCCGGGCGGTTCCGCAGCGCGCCTTAGTGGTCGCAGGGGGTGGGGCCCGCGTGTTCGTGGGGGGTGACCGCCTCGACCACGTGGCGGGGGCCGTGCGGGTCGTCGCAGTGGCCGTTCCCGCCCGCGGGCTCCTCCACGTGGTCGACCTCCAGGGTCGTGTGGGTGATCCCGTACGAGTCGCGCAGTAGTTCCTGCAGGTCGCGGCGGACGGCGTGGCAGTCGCCCCCGGTGTCGACGAGCACGTGCGCCGACAGCGCCGGGTAGCCGGAGCTGACCTCCCACACGTGCAGATCGTGGACCTCCTCCACGCAGGGGCGCGCGGCGAGCCTGGTCCCGAGTTCGGACGGGTCGATGCCCGCCGGCGCGGCCTCCATGAGCACCCGGCCCGCGTCCCGCAGCAGCCCGTATCCGGCCTTGAGCATCAGCGCCGCCACCAGCAGCGAGGCGATCGCGTCGGCGCGGGCGAAGCCGGTCGTCCACACGACCAGGCCCGCGACGGCCGTGGCGATGAACGCGAACAGGTCGTTGAGGATGTGCTGGAACGCGCCCTCGACGTTCAGGCTGCGCCGGTCGGCCTTGCTGATCAGCACGGTCGCCGCGACGTTGACCGCGATGCCGACCAGGGCCGTCCAGAACACGAACTGGCCTTCGACTTCGTGCGGTTCGATCAGCCGCCGGACGCCCTCGTAGACGAAGAACACGGCCAGCAGGATCAGGGTCAGGCCGTTGAGCTGCGCCGACAGGATCTCCGAGCGGCGCAGGCCGTAGGTGTAGCCGCCCTTCGGCGGGCGGGCCGCGAGACGCATCGCGAACAGGGCCAGCGCGATCGCGAACGCGTCGGTCATCATGTGCGCCGCGTCGGTGATCAGGGCCAGCGACCCGGAGATGAAGCCGATCACCACCTCGCCCGCCATGAAGACGAGGATCAGCGCCAGCGCGGCGCTCAGCAGCCGGCGGTCGGCCCCCTGCGACACGGTGTGCCCGTGACCGTGACCGTGCCCGTGTTTGGGCCCGTGCTTGGACCCGTGACCGCGCTTGTCCGGCCCGTGCTTGTCCGGCCCGCTCTCCCGGTCCCCGATCATGCGCCTTCTTCCTCCCCGTGGCCGACGTGGGTGAGGGCGAGATCGAGCAGCAGCCGGATGTGCGAGTCGTCCAGCCGGTAGTAGGCCATCCGGCCGGCCCGGCGGACCCGGACGACGCGGTTGGCGCGCAGCAGGCGCAGCGCGTGCGAGACCGCCGACTCCGAGTGCCCGCAGGACGCGGCGATGTCGCAGACGCACATCTCGCCCCCCTCCAGCAGCGCGGTGATCACCCGCAGCCGTCCGGGGTCGGACAGCAGCCCGAACACCTGCGCCAGGTCGGCGATCGTCTCCGCCTCCGGCAGGGCGGCGGTGACGACGGCGACCTTCTCGGGATCGACCACCCGGACGGCGCAGGCGTCGGCGGGGGCGACATCTGAAGCACTGCTCATATGAGCAAATATACCGCATGGGAAGTCAGGAGGCCGCCGGGGCCGCCTCCTCGGACGGCGGCAGCGAGACCGGGCCGCCCGGGTCGCCGCCGGGTTCGCCCGTTCCACCGGTGCGTTCGTTCGGCAGACCTCCGTCGTCTCCCGTACCCGGGTCCTGCGAGGTCATGCCCGGTGAGGCGGGAGCTTCGCCGTCTCCGGTGCCGGGCGGCGGCGTGCCGGGCGAGCCGGTGCCCGACGGGTCCGTGCCGGGCGTCTCGGTGCCCGGCGACCCGGTCCCGGGAGGCTCCATACCGGAGTCGGACGGCGACGGCGAGTCGCTCGCCGTACCCTCGGTCTCGGTCGCGGGCAACTGGATCGGCGGCCCGTCGGCCTCGCCCTCGGTCGCGCGCGGCCGCTCGAATCCCATGGTGCCCTCGGGATCGACCAGGACGAAGGTGACGATCGTGCCCTTCTTTGCGTCCCTCGGCTGGATCTTGGTCACATTTCGCTCTTCGAATCCCGGCCAGGACCGGCCAGTGAAGGACGCGCCGTCCGTGGAGATCTTTTTCTCCGGCAGGGTCAAGGGATTCCCACAATTGCACTTCACCGCGGGCACCCCGTGACCGTTGACCAGAACGCCCATTCCGGCCTGCAGAACGGCGGGCCCGCCGGTCGCCTTCCCGTCGCGGAAGCCGTGGTTGGTGACCAGCGTGTCGGTGCGCAGCAGCACCGGCGTCAGCCGCGACACGTACCTCGGGATGTCGCTCACCGGGATGCCCTGCACGTCCGCCCAGGCCTTCGCCTTGCCGGGGTTGGCCTGCAAGAACGCGATGAGTTTCTGCTGGTCGCACGTCGCAGACCGCCGCGTCCCACCGTACAGGCCGGGGGAGTCCCCGGTCGCCGTCCCACCCGTCCGTGGACGCTCCTTGACCTCGATCTTGTCGGTATTCGACATCGTCGTGTACGGATCCGGGCCCGGTGTCCCGACCGTCAGCCGGGTGATGGTCGCCCCCGCGTCCCCGCACCCCGCGAGCGTCGCCGCCGTCAGCGCCAGTGCCGCGACCGCCGCCGCCGCTCCCTTGGGCCGGACAATTGGTGAATGGATCTCAGCCATGCTCAGTCTCTCCCGCTTCGGGCTCCCCGTATCTATACTCTTTGATGCCGGGCGGAGTGGATTTGTGCCCGGTGGAATGCCGGAATTTTTTATCACCGGCCGAGCGGCCGGCATCGGGGAACCCGACGGGGGTGCGAATGGCGAGCCCGATTCCCCTCACCGCGGCCGACCCGGCCCGCCTCGGCGGTTGGGAGCTGCTCGGCCGGATCGGCACCGGCGGCCAGGGCGTGGTGTACCTCGGCCGCCCGGTGGAGCCCGACGCCGGGCCGTCCCGCGTCGCCGTGAAACTCCTGCACGCCCAGCTGCTCGGCGACGCGAACGCCCGGGAGCGGTTCGTCCGCGAGCTGGCCCTGCTGCAGCGCGTCGCCGGGTTCTGCACCGCGCAGATGCTCGCCGCCGACATGGCCGGCGACCGCCCCTACATCGTCAGCGAGTACATTCCGGGACGGTCGCTGCGCACGCTGGTGCAGGAGGAGGGGCCGCGCGGCGGAGCCGACCTCGACCGCCTCGCCATCAGCTCGGTGACGGCGCTGTCGGCCATCCACCGCGCGAACGTCGTGCACCGCGACTTCAAGCCGCAGAACGTCCTGATGGGCCCGGACGGGCCGCGCGTGATCGACTTCGGCGTCGCCCGCGCGTTCGACGCCGGCTCCACGCTGACCAGCCAGGTCGTCGGCACCCCCGCCTACATGGCGCCCGAGCAGTTCTCCGGCCGCGTCGGGCCGGCCACCGACCTGTTCGCCTGGGCGGTCACCCTGCTGTTCGCCGCCACCGGCCGCGACCCCTTCGCCGGCGGCCCGCTGCCCGCCGTCATGTACAAGATCATGAATGAGACGCCCGACCTGGGCGTCCTGCCCGGCCCGCTCGCCGAGGTCGCCGCCGCCTGCCTCGCCAAGGACCCGAAGGCCCGCCCCTCCTCCGAGGACGTCCTGCTGTGGCTCCTCGGCGAACGCGACGCGAACGCCCGCCGGGGAACCGCGACCGAGTACCTCCCCGGCCCCACGGTCCAGAACCCCGGCCCAACGGTCCAGGCGTCCGGTTTCACGGCCCCCGCACCCCGCCACACCGGTTCCGCGCCGGGCCTGGGACCTCGTGAGGGCGCGCCCACCGCCGGGTTCACCCAGACCCCGGACCCGGTGACGATCCGGCAGCCCGCCCCGGACGCCCACGCCCCCAGGGCGCCGCAGACACGACAGGCCCCATGGCCGCAGGACATCGCCCCACCGGCCCCGGTGGCGCCACCGCCCAGGCCGCACCGGACCCTGCGGCGAGGCCCGGCCCTGGTGTCGGGACTCATCCTTGCCGGGGTCCTCGCGGCATTGGACGTCGCCGCCCTCGCCATCCTGATCGCCAGGCCGTCGCTCAGCGAGGGCGCACGAGGCGGGCTGCTGCCCGTGGTCGCCTCCTCGTTCGGTGTGGTGGCGGTGGTGACGCTGGTCGCGGTGATCCTCGCCTGGCGCGGCAGCCGCCCCGCCGCCTGGACGGTGATGGCAGCCCGCGTCGTCCGCGTCGCGATGTGGGGCGCGTGGGGAGCGCTCGTCGAGATCCAGGCGTCCGCGCTCGCCGGGCACGCCGTCGTCACCGCCGTCGTCGTGCTCCTCCTCGCCCGCGGCCTGTCGAAGTCACCCACCTGACGGCCCGGCGTCACTCACTCAGGCAGTGTCGTCCGCGCGGTGTCGCTCGCCCGGTTTCACTTGATCGCAAAGTGTCGGCCGCGCTCACGCAGCGTGGCTCGCGCGGCGTCAGTCACATGGTGCGTTCGGACCACTCCTTCAGGTCGCGGCGCTCGATCGCGGCGGCCATCAGGCCGGGGAACGCGTCGGGCGTGCACGCGAACGCGGGCACGCCCATCGCGGCCAGCGCCGCCGCGTTCTCGTGGTCGTAGGCGGGCGCGCCCTCGTCCGACAGGGCGAGCAGCACCACGACCTGCACGCCCGCCGACGTCAGCGCCGCGCCCCGCCGCAGCAGCTCGTCCCGCGCCCCGCCCTCGTACAGGTCGCTGATCAGCACGAGGATCGTGTCGTCCGGCCGCGCCACGAGGCCCTGGCAGTACGCGACGGCCCGGTTGATGTCGGTTCCGCCGCCGAGCTGCGTCCCGAAAAGGACCTCCACCGGGTCGTGCAGCTGCCCGGTCAGGTCGGCGACGTTCGTGTCGAACACCACCAGCGACGTCCGCAGCGACCGCATCGACGCCAGCACCGCGCCGAACACGCTCGCGTACACCACCGACGCCGCCATCGACCCGCTCTGGTCGATCGCGAGGACCACGTCCCGCTTGACGGCCTGCTGCCGCCGCCCGTACCCGACGAGCCGCTCCGGGACGAGGGTCCCGTGCTCGGGCAGGTAGTGCCGCAGGTTCGCGCGGATCGTCCGCTCCCAGTCGACGTCGGCGAGCCGCCTGGGGCGCAGCATCCGCGCCGACCGGTCCAGCGCGCCGCCGATCGCCGACCGCGTCCGCTGCGCCAGCCGTCGCTCGAGATCGTGGACGACCTTGCGCACCACCGCCCGCGCGGACTCCCTGGCCCGGTCGGGCATCACCCGGTTCAGCGACAGCAGCGTCCCGACCAGGTGGACGTCCGGCTCGACGGCGTCCAGCATCTCCGGCTCCAGCAGGAGCCTGGTGAGGTCGAGCCGCTCGATCGCGTCCTTCTGCATGACCTGGACGACGCTCGACGGGAAGTACGTCCGGATGTCGCCGAGCCACCGCGCCACCGAGGGCGCCGAATCCCCGAGCCCGGCGCCGCGCCGTCCCGGCCGTGGCCGCCCCTCGTCGCGGCCGGCCCCGTAGAGCTTCTCCAGCGCCCCGTCCATCCGGGCGTCGTCGCCGGTCAGCGTCACCCCGGTCCCGTCGGCCTTCTCGCCCCCGAGGACGAGCCGCCACCGCCGCAGCCTGTCGTCCCGCTCGTCCGCGCCCTCGCCGCTCACGCCGAACCCTCCTCGCTGTCGGTGCGGCCCCGCCCGCCGGGCGGAGACGCGAGGTGCCCGCCATCGACGCGGACGGCCGGTGGTGTGGTCATGGGCGCGGCCAGCCGAGGATCCGCAGGGCCGTGTCCGCGGCCGGGGCCGCGCGGGTCTCGTCGAGGGCGTCCTCGGCCCGGTCGAGCTCATGGGCGGGGGCCTCGTCCAGGCGGCGGAGCCGCTCGCCGATCGACCGGCGCTCGGCGTCGGCGTAGGCGCCGAAGGTGCGGCGCAGCAGCGGGAGCACGTCGGTGAACGAATCGTCCGGCAGGCCGGAGATCCAGTCGTTGACCAGATGCAGGAGCGCCTCGTCGTGCATCAGGATCAGGCCGCCGCCCGACAGGAAGCCCTCGACCCAGGCGGCGGCGCGGTCGGGCGCCGTACCGACGGACACGGCCCGCGCCATCCGGCCTTGGACGTCGCGCAGGCGGCCCGCGTCCAGGAGGAGCCTGGTGAGGCGGCCCTCGATCAGGCCGTGCAGGGTCTCCGGGCGGGCGACGAGGCTCTCCAGCGTGCGGCGCCAGCGCTCGACGTGGCCTTCGTCGGCCAGCAGCGACAGGGCGCTGTGCACGGCGTCGACGTGGCCGAGGAACTCGCGGGCGGCGTCGTCGTCGAGGCCGGTGATCGCGGGAGGGAGCCCGACGCAGATCCGCACGACGAGGCCGTCGACGACCGTGCGGAGCGGGCCCGTGGACGTGTCGCGCACGTCGCCGTACCGGAGCGCGCGGACGAGGGCGGGCATCGCGGACATCAGGTGCGCGACGTCGGTGTCGACCGCGGCCCGGTCGGCGAGGGCCCGCATGACGGTGGGCAGCGCGTCGCCGAGGTCGGCGAGCAGGCAGCGCTCCGCCACCGAGGTCAGATCGGCGAGCGCGGTGGCGTGCGCGGCCAGCGCCTCGGCGCGGGCCGTGGTCGCGCCGCGGACGGTGGTACCCCACGCGCTCGCCTCGATCAGCTCGATGTCGAACTCGGGCCGCCACGCCAGCGTCCACGTCTCGCGGAACGTGCCCTTGGAACGGCCCGTCTCGGACGGGACGCCCCAGTCGACGTCCAGCAGCCGGAGGCGGTGCAGGAGGCGGCTGCGTTCCAGGTCCGTGGGCTTGCGCAGGTCGAGGTCCTGCTCCTTGTCCAGGGCGGACGGCTTGAGCCGCAGCCGCCGCTGCTCGGCCTGGAGGTCGCGCTGGAGCGGGACCATCGGGGTCCGCTCCGGGACGGCGCCGAGCCGCTCACCGACGACCATGCGCCGCTGGATCAGCTCGACCGGCAGGTCGGCGCCCTCGCACAGCACGGCCCGGGTCGCCTCGGTGACCTCGTCCAGCCCGGCCAGCGGGCGCCCCCGCAGCGCGGCGAGCGTCTCGGCGAGCCGGACCGCCTCGATCACGTGCGCGGAGGAGACGTGCAGGTCCTCCTCGCGCAGGACGCGGGCGGCGGCCGTCAGCCACCGCTCGATCGGACGGTCCCGCGCCGCGAACAGGTGGTGGTACCAGCCGGGGGACCGGACGCCCGCGCCGTAGCCGGAGCGTCCGGCGAGCCGCCCGTGCGTCCACGGCACCCACGTCATCGCGATCCTGGCCTTCGGCAGCCCGCGCAGCGTCCGGTCGTCGTGGGCCGCCGGGACCCTCGCCCGGACGGCGGGCACGTGCCACGCGCCGCACACCACGGCGACCCGCTCGTGCCCCTCCTTGAGGGTGCGGCGCAGCGTCCGGCGCATGTGCGCCTCGCGCTGCTCCTCCCGCCGCAGATGGCCGGGCGGCAGCCCCGCCGGCGCGGACCCCTCCGGCAGTGCGGCCAACTGCTCGCGCAGCTCGGCCATGGCCTCCGCGATGGCCGGGAACGGCGACGGGCCGCCGCCGCGGTGCTCGACGACGTCGTCCCACCACCGCTCGGCGTCGTCGTATCCGGCCGCCTTCGCCAGCCACCCCAGCGGATCGAGCCGGATCCCCTCCGCCGCCTCCCCGGACGGCTGCTCCCGCGCCTCCTCCTCCCCGGACGGGACGAGTTGGTTCGCCGCCGGCAGGTCGCAGAAGCGGACGGGGACGCCCGCGCCCAGGGCGTACCGGACCGCCTGCCATTCGGGACTGAACTCGGCGAACGGCCAGAACGCGGCCTTGCGGTCGCCGTCGCCGGGAGCGGGGGCGGGGGAGTAGGCCAGCAGCGCGACCGGCGGCACCATCCCCGGCTCGCCCGCCAGCTCCACGATCGGGTCGGCCTCGGGCGGGCCCTCGATCAGCACCGCGTCCGGCTTGAACTCCTCCAGGGCGCCGCGCAGCGCCCGCGCCGAGCCGGGCCCGTGGTGACGGATCCCGTAGACCTCGACGTGGCTCAAGACACCTCCCGGCACGCGCGGTAGAAGTCACGCCATTCCGGACGGTCGCGGACGACCGCCTCCAGGTACTCCTGCCAGACCACCCGGTCGGACACAGGGTCCTGGACGACGGCGCCGACGATCCCGCCCGCCACGTCCGGGGCCCTGAGCACACCGTCGCCGAAATGCGCCGCGAGCGCCAGCCCGCTCGTGATCACCGAGATGGCCTCGGCGGTGCTGAGCGTCCCGCTGGGCGACTTCAGCTTGGTGCGCCCGTCGCTCGTCACCCCGGAGCGCAGCTCGCGGAACACGGTGACGACGCGGCGGATCTCCTCCAGGCCCGCCGGGGACTCGGGCAGTTCCAGCCCGGCGCCGATCTGGTCGACGCGCCGCGCCACGATGCCGACCTCCTCCTCGGCGGACTCCGGCAGCGGCAGCACGACGGTGTTGAACCGGCGGCGCAGCGCGCTGGACAGCTCGTTCACGCCCCGGTCGCGGTCGTTGGCCGTGGCGATGACCGTGAACCCCCTGCGCGCCTGGACCTCGGTGCTCAGCTCGGGGACCGGCAGCGTCTTCTCCGACAGGACGGTGATCAGCGAGTCCTGGACGTCGGACGGCATCCGGGTCAGCTCCTCGATGCGGGCGACGGCGCCACGCCGCATCGCCCGCATCATCGGGCTCTCCACCAGCGCCTTCTCCGACGGTCCCTCGGCGAGCAGCCGCGCGTAGTTCCACCCGTAGCGGATCGCCTCCTCCGCCGTGCCCGCCGTCCCCTGCACGAGCAGCGTGGAGTCGCCGCTGACGGCGGCCGCGAGATGCTCCGACACCCACGTCTTCGCCGTCCCCGGCACGCCGAGCAGCAGCAGCGCCCGGTCCGTGGCCAGCGTCGCGACCGCGACCTCCATCAGCCGGCGCTGCCCCACGTACTTCGGGCTGATCGCCGTGCCGTCGGGAAGGTCGCCGCCGAGCAGGTACGTGATCACCGCCCATGGGGACAGCCGCCAGCCGGGCGGGCGGGGCCGGTCGTCGTGCTCGGCCAGCCGCGCCAGCTCGCCGGCGTACTCCTGCTCGGCGTGCGGACGCAGAACCGGATCTTCGGTCAAGGGATCAGCTCCTTCAACATCTCATCGCGGAAGCGCAGGGTGGTGATCAGGTCGGTGACGGCTCGCGGGGCGGCGGCGCCCTGCTCGGCGACGATCACGTCCAGGCGGGACGTGACCGCGGGGTCGAGCCGCTGGTCGGCGAGCCGGCACAGCTGGACGATCAGGTGCTCGTCCCGGCGGGTGGGACGTTCGGCGGACGCGCCGAGGGTCGCGACCACCGCCGACGCGAGCGCGCCCGTCCACGGACCCGGCACCCGTTCGAGGACCCGCAGCAGGTCGGGCCGCCCCTCCACCCAGCGGATCAGGTCGGCCGCCGCCGGGTCGCGCTCCCCCTCGGGCAGGACGGACAGCAGGTCGGCGAGCGCCTCCGGCTCGTCGACCATCACACCGCCCTTGAGCAGCGCCCGCGCCCACCCGGCGTCGCGCTGGCCCAGGGCGGCGCGGGCCCACCCGATGTGGACGTCGCGCCCATCGGCCTCGGATTCGTTCTGGGGGGACGGGCCTCCGGAATCCCCGGCGAAGGCGGTGATGGGAAGGCACACGATCTCCATGGGCGGCAGCTGGAACAGCTCCGTCCAGGTGGACAGGGGAGTGCGGGCGAGGATCTCGCGCAGCCACGCGGCCCTCGTCCCGACCGGCCCGCCGCCTCTCGGCGCGAACGACCCGCTCGGATGGAACGGGACCCCGTCGCGTGCCATCTCCTCGTCGTGGTCGCGCGGCGGATCGACCCGGATCCACGTCTGCCTCCGGCCCCGTACCGTCCGGGTCTCGGGGACCAGGCAGCCGCGGGCGCGCGCCGCCATCCGCTCCCCGTACGCGGACCCGGGCAGGCGGGCGAGCAGGTCGGACGCGATCTGCCGCACGTCCTTCCCGCGATCCTCCAGGGCCGCTTCGAGGAACTCCTCGTCGGCCGGGGTCAGCCCGTGCCCGAACGTGGCGAGGAACGCCGCGCGGTCGGGCGCGGGCTCCCCGGCCCACGTCTCGCCCAGCAGTTCCCTGGCCCGCTCGGGCTCGGTCCCGCGGAGCGCGGTCAGGTAGGCGACCCGCCGGTTGCGCGTCCCGGTCTCCCACACCTCGGGCCCGCCGCCGGGATCGTCGCCGGAGCCGACCAGGTACGCCCAGTCGGTGTTCTGGAGCGCCAGCCACACGCCCCGCCGGCCGGACGCCCGCGCGACCGGCGACCGCAGCATCCGGTCGCCGCGCCCGCGTTCCAGCAGCTCGGGGAGCAGCTGGGCGGGCACCCGGAAGCCGCGCGCCGCCGCCGCGTCCAGCCATTCGGGCAGCACCCGGATCTGCTCGCCGCTCAGGATCCGCCGCAGCCGGACCGCCGCCGCCCCCGGCACGACGGGGACGTCCTCCACCGGGGCGAGCGCCACGGGCACGGGCGCCGCGTCCGAAGGGACACGCCCCGCCCGCCGCCGGACGGCCAGCAGCGCCGCCTGGTCGAGCAGCCGCCCGGCCTGGTCTCCTCCAGGACCCCCTTCGGGCGGGGCCTCGGGCAGCACGGGCGGGTCACGGCGCTCGGTGCCGAGAAGAGCCGCGGTGACGTGCTCGTTCCACACGGTCACAGGACCACCGTCCCCTCGGTCCCGTGCCACGCCACCAGCGGGCGCAGGCCGCGCGAGCTCCACTCGCCGGTCATCGTGACCGGCCCGCCGCCCGACAGCGCGAGCAGCCGCCACGGATCTCCCATCCGGAGCGGGAGCGCGTCCCCGGCCTCGTCGATCACGTACAGGTCGCCTCCTCCGGCACGGGCCAGGCGGACGTTCTCCAGCGTCGCGGGCCAGCGGTCCAGCCAGGGGTCGAGCGCGAGCGCCGCCGCGTGCTCGTCGAGGAACCCCCGGACCGGCGTCCCGGCGGGTCTGCCCGGCACCGCGGCCCCGAACCGCTCGGCGACCAGGGCCCGGAGCGGCTGCGAACCCGGGTAGAAGGCCAGCTCGGCGTCGACCTCGGTACCCACGATGAGCGACGCGTCCAGGGACGTGCCCGGCGCGGCGAACGACAGCACGAGCGCGGGACGGCCCGTCCGCCGCCCCCGCAGCCACACCCGCCGCGTGCTCAGCAGGTCTTGCGCGGTGTCCCGCGACCCGGTCGCGCACCAGAGGTCCCGGACGCGCTCCCCGCCGGTGACGACCTCCTCCTGGGCGACGGTGAACCCGATACGGGAACGGACGGTCTCCCGGAGCCCCTCCGGCAGCTCGTCCCGCCGCTGGTGGGCCCGGACGAGCAGCCGCAGCAGCGCGTACTCCTCCAGCAGCCGATCGGGCCAGCCCGGCGACCGGGGTATCGCGGCGAGCCCTCTGACGTGCCCGGCGAGGCCGCCCGCCTGCGCGTCGACGAGCCGCCGCGCCGCGTCGTCCCACAGCCGGTAGGGGGCCTTCTCCGCCCGCGCGAGCCCGTGCGCGACCTGGTCGCGGAGCCACTGGTCGAGCTCGGCGAGCCCGTCGCCGACCCGCCGCTCCCGCCGCTCGGCCGTCTTCGGGTCTTTGGCCTTGGCGGCCGGCCCGGTCCGCCGCCGCTCCGCCCGGTCGGTGCGCTCCCGCCGCTCCTCGATCCACTCTGCGGCCCACCCCGGACG
>NZ_SMKK01000231.1 GCF_004348425.1 Actinomadura sp. 7K507
CCCCGTCCCCCTCCGGCGAGGCGTCCACGGCGCCTCCCGGGACGCTGATCGCGACCACCGAGGCGGGGGACGCGCCGGACGTCACGAACAGGCGCCGCATACCGCGCCGTGCCGTGCTGCTCGGCGCGGTCGCCGTCGCCGCCGCCGGCGGTGCCGGTGGTGCCGGAGCCCTCGCGGCCGCCCGGCGCGGCGGGGACGCGCCGGCCCCCGCCCGAGCCGCCCAGCTCGGCCCCGGCACCACGCTCACCGGCCACACCGGCGTGGTCGAGGCGGTCGCGTTCAGTCCCGACGGCAGGCTCCTGGCAACCGGGGGCAGCGACGCACCGCGAATCTGGGACGTCGCCACGGCCCGCACGCTGCGGACCCTGGACACCGCGAACGTGCGCGGCGTGGCGTTCAGCCCGGACGGGAGGCTGCTGGCCACCGCGCACGACGACTCCTTCGCCGCGCTCTGGGACGTCTCGTCGGGCCGCAGGACCGAGACCTTCCGCACCGAGCGGTACGGGATCTGGACGGTCGCGTTCAGCCCGGACGGCCGGACGCTCGCCACCGGGAACCCCGACGTGCGCCTGTGGGACGTCCGGACCGGGCGCGCCACCGTCCTCGACACCGGCCCCCTCACCCGGAGCCCGCAGGGCGACCCCATCCCCAACACCGTCATGAAGGTGGAGTTCAGTCCGGACGGCAGAACCCTGGCAGCCGCCCTCACCGGGTACGGCGAAGGGGGCGGCCAGGGCGCCGTGCTGGTCTGGGACGTGGCGGCCCGCCGGAGGACCGCGCTGCTGCGGGGCCCGGCCGAGGACACCCTGTCGCTGGCCTTCGTCCGCGACGGCGCCTCCATCGCCGTCTGCGGCAAGAGCGACGAGATCGCGCTGTGGGACGTCGCCGCCCGCCGGATCACCGCCTCCCTCACCGGCCATCTCGACGAGGTCCGGGGGCTGACGGGCAGCAAGGACGGCGCCGTCCTCGCGAGCTGCGGTCTCGACCGGAACGTCCACCTCTGGGACGTCGCCTCCCGCCGGACCACCGCGGTCCTGACGGGGCACACCGCGCTGCTCGACACCCTGGCGCTGTCCCCGGACGGCAGGACGGTCGCGGCCGCCGGCGGCCAGGACGATCACGCAGTGCGGATATGGAAGGTCCGGTAGATGCAGGCATTGCGACCGCAGGATCCCCCCAGCGTCGGCCCCTACCGGCTGGAAAGGCGGCTGGGCGAGGGCGGGATGGGCCAGGTGTTCCTCGGCACCTCACCGGGCGGGCGGCAGGTGGCGGTCAAGCTGATCCGCGCCGAGCACGCCGCCGACGCCCATTTCCGGGCCCGCTTCGCCCGCGAGGTCGAGGCGGCGCGCAGGGTCGGCGGCTTCTACACCGCCCAGGTCGTGGACGCCGATCCCGACGCGGCCGAGCCGTGGATGGCGACGGCCTACGTCCCCGGCCCGTCCCTGCGCGACCAGGTCGACCGCGACGGCCCGCTCACCCCCGAGGCGGCGCGGAGGCTGGGCGCGGCGCTTGCCGAGGGCCTGGCCGCGATCCACGCCTGCGAGCTCGTCCACCGCGACCTGAAGCCCGGCAACGTCATCATGTCCCCCGACGGCCCCCGCATCATCGACTTCGGCATCGCCCGCGCCGCCGACGCCACCACGCTCACCGCCACGGGCTCCGTCGTCGGCACCTACGCCTACATGGCGCCCGAGCAGATCCGCGCCGACCGCGCCGGACCCGCCGCCGACGTCTTCGCGCTCGGCTGCGTCCTCGCCTTCGCCGCGACCGGCCGGGCGCCGTTCCAGGCCGACAGCGTCCCCGCGACCGTCCGGCGGATCGTCGCCGAACCGCCCCGGCTCGACGGCATGGAGGGGGGTCTGCGCGACCTCGTCGCGGCGTGCCTGGCCAAGGACCCGGAGCAGCGTCCCGGCCTCCCCGAGGTCGGCCGCCGCCTCGCGGCCGCACCGGCCCCGCGCCGGATCCCGCGCCGGGCCCTGATCGCCGGGGCGGCCGCCGCCACCGCGGCCGCGGCGATCGGCGGCCCGGCCGCGTGGCTGCTCTCCCGCCCGGACGAGCCCTCCGCGCCGGCGTTCAGACCGACCGCCGCGCCCATCGGCTCGAAGGTCCTCGTCGGCAAGCCGCTCTCCCTGGACTCGCTCACGTTCATCGACGGCGGCGCGGTGCTGATGGCCGCCGGGACCGAGGCCGTCTGGCAATGGAAGCTCGCCACGGGCGAGCACCGGATCACCGACATGCCGGAGGTCCTCGCCGAATCCGGTGTCCGGACGTTCAGCGCCGACGGGCGGGTCCTGGCAGCCTGCCAGGACACCCACGTCGCGATCGGGGACCCGGCCACCGGCCGGACGACCCGCCGCATCGACGTTCCCGACCGCCCGGTCTGGGTGGCGCTGAACGCCGACGGCTCCAGGCTCGCGGTCCACCACGGCGACAGCGTCGGCCTCTGGGACGTGCGGACGGGCCGAAGAAGCGGCCCGAGCTTCGGCGACGGCCACACCCTCACCTTCAGCCCCGACGGGAGGCTCCTCGCGGGCGGTGAGTCGGCCGACGAGGGCCCCATCTGGGTCTGGGACGTCGCGACCGGCCGCACCATCACCGAGTTCCGCGAAGGCACACCCGGGGCGTTGGCGTTCAGCCCCGACGGCACGGTCCTCGCCGGGACCCTCGTGAGGGACGTGCGCCTCTGGGACGTCCGGAGCGGGCGGACGCTCCGGACCATGCGAGGGCACACCGACTACATCGACGCGCTCGCCTTCAGCCCGGACGGCGGGATGCTGGCCAGCGGCGGCGACTTCGAAGACCACACCATCCGGCTGTGGAACACCCGGACCGGCGCGCTCATCGCCACCCTGACCGACGAGACCGACGACGTGGGCACGCTGGCGTTCTCCCCGGACGGCCGATCCCTGGCGAGCGCCACCGGCGACGGCACGGTCCGCGTCCGGCGCTTCGCCTGACCGGCGGGCCGGGTTCAGACCCGGACGGGCAGGGACACCAGGCCGCGGACGATCGAACCGGTGCGGTGATGGCGCAGGTCGGCGGTCGGCACCGCCAGGGCGAGACCGGGGAAGCGGTCCAGCAGGGCTCCGATGGCGATCTGGCCTTCCAGCCGGGCCAGCGGGGCTCCGAGGCAGAAGTGGAGGCCGTGGCCGAAGGCGACGTGGCGTTTGGGGGCGCGGGTCACGTCCAGCCGGCCGGGCTCCTCGAACACCGCGGGATCGCGGTCGGCGGCGCCCAGCGAGACGTGCACCCAGGCGCCCTTCGGGATCGGGGTCCCGGCGATCTCCATGTCCTCCAGCGCGATGCGCTGGCTCGCCCGTTCCACCGGGCCGTCGTACCGCAGCAGTTCCTCGATCGCGGACGGCAGCAGCTCGGGCCGCTCCCGGAGGAGTCCGGCCTGGCCGGGCGCCCGGAGAAGGGCGAGGACGCCGTTGCCGATCAGGTTGACCGTGGTCTCGTGCCCGGCGATGAGCAGGAGCGCGATGCTGCCCAGCAGCTCGGCCTCGGTGAGGGCGGCGTCCCCGTCGCGGGCGGTGATCAGGCCGCTGATCAGGTCGTCCTCGGGACCGGCCCGGCGCTCGGCGATCACCTTGACCAGGTAGTCGTTGAACGCTCGGGCCGCCTCGCGGCGACGCTCCCGGGCCTCGGCGGTCAGCGCGGGGACGGTCAGCACGGCCGTCCACTCCCGGAACCGGGGCCGGTCGGACGCGGGTACGCCGAGCAGTTCGCAGATGACCTGGATCGGCAGCGGGACGGCGAACTCCTCGATCAGGTCCGCCTCGCCGCGTGCCGCGATGCCGTCCAGCAGTTCGCCGGCGATCTCCCGGACGCGGGGCCGCAGCCTCTCGACCCGCCTGCCGGTGAACGCCTTGGCCACCAGCGCGCGCATCCGGGTGTGGTCGGGCGGGTCCATGGCGAGCATCGTCCCGCCGAAGAACAGCTCGCCGTCGACCGGCACGGAACTGCGCGCGCTGTCCTTGGACAGGCGGGGGTCGTTCAGTGCCGCGCGGCCGTGCTCGTGGTCGACCACCAGGAAGGCGGTGGCCCCGCGGGGGAAGTCGATCGGGTGCACCGGCCCGGACGCCCGCAGCTCGTCGTAGGCGGCGTACGGATCCTCGCTGAACGCCCGGCCGAACAGGAACTCCAGCGGCAGACTCACGGACGGACCTCCTGCCTGGAACCGATCGCACGATTGTAAGGGGGCGACATACGGCGCAAATCGACGGCCGGAGGTACACGCACGGGTGTGGTGGAAGGATGAGCGGCATGGGACAAATCGTGGTCACCGCCGAAAGAACCCTGAAGGCGAGTCCGGACCGGGTACTCGAAGCCCTCAGCGACTACGCGGGCGTGCGGTCCCGCATCCTGACCGAGCACTACAGCGAGTACGAAGTCCGTGAAGGCGGCCAGGGCGAGGGCACGGTGGTGCACTGGAAACTGGCGGCCACCAGCAAGCGCGTACGCGACTGCCTCGTCACCGTGAGCACCTCCGGCACGGACCAGCTGGTGGAGAAGGACACCAACTCCTCCATGGCCACCACCTGGACGGTCGCCCCCGCCGCCGAGGGCTCGCGCGTCGAGATCAAGACCACCTGGGACGGAGCGGGCGGCATCGGAGGGTTCTTCGAGCGGACCTTCGCCCCCAAGGGCCTGCAGCGGATCTACGACGCGCAACTGGAGAAACTGGACTCCGAACTCGGCACATGACCGGGCGCGGGGCGGCGCCGGCGACGACCGGCACCGCCCCGGTTCGGCCCCGGCCCCGCCTCGGTCCGGCCCCGCCTCGATCCGGCCTCGGTCCCGCCCCGGCCAGCCTTGACACAATCCCGATCGTTGGCCGAACATTGGGTTCTGATTTCGATGTCAAGAAATAGGGGCGTCCGATGGGCCATATCCTGTACGAGGTCAAGGACCGGGTGGCGGTCATCACGCTGAACCGCCCCGAGGCCGCCAACGCCCAGACCATGGAACTGCTGGACGACCTCGACGCGGCCTGGACCCGCGCGGCCCGCGACGACGAGGTCCGGGTCGTCGTGCTGCGCGGCAACGGCAAGCACTTCTCCGCCGGGCACGACCTCAAAGGCGGCGGGCCCGCCCCGGAGAAGCTGACGCTCGAATACATCTACAACATCGAGGCGCGGCGGTACCTGGAGTACACGCTGCGGTGGCGCAACATCCCCAAGCCCTCCATCGCCGCCGTCCAGGGCAAGTGCATCGCCGGCGGGCTGATGCTGTGCTGGCCGTGCGACCTGATCGTCGCCGCCGACAACGCGCAGTTCTCCGACCCGGTCGTGCACATGGGCATCGGCGGCGTCGAGTACCACGGGCACACCTGGGAGCTCGGCCCCCGCAAGGCCAAGGAGATCCTGTTCACCGGCCGCCCCGTCACCGCCGACGAAGCCGAGAAGATCGGCATGGTCAACCGCGTCGTCCCCCTCGACGACCTCGACACCGCCGCCATGGAGCTGGCCGAGCAGATCGCCCAGATGCACCCCTTCGCACTCCGCCAGGCCAAACGCGCCGTCAACCAGACCCTCGACGTCCAAGGCTTCTACGCCGCCATCCAGTCGGTGTTCGACATCCACGAAACCGGCCACGGCAACGCGCTCAGCGACAGCGGCTACCCGGTCCTCATGCAGCTCGAAGGGATGAAGAAGAACCTCAGGAGCCAGTGAGCGCCCGCGGCCGGCCCGCCTCGGCATACACTAATGTCGACGTCGAATTCGATATTGATCCGAGGGGCGTATGAAGTTCGGAGTGCAACTCGGCGCCGTCAGTCCCCGGCTGTGGGCCGAGGTGGCCGAGGAGGCCGACCGGCTGGGGTTCGAGTCGGTCTGGGTCCCCGAGCACCTGGTCCTGCCGATCGACGTGGCGGGGAGCCCGCACCGGGGGCCGGACCATCCGCCCCTGCCGCCGGAGGTCCCGGTCTTCGACGCGTTCGGCGTGCTGTGCCATCTGGCGGCGCGGACGTCCCGGATCAAGCTCGGCACCGGCGTGTACAACATCGGGCTGCGGCACCCCTTCGTGACGGCGCGGGCGGCGGCGACGGTGGACGTCCTGTCCGGCGGGCGGCTGGCCTTCGGTGTGGGGGCCGGCTGGCTGCGGTCGGAATGGGAGGCGGTGGGGCTGGACTTCGACCGCCGCGGGGCGCGGGTGGACGAGGCCATCGCGGTGTGCCGCCGCCTGTGGGACGAGGCCGTGGTGGAACACCGTGGCGAGCACTTCGCCTTCGGTCCCGTGGCCTTCGAGCCGAAGCCCGTGCAGCGGCCGGGTCCGGCCCTGCACATCGGCGGCGACGGGGCCGCGGCCCTGCGCCGGGCCGCCACCGTCGGCGCGGGCTGGATGCCGATGAACCACCCCCTGGAGGAGCTCCCCCGCTCGCTGGCGCGGCTGGGAGAACTGGCCGAGCGCGCGGGACGGACGGCCCCGATCGAGATCACCCTGCCCGGCGAGCGGATCACCCGGCCCGAGGAGGTCGAGCCCTATGCCCGCGCCGGGGTGACCCGCCTGATCGTCTCGCCCTGGAACCGTTCCCGGGAGGCGCTGGACGGGCTGCGCCGGTTCGCGGCCGAGATCCTCACCTGACCGGCCGGGCCGCGCTTTCCCAGGCGCTCTCGCCCGGGAAGGTCCTGGTCATGGCGATGCAGTTGAGCCGGCCGCCGTTGCCGGAGTCGCGCAGCTCCACGCGGCCGAGACCGTCGCGCCGGGTGGCGGTGGCGATGACGGGTCCCACCCGTGCGGGCTGGAGGTAGCGCAGGCTGAGCGAGCACAGGGTCCGGCCCTGCGCGAGCGACAGCGCCGCCTCCTCGGCGGCCAGGGCGAGGAGCCCGCCGTTGACGGTGCCCGAGGCGTTCAGGCCGTCCTCTCTCCTGGGCAGCACGGCCACGCCGGGGCCGCGGCGCTCGCAGCCCGCGCGCTCGGCGAACGGCACGGCCAGCGGCTCCCGGGACGCCGGAAGCTCGACGCTGAAGCCGGGCGGCAGCCGGAGACGGGCGTCCGGCGCCATCATGAACGAGGCGTTCGCGATGGCCAGGGGGTCGCCGCCGGACGAGGTGAACTCGACCTCCGCGGCGAAGACCGAGCGGCCGGCCTTGACGGCCCTGGCGATCCCCTGGACGGTCCCGTCCACGGGAGCCGGACCGTACAGCTGCACGTCGAGGTCCAGGGTCACCGGCACGCGGGGGATCGTGACCTGGGTGGCCAGCAGGCCGGTCAGCGTGTCGGCCCATGCGGCCAGGATGGACGTCCGCAGGTGCGGGGTGCCGGGCACGCGCATCGCGGGAGTGACCGCCGCCGTACCGTGCAGGTCCTCGCCGGCCATCCTGGTCCCGAAGCCGAGTTCGTCCAGCATGTACTTCGGCGCCCGCGGTTCGCCGCTGACGGTCAAGTCTCCGCGCTCCTTCGATCCGATGGGGTCATTCCAGCGCCGGGAGGACCTCTTCGGCGAAGAGCCGGATCGTCTCCGGCGTGCCGAAGTCGTGGAACTGGCAGACGAACAGCTCGGCTCCGGCGTCGCGTTCGCGCGACAGCGCGGCGGCGACCTCGTCGGGGGTCCCGGCGATGACGCCGCCCCACGCGCCGAAGCGGCGCCGGGCGGTCTCGACGACCTCGCCGCGGGCGGCCGAGGAGGCGGCCAGGCCGATCGGGTGCTGGACCGAGATCCGGGCCTCGCCGGCCGACGGGCGCAGCTCGGCGAGCCGGTCCGCGGCGGTCGACGGGCAGTTCCACCAGTCGGCCCGGCCGGCGACCAGCGGCATCGTGAGCTTCGGGCCGGCGCCGCCGATGTGGATCGGCACCCGGCCGGCGACGGGCCGGGGCCGGCAGACCGCGTCCCGGAGCGTCCAGTGCGCGCCGTCGAAGTCGACCGGCTCGCCGGTCCACAGCAGGCGGACGAGGTCGATGGTCTCGGCGAGCCGGGCCGCGCGGGCCGCGGGCCCGGGGTCGGCGAACCCGTAGGCGGTGAGCTCCTCGGCCACCGATCCCCAGCCGAGGCCGAGTTCGAAGCGCCCCCCGGAGAGCACGTCAAGGCTGGCGGCCATCTTCGCCAGGACCGCCGGGTGGCGGAACTCCGCGCACAGCACGAGATGGCCGACGCGCAGCCGCTCGGTGCGCATGGCCACCGCCGTGGCGACCGTCCAGGCGTCGAGCATGTCGAGGCGGCGGTCCCCGGGAGGCGCGAGGTGGTCGACGAACCAGGCGGAATGGAAACCGGCCTCCTCGGCCGTACGCACACGCCGTTCGATGGTGGCGAAGTCCATCCTGACCTGCGGCAGGAAGAGGCCGGCCTTGACTCGATCCGTCATCTGATCACTCCACCGGGGGTCGGTCACACGGGGATGAGCCGGGAGAGGTTGCCGCCCATGATCTTGGCCTTGGCCTCGTCGCCGAGGCCGGCGAGGTCATCGACGAAGCTGATCGGGTCGGCCTTGCCCTCCGGGTGCGGGAAGTCCGAGCCGAACAGCACCCGGTCGGCGCCGATCAGGTCGGCCAGCGCGCCCATGTCGTCCTCGATGAACGGGCTCACGTGGATCAGCCGCCGCATCTGCTCCACCGGCTCCTCCTGGAAGCCGTGCGGCATCTTCTTGTAGGTCACCGCGAGCTTCTCCAGCAGCGGCCGCACCCAGGACGCCCCGGTCTCGATGGTGGCGATCTTCAGCTCCGGGAAGCGGGACAGGCAGCCGTGGCAGATCAGCGACGCCACCGTGTCCTCGATCGCCCGCCACTGCCCGATCTCGCGGAAGGGCTGCAGCGTGAACGGCAGGTACTCGTTCTGCCGGCCCTCCCAGTCCGCGGTGTAGCGCTGGTAGCCGCTGTCGGAGGAGTGGAACGCCACCAGCACGCCGCTCGCCTCGACCATCTTCCAGAACGGGTCGAACTCCGGCAGCGCGATCGAGCGGGGGCCGCGGATGCCGTACGCCGGGGCGGGACGGATCAGCACCACGCGCGCGCCGCGCTCCAGGCACCACTCCAGCTCCCTGATCGCCTCCTCGACGATCCCGAGCGTGATCACCGGGGCGGTGAAGATGCGGTCCCGGTAGTTGAAGGACCAGACCTCGTCCAGCCACCGGTTCAGCGCGTGGACCGCGGCGTGGGTCAGCTCGGGGACGTCCCGCATGCGCTCTTCCAGCAGGCTCGCCAGCGTCGGGAACATCAGGCTGCGCTGGATGCCCTGCTCGTCCATCAGCTCGAGCCGCGGCCCCGGCTCGCGGAACGCCGGGATCGACTCCATCGGCTTGCCGACGATCTCCCGGTACGACCTGCCCTCCGGGTTCCCGTTCTTGAAGTAGTCCTCCTGGGCGCCGGGACGGGCGACCTTCTCGAACGTCGGGTTCGGGATGTAGTCGCTGATCTGCCCGCGGATCGCGATCTTCGTCCGTCCCCGGACCTGCACGTACTCGATGGCGCCCCGGTACTCCTCCGGCAGGTACCGGGTGAAGGCGTCCTCGGTCTCGTACAGATGGTTGTCCGCGTCGAAAAGCGGAAACGGCAGCTCACGTGACGGCATGAAAGTCACCCTTTCGGAATTCAAAATTAACGCGGAGCCCGGAGAAAAGCGGAACCCGCTCAGTGGCGGGGCGCGGAGGTGACCGGGTCGGCGGCGCCGATCCGGACGACGGCCCGGTCCTGGTAGAAGGCGATGTGGTCGCGCAGGACGGCGACCTGGGCGTACGGCTCGGGGTACTCCCACGCGATCGGGTCGGCGCCGTCCCGCGGCCGCCAGTGCTTCGCCGTCCCCTTGAACGGGCACCGCGACGTGTGGTCGGAGGGCGCGAGGCGCTCGGTCCGCACGTCCGCCCGCGGCACGTAGACGACGATGCCGTGGTCCTGTTCGTCGACGACGAGCGCGGCCGTCGTCTCCGCCAGCGTGACGCCCTCGTGCGAGACCTCGACGAGGTTCCGCTTGCGGCGCACGTCCACGCGGTAGTCCGGCCGTTCGACGTAACCCGACGGTTCCATTCCCTGCTTCTCCTCAGTCACGGGCCCTCCTCAGTCACGCTCGTGCGCCAGCGAGCCGCTGCGCACCTGCTCCCGCAGCCGGAACTTCTTGATCTTCCCGGTCGGCGTGCGCGGGAAGTCGGTGACCAGGTGCACCGACTCCGGCCATTTCTGCCTGGAGAGCCCGGCCTCGGTGAGATGGGCCCGCACCTCGTCCAGCGACACCGGCCCCGCCGTGTCGTGGGGGCGTATCACCGCGCAGGCGCGCTCGCCCATCCGCGGGTCGGGCTCTGCCACCACGCTGACCTCGGCGACCTGCTCCATGGTCAGCAGGAGCGACTCGATCTCCTGCGCGCTGATGTTCTCGCCGCCGCGGATGATGACGTCGGCGACGCGGTCGGTGATGGTGAGGAAGCCGTCGGCGTCCAGCGCGCCCATGTCGCCGGTGCGGTACCAGCCGTCGCCGACGAACGCGCGGGCGGTCAGCTCCGGGTCGGTGTAGCCGATGAAGCAGTCCGCGCCGCGCGTGAGGATCTCGCCGTCCTCATCGAGGCGGAACTCGGCCCCGGGCAGGGCGCGGCCGTCGGTGCGCAGCCGCTTGGCGGCGACGTCGTCCAGCAGGCTCGCAGTGACCGACGGGTGCTCGGTGCTCCCGTACGACCGGTACACGGCGATGCCCTCGCCGGTCGCGCGCTCGGTGAACGCCTCCGGCACCGTCGAGCCGCCCAGCCCCATGTACGGGATCAGGGCCAGGTGCTCGGGGGTGAAGCCGGGGTGGTCGAGCAGGCTGGTCAGGAAGTAGGGCGGCCCGCCGGCGACGCCGAGCCCGTCCGCGGACATCATGCGCAGCACCTCGCCCGGGTCCCACCGGTCGATCAGGTGCACCGGCTCCGACCGCAGCAGCGGCAGCAGGAACGCGTTGATCATCCCCATGAAGTGGCCGACCGGGGTACCCACGATCTGCGGCGGCCCGCCCTTGCCGTAGAAGTAGTCGCACTGGCGCGCCTCCCAGCCGATCGTCTGGTGGCTGTGCACCACGCCCTTGGGGTTGAGCGTCGTGCCGGAGGTGAAGCCAACGACCGCCGGAGCGGCGGGGTCGACGGCATCCGGCTCCTGGATCGGGGCGGCGTCCAGCATCCGGGCGAAGGGCGTCGCGCCCCGCGGCAGCTCCCGCTCCGGGCGGTCGCTCACGACCAGCCACAGCGGCTCGGCGTCCCGTCCGGCCAGCAGTTCGCCGTACTGCTCCAGGTGATCGGTACGGCCGAAGCGGTCCGGGGTGATGATCACGTCGGGCCGGGCGACGTCGAGGATGTAGCCGACCTCCTTGGGGCCGTAGAAGTGCACCACGGGCACGACGACAGCCCCGACGTAGGTCGCGGCCCAGAACGCGATGGCGGCCTCGGCCCAGTTCGGCAGCTGGAGCACGACGACCGACCCCGGGCCGACGCCCCGCACCCGCAGCGCCCAGGCGAGCGAGCGCGCGGCCCGGTCCACGTCGGCGAGGGTGCCGTCGTAGGGGCGCACCGCGGACTGCACGTGGAAGCGCGAACGCGGCGCGCGGCCCAGCCCGGCGGCCACCATCGAGCCGAGGGAGTCCTCGGTCCACCAGCCTTCGTCGCGGTAGCGCTGGGCGAGCCCGGCGGGAACCGTCCGGACGCTCCCGGCTTCGAGAGCAGAGCTTCGGGTCACGGTGTCGCCTTCAGTGGTCGGTATCCTGGGCGGGCGGACGTCGCCCGCCGGTGCTGACGGTCCACATCAAAGTATATTTCGACGTCAAGGTCAATACCGGGGACCGCGGAGTGAAGGGGCGCCCTCACAGCGTCGTGCCCGAGACCGGGGAGCTGACGGTGAGCGGCCGGATCATTCCCTGCACGGAGTAGGACGCGACCAGCGTGCCGTCCTCGCCATGGACACGCCCCTCGCCCTGGGTGGTCCCGCGCCCCGTGTAGACGACCCGGTTGGAGTAGAGCAGCCATCGGGTCACGTCGACGTCGGCATGGTAGGCGACCGTGATCTTCGATATGCCGGTGGAGATCGTCTTGTGGGCCATCGCCTCGCTGTAGCCGGCGTGCGGGCGCAGCGCGGCGGCGATCGTCCAGTGCGTCGTCGACTGCGTCATCAGCGCTGCGTGCAGGTACCCGGCCGGGGGCGCGTCGCCGAACCGGGTCCACACGAACAGCTCGGGCGGCCCGACCCGGCTCGGGTCGAAGTCGTAGGCGTCGTCGACGACGCGGATCTCCCTGCCCGCCACCACCATCCCGGGGAGTTCGAGCGGGCGCAGCGTGCCCGGCCCGGGGACGTCCGGCATCGGCGCGGACGAGCCGGCCACGTCTTCGGCGTCCGCGCCCATCAGGATCAGGCCCGAGGCGCGCAGCTTCCCGTCCTGGACCGCCCGCGCCTGGACGGTGGAGTAGGTCCGGCCCCGGTGCGGGACGTCCAGCTCGACGCCGATCTCCTCGTCGTGGCGGGCCGCCCGCGAGAAGATCATCGTCGCGGACGTGACGCGCTGGGCGGGGATCTCCTTGGCCGCCGCGACGACGGCGCCCCCGATGAGCTGCCCGGCCTCCACCACGTTGCGCTCGGCGGGCCCGTAGGCGGGGGCCGTGTACCGCCCCGGCCCGGCCTGCCGGACGTCCATCAGCCTGACCAGCTCGTCCTGGTCCCAGGGCTTGGCCTCTTCGCCCCCACCGGCCGGCACTCCAGCCTCCATCGCTCTCACTCCCGTTCGAATCCGGCCGGGCCGCCGGTGCGCGGCGCCGGTTCGTTCCCGCGGTACACCAGCAATCTACGTCTTCCGGGCAGGCATTGACAACGACGTCGAAATCATGTGTCCTCGTCGAACCGCATCCTCCGGCGGCGGGGGACGACAGGGAGGTACCGTGCCGGACGGCGTTTCAGAGATCCTGCGCTTCGTCGAAGGCTGGGGACGGCGGACGTACCCGGTGCGCTGGTCGCTCCGCGACACGATCACCTACGCCGTCGCGACCGGCGCCGACGCGCACAACGGCCGGGCCCTCGTCTGGGAGTCCGCGCCCGGCTTCGGGACGCTCGCGACGTACGCCACCCGCTTCGCGCACGACGCCCTCGCCGACTTCGCGGCGGGCACGCAGAACGCGGGGCTCATGTCCTTCGCGCGCGCGAACCGCGTCCGCGTGCACCGGCCGCTCCCCGCCGAGTGCGGCGACGCCGTCGCGTCGGCCGCGCTCGGCGTCGCCGAGCGATCCGCCGGCCGGCTCGTGCTCAGGCTCGACGTCGAGACGTCCGGCCCCGCCGGGCCGATCGCGAACTCGTCGCTCGACGTGCACTTCCGCCTCCCGGGAGCCCAGGGCGGCCGGCGGCCGCCCTCCGCCGCACGAGACGGCTCCGAGGACGCCGGCTGGACGGTCGAGGCCCGGGAGAGGGTCCGCCCCTACCAGGCCGCGATCTTCCGCACCCTCCTCGGGCTGACGGCCGACGGGCGGACGCAGGACGCGATGCACATCGATCCGGCCGGATCGCGCAGGCTCGGGCTCGCCGCGCCGGCGCTTCCCGGCGAGGTCACCCTCGGCCTCGTCGCCCGGCTGGCCCGGCAGAACTCCGCGCGGCTCGGCGTCGGCGAGCTTCGCGGGGCCGCGGTCTCGTACCTGAGACCAGTGTCGGACGACGACCGCCTCGTCATCGGGTTCGCCCCCGCCGGCGGCGGCTCGGTGCGCACGAGGGCCGTCAACGGGGACGGCCGTGTCGCGCTGCACGGCGAACTCCACTTCCACCCCGTTGACGACCACACGGGCGACGACCACACCGACTCCGATCGCCGGGAGGCATCGTGAAACCTTCCTTCGAAGGCTCTCTTCCGCCCCTGGCGGAGCGCACCGTCCTGCACGTGCTGCGGGAGCGCGCCGAGCGGCACCCCGACCGTCCCGCGCTCGCCGGGCCCGGCGCCGAACTCGGCTACGGCGCGCTGCTGGACGAGGCCGCCGCGCTGGCTGGCGCCCTGCGCGCGTACGGCCTCCAGCCCGGCGACCGCGTGCTCCTGATGATGGACAACCACGTGGACGCGGTTCTCGCGTGGCTGGGGCTGACCTGCGCCGGCGCCGTCGAGGTGCCGGTCAACACCGCGTTCGAGGGCGGTTTCCTCGACCACGTCGTCCGCGACAGCGGGGCCGTCGCGGCCATCGCCGATGCCCGCTACCTCGACCGCCTGGCCGCCGCCGACGGCGGGCGGCTGGACGGCCGCGTCATCGCCCATACCCCGGCGGAGACGGGGCGCGGCGAGTTCGGCCTGCCTGCCGGCGAGCCGGTCATCGCCGAGGCGCATCCGTGGGACATCGCGGCGATGTTCTACACGTCGGGGACGACGGGGCCGAGCAAGGGCGTGCTCCTCCCCCACGCCCAGGCCTACGGGTACGCCAGCCCGGTGTACATCGGGGCGGTCGGGCACAACGACACCAGCCATGTGTCACTTCCGCTGTTCCACGTGGGCGGTCAGCTGTGGGGCGTCTACAACGCCCTCATCGCCGGGGCCCGCGCCTACATCAGCCCCCGGTTCTCCGCGTCGGGCTTCTGGCAGGAGATCGCGGACAGCGGCTCGACCTTCGCCATCCTGACCGGCGCCATGGCCCGGTTCCTGGAGGCCCAGCCGCCGAGTCCGCTGGACCGGGCGAGCGGCCTGCGCAAGGTCTGCCTGGCACCGGTCCCGGCCGACGCCGACGCGTTCTGCGAGCGGTTCGGCATCACCTACTGCGCCGGCTACGGCAGCACGGAGGCCGCCACGCCGCTCGCCGCCCCGCACGGGGTGTCGGGCGCCGGGGGCCTCGGCTGGGTCCGGCCGGGGTTCGACGCCCTGGTCGTGGACGAGCACGACATCCCCGTACCCGACGGGCAGATCGGCGAACTGGTCGTCCGGCCGCACGAGCCGTGGACGATGTTCCAGGGCTACGCCGGACGGCCGGAGGCCACCGCGGAGGCATGGCGGAACTCCTACTTCCACACCGGGGACGCCGTCCGCAGGATGCCCGACGGCGAGTTCTTCCTCGTCGACCGCATCCGCGACAGCATCCGCCGCCGCGGCGAGAACATCTCCTCGGTCGAGGTCGAGGCCGAGGCGAACACGCACCCGCTGGTCACCGACGCGGCGGCCGTCGGGGTACCGAGCGAGCACAGCGAGGAGGAGGTCCTGCTGCTCGTGGTGCCC
>NZ_SMKK01000232.1 GCF_004348425.1 Actinomadura sp. 7K507
CTGCTGTGGGAGGAG
The DNA here is from genome assembly GCF_004348425.1 of Actinomadura sp. 7K507. Lineage (GTDB taxonomy): Bacteria > Actinomycetota > Actinomycetes > Streptosporangiales > Streptosporangiaceae > Spirillospora. The sequence continues at coordinate 16 of NZ_SMKK01000232.1, forward strand.
CCCGGCGCCCTCTATCTGCGCCTCCGCGTACAGGGCAGGCATGGCGCCGTCCTGGCCCGCGAGTCGGCCGACCCGCCCGGCGGCGTCATCGCCCACGCGGGCCCGGTGATCGAGGCCATCGAACGCTGGCGCACCGCCTACGTCGCCGCGAACACGGCCCCCGGCACACAGGTGGGTCCAGCCGCCGGCGTCGGCTCGCTGACCGCCGGCCGCCCCGACAAGCCCGACCTCTTCCCGGCCCTTCTGGAGGCCGGAATCTACGTCGTGACTGTTCCCGGAGCCGCCCCGAACGTCATCGCCTCAGCCCTGCGGACCGAGGTCGAGACAGCCTGCGCGGACGGCCCCCTGGCGAACTGCGCGGTCGAAGTAGATGTCGACGAGATCCACCCCGCCGCCGCGACCCCGGCCGACGCCCCGATCGTCCGCGAGGCCCGCACCGCCTGGCGCACCGAGTTCGGCGCCGACCCGCCGCCCGTCACCGGCTGGACGGGCTCCACGGACGGCGTCGCCCTCAGAGCCCACGGCATCGACACCGTCCGCCTGGGCCCCGCGTCCCGCCCGTCCCCAGAAGACCCGAGGCGCGACATCCTGGACCTCGCCTCCCTGGCCGCCTACACCCGCCTTTACGCTCGTCTCCTCTCCCGAAACTGAACCAGACGGCGGTGACCGGCGTCTTTCAGTAGAAACGACGAAGGCGGAGGCGATGCGAAACCTCGGGCCCGCTCGCACCATCGGCAGCTACGTCTGGGCGCTGAGTCCCATCTACACGCTGGGGATGGGCACGTCCATCACGATGGTGATCGCCGCCGTCCGGCTCAGGTCGGTGCCGCTGTGGCTGGTGCAACCCCTTTATCTGGCGCTGGTCGTCCTCGGGTTCATCACAGCGGGCAGCGAGGACGACACCACCGGCGACATGGTGTTCATCGCGACGTTCGTGACCTTGGTGACCGTAGGCACGGCTCACGCGCTGGCCATCCGCCGCAAGGTCTTCAGCCCGCGCGAAGCCCCGGTGGCGGACCCTCTGATGCTCGCCGAGGGAGAGGCGCGCCGCCGCCGGGAGCTGCGCGTCCGGGCGGCCGAGCTGGCGAGCCGGGACCCGGCGATGGCCGCGGAGATGCGCATCGGCCGTCCCGACCTGGAGCGCGCCTATGACGACGGCGGGCTCGTCGACGTCAACCACGCGCCCGAGTCGGCGCTGACGGGGATTCTGGGGATCACGCCCGAGCAGGCCGCCCGCATCGTCCGCGTCCGGGCCGACGCGGGCGGTTTCGTCTCGGCCGAGGAGGTCGCGATGATGGCCGACCTCCCGCCGGCGCTCACTCCGCGGATAGCCGAGTACGGAGTCTTCCTGCGGTGAGCGATGGGCGTCCCGCGTGGAGAGCATGTCCGTGGCGCGCGATGGTCCGCATGACCTCGTAGTCGTCCTCGAACTTCACCGGACAGCCTTGACCGTGGCGGAGGGCGTGCCTTGCGGCTTGGGCAGATCGAAGGCCTGGGCCAGGAGTTCGTGGGAGTGGTGCCGGGCCTCGGGGGTGGCGATGAGGTTCTGGATCATGAGTTCGTCGGCGCCGCTTTCCTCGATCATCTGTTCCAGGGTGGCGCGGACGTCGCCGGGGCCGCCGGCGATGAAGCGGGGCCAGCGTCCGTTCACGATCCTGGTGGGCTCGTCCTTCTCGGCCGGGGTCATCTCCTCGGCCCCCTCGTCGGGGGTCGGCACCATTACCGAGCCCGCGGCGCGGCCGGCCCGGCTCAGGCGGGCGTAGAAGCCCTTGGGTGAGTTGGCCAGGTGCAGGCCGTCGGCTTCGGTGTCTCCGACGGCGACGTTGACGGCGAGGATGGCCCGGGGCGAGTCGAGCCCGAAGCCTTGGGGCTGGTAGTGCTCCCGGTAGTTGCGCAGGGCGGGCGCCGCTCCGGGCGGGTTGATGAACCCGGCGAAGGTGTAGCCGATGCCCAGGCCGGCGGCCAGGTTCGAGCCGTTCGGGCTGGACCCCAGCAGCCACGTCTGCGGGACGTCCGGGACGTTGGTCATCAGCGGGTTGCCGGCGAACGGGTGCTCCTCGGGGAACGCGTCGTACAGCCAGGCCAGGGTCTCGGCCACCTGCTGCTGGTGATCGGCCTGGGCCGGGTTCTGCCGGTTCTGCTGCAGCGCCAGGTCGAGCACCGGCCCGGCGGTGGCGCGTCCCATACCCAGGTCGATCCGCCCCGGCGCCATCGCTTCGAGCTGTTTGAACATCTCGGCGACCTTGAACGGGCTGTAGTGGTTCATCAGCACCGACCCCGACCCCAGCCGGATGCCGGAGGTCACCATGGCCGCCGCCGCGATCAGGAGTTCGGGGTGGTGCGAGGCGCCGGAGCGGCTCAGGTGGTGCTCGGCGAACCAGACCCGATGGAAGCCGTGCCGCTCGGCGTGACGTGCGGTCTCCAGCGCGTCCGCCAGCGCGTCCTTCTCGGTGGTTCCGGGCGCGACCGTCCCGAGGTCGACGATGGACAGCTTCACGGACGAACACTCCTCGGCGTCGAAGGTGGGGGCGGGGCGACGCTGACCGGATCGGCAACGCACAGGCCCTCTGACGACGACTCGGAGCCTCGCGAGCTAGATCGTTAGGCTGTCCGTGATGTCTCCGCGCCGATGCCGCGCGGAGAGCTTACTCACCCCCGGACATACCACTCGAACCGGACTCGCTGGATGGTCTCCGGTGCCCCCGACGCCGAGGAGAGTCGATGCGCAGCGGCCTTGAGCTGGCCGGACGTTACCGGCTGGAGGAGATGCTCGGCCGGGGCGGGATGGGAGAGGTGTGGCGGGGCGTCGACCAGCGCCTGCGCCGCTCGGTGGCGGTGAAGATCCTGCCGCTGAGCGGTGCCGCCGACGGGGCGGAGGTGGCCCGGTTCCGGCGGGAGGCCGAGATCGCCGCGACCGTGAACCACCCCGGCGTCACCACCGTCTTCGACATCGACGAGCACACCGACGGAGGGTTGCGCCTCTTCTTCCAGGTGATGGAGCTGATGCAGGGGCGCGACCTGGCCTCGGCGCTGACCGGGCATCCGTCCGGCCGGCCCGTCGCGCAGGTCACGGACTGGGCCGTGCAGATCCTCGACGCCCTCACCGTCGCCCACCGGCAAGGGGTGGTGCATCGCGACATCAAACCGGCCAACCTCTTCCTGACCGACGACGGCCGGGTGAAGGTCTGCGACTTCGGGATCTCCCGCCTTGCCGACGCCACCAGGATCACCGCCACCGGGTCGGCCAAACGCCCCGGCGACCGGCCCAAGGACGCGGCCACCGTGGCCGCACGCCTGCGCGCCCTGGGCCCCATTCCAGCCTCCGGCGGCTGGACGACGGCGCCATGGCGCGGAGGTGACACAAGGCCGGCGACCAGTCAGCGGGAAGCGTATGGGCGTATGGAGCCGACGGCCGACCATGGCGGCGGAACCGCGACCGCGGCGAGCATCCTCGCCCTGCTGTGCCTTCCCGGACTCCTCCTGGTCATCTTCATGGCCGTCGACTCCATCCGGTATCCCGATGCCCCGAGGGTTCTGATCGCGGTGAACCTGATGGTGGTCATCCTGGAAGTGGCCGTACTCGCCACAGGCGCGCTGCGGCTGCTCCAGCGCAAGGAGGCCGGGCGGCGGATGATCGCGATAACCAGCGGTGTGGCGGCCCTGCACCTGACGAGCGCGAGCGCGCAGTTCCTCATCACTGGGGGAGACATGGAACTCGACTCCTCTTACGCCGTGATGCTCTTCTTCCTCTGTCCGCTGGCGGCCGTCCTGGCGGTCGCCGCCATGATCACGGCTTCGCTACCCGCCACCCGCCGGTTGTGCCGCGCGAACGCGAGTTCGCCCTGAAGGGCGCCGTGGCCCCGTCCACACCGCTCCTGGGACGGGGCCACGCGCTTCACGGGGGTTCGGTCAGAGCCCCCAGGTCTCGTTGGGGACGACGGCGTCGGCGATCTGGAAACGGCCGCCGGGCAGGGGCTCCTTCGGCTTGCCGTCCGGGGTGTTGATGACGTTCTTGCCGAAGCCGGGCACCATCGGCCGGCCGACCTCCCGGCGCAGCCACAGCCGCAGCAGGTGGCGGCGGCGCTCCGGCTCGGGGTAGTCGTCGTACTCGGTGCGCGAGTGCAGTGCGGCGTAGTTCAGGAGCCACTGGACGTCGCCCGGCTGGAAGTCCATGTCGATGGGGAGGCCGGGCTCCTGCGCGATCTCGTCGAACAGGTTCAGGACCTCGATCTGCGCCTCGGTCAGCCGCGGCACCTCCGGGTACTCCTGGGCCGTGAAGATCATCTGGGCGCCGGCGTAGGTGCTGAAGACACCGTCGACGTAGCTGCAGATCGGCGACTGGTAGGTGTTGGCGGGCGCGTCCGGGTCCTGCCTGCGCCAGTCCCAGTGCCACTCCTCGAACAGCAGCTGCGCGAGGTCGGGGCGGCGGCGCAGGATCTCGTTGTAGATCGTGGTGCCGCTGACCAGGCTGGACGCGCCGCCCGCGCGGGCGCCGCGCAGGCACATCAGCGCGACGACGTCGGAGCTGTCGGAGTGGAACGGCAGCCGGTCGCGCACCCGCGAGGGCAGCGCGGTCGGGTCGTCCATGGTCTTGTTGGACGTGGCGATGACGTGGTCGAGCACGTCGCCGTACTGGTTCTGCGACATGGGCGAGCCCAGGTGCAGGCCCATCAGGTAGAAGATCGCGCCCGCGACGGTGTCGCCGTAGTCCTCGGTGCGGAGCCCGCGGATCAGGATGAAGCCGCGCCCGGCGTCCATCTGCCGGGCGCACTCCTCGATGAGGCCGGTACAGGCGTCCAGGGGGTAGTCGCCGGCTGTGACGGTGCGCAGATCGGGGGCGTCGGCGACGAACCGCCGTCCGATGGCCTCCATCTCGTCCCGCTCGGCGTCGGACAGGTGGTAGATCCACTCGGTGGAACCGGCCAGCTCGTCCCCGCGCCAGGCGGACGGACCGGAAATCGGGGACAGGTCAAGGGTCGTGGACATGATGCCTCGCACTTCAGGAAGGAGGGCAGGCCGCGGACGGGACGCCGCGACCCGGAGAAGGGGCTGCGGACGTCGCGACTTAGAAGGGCGTCTGCACAATCCCCGCCGCCGTGCCGGGACGCATACCGGTACGCGGCGGACGCACGCGCAGCGGCTCGGAGTAACCGCGCACCACGTCTCCAAGGCCCTGCGAGGCGACTCGGATCATGGCGCGCTCCCGACTGTGGAGGATCTTCCGCAAACCGTAAGCCAGCACCCGCGATCTCGTCAAGCGAGATGACGTCTCGTATTGCTGTGCGGCCTCCGGGTACAGCGTCCAGAGGCCGCACAGACCGAGGGCCGGTGTGGTCGTCAGAGGGCCCAGGCGCCGGATGCCGCGGTCCGGACGGCGTAGTCCTCGAACGCGGCCGGGGGACGGCCCAGCAGCTGCCGGACGTCGTCGGTCACTTCGGCGAGATGTCCCGCCCGGTGCAGGGCGAACATGGCGTTCATCGCGTGCGCGGCCTCCTCGGGGAAGCCCTCCGCCAGGAGTTCGGCCCGGTACGCCTCCGGCGTCAGCTCGGCGAACTCGATCGGCCGCCGCGCGGCCCCCGCCATCGTCTCGACCGCCTCGCCGAAGGTCAGCGCACGCGGCCCGGACAGTTCGTACACCCGTCCCGCGTGGCCGTCCCGGGTAAGGGCCACCGCGGCGGCCGCCGCTATGTCCTCTGCGTCGATGAACGGTTCGGGCGTCGCTCCGATGGGCAGTGCCAGCCGCCCCGCCCGCAGCGGCGCGTGCCACATGTCCTCGGCGAAGTTCTGGTCGAACTGGTTCGGACGCAGGATCGTCCACTCCGCGCCCGAACCGCGCACGGCCCGTTCGGCCGCCGCCATGCCCTGCGCGAAGTCGGGCCCGGCCTGCTCGATCCCCCGCCCCGACAGGAGCACCAGCCGCCGCACGCCGCTGTCGACGGCCAGGTCGACGAACGCGCCGACCGGACCGGGATCATCGGGCGCGACCAGGTAAACGGCCCGCGCCCCCTCCAGGGTCTTCTCCCAGGTGCCGGGATCGGTCCAGTCGAACCGCACCTCGCCGGAGCGCGACGCGCCCCGTACCCGGCTGCCCTGCGCGCCCAGCCGGCTCGCCACTCGGCGCCCGGTCTTGCCCGTCGCCGCCGTTACCAAGATCTTGTCCATGAGGCTCAGCCAACCTGTTCGCACAGGCTTCGAGCATGGGCGATCGTGCCGCGGACATTGCCGATCGTCCCGATCGAGGTCCGGCTATATCGTGACGACGTGGACCCGTTCGACGACCTGCTGAAAGGCGTGCGGGGCGAGGGCGCCGCATTCGGCACCTCGTCCCTGTCGGAGCCGTGCGGCCTGCGGTTCGCCGACGGCCCGCCCCTGACACTCTGCGTGCTCATGCGAGGCGAGGGCGTGCTCACCCAGGGCGACCTGGTCCTGCCGGTCAAGACGGGCGAGGCCGCCATCGTGCGCGGCCCCGAGCCGTTCGTGTTCGCCCACACCGACGCGCCGCGCACCATATGCGACGCCGGCGACGACGATCCCTGCCCCGCGGAGGAGACGGTCCTGCTGACCGCCTCGTACCGGCTGACCGGTGAGGTCGCACGCCGCCTGGTCGCCGTGCTGCCGCCGATGATCGTCATCCCGGACGACCACGACTGCGCCTCCATGCGCGACTACTTGGAGGCCCAGTTGGACGCCCGCAGACCGGGCCGCCAGGTGGTCTTGGACCGCCTGCTCGACTGGCTGCTGGTCTGCACGCTGCGTGACTGGTTCGACCGTCCCGAAGCGGTACGCCCGGGTTGGTACCTGGCCCTGAGCGACCCGGTCGTGGGCCCGGCCCTGCGGGCCGTCCACGCCGATCCGGCCCGTCCCTGGACGCTGGCCTCCCTCGCCGACGCCGCGCACGCTTCCCGCACCACCCTGGCCAGGCGGTTCACCGAGCTGGTCGGCGAGCCCCCGCTGGCCTACCTCACCGGGTGGCGCATGGCCCTGGCCGCCGAGCGGCTGGCGGACACGTCCGCGACGGTGGCCGCCGTGGCCCGCGAGGTCGGCTACACCGACGCCTTCGCGTTCAGTACGGCCTTCAAGAGAACGCTCGGCAAGAGCCCCACCGCGTACCGAAGATCAAGCCCGGCCGCCCCTGCCCTCGGCTGAACAAGGCAGCGCGAAAGTCGTTCCCGTCCACTACTATCGAACATATGTTCAAGTTGGAGTGGTTCTCACCCGAACGGCGCCGACCGAACCTTCGACGTAAGGCGCAAGCACCGCCGACCGCCTCGCCCGACGTCCTCTCGACCTCCATCGACGCGATCAGGAGCTCCCAGGCGCGGCAGCGCCCCGTCATCATGATCACCTGTGTCGGGGAAGGGCTGCCCTGGATCCGCGTTCCGGACTGGGGGGAGTTGCGCGTGACCGAGGATCGGCGTCTGCGCGTGGCGATATGGCCCGACGACCCCACCGCGTCCGACCTGGACCGCGGTGAGCCCGTCCTGCTGATCGTCACCGGTTCGCCGGACGTCCATCTCATCCGCGCCACGGCCCACCGGCTGGCCGACGCCGCCATGGTGTGGGCCCACTACGACCTCACCATCACCTCGGCGCGGATCGCCGACCGCGGCACCGCACCCTACCTTCAACCCACGCGACTCAACGGTGACCAGGGCACCCGCAAAGAGATCTTGAAGAGCGGCCCCCGATAGCGGCCGACCCGGCTCCAAGCAGGCGAAGGCCCCGGCCACTGGCCGGGGCCACGGCCACATCCCACCGAGGGCCGGCGCCGCCGAGGCACCGGCCCCTCGCCGTGCTTGAAGACGCCGAACCACCTGTGGAGCATAGGCCCCACGGCTACCCTGACACGGGTCCCACCTGCCACATACCGGGGGCCCGCACCCATGCCGACCAGCGTCAACGACCGCACCAGCTACTGGGACCACTACGCCGAAGGCGTCACCGACCAGACCTCCGAAGAAGCACTCAAGAACGCCTTCGGTTGGACCCAGTACCCCGGCCACGGCCCCGGCGATGAACTCCTCGGCGACCCCATGACAGCCCTAGAACTCGGCTCAGGACGAGGCGACGCCGTAGCAGCCCTGGCAACCAAGGGCATCACAGCTACCGGGATCGACGTTTCCGAAACCCAAATCCAGCGCGCTCGAAGCCGTTGGGGCCACCTACCCTCAGCCCACTTCGAACACGGCGACGTCATCGACTACCTCACTACCACCGACCAACGCTGGAACGCCATCTACTCCATTTGGGGCGCAGTCTGGTTCACCAGACCCGACGAGCTGCTTCCCCTCGTCTACGAGCACCTGAACCCTGGCGGCAAGCTGGTCTTCTCCCACGCGCCCGCCGTCCCCGGCTCCTACGGCGTACAGGGCATCTACGGCGCCGGCTTCACCGGCCCTGAAGTCTGGCTCTACCGTTGGTCCTACGAACCAGACACCTGGACGACCATCCTCCAAGCCCACGGCTTCGAGAACGTCACGTCCCGCATAGAGCCGGCCCCGACCCCGGACCACGTAGGCACGCTCGTAGCGCAAGCTCACCGAACGCAGAAGACTCGAACCGCGTGAGGGTGGAACTCGAGCACTCCTCTGGACCCCAGACAAAGCGAAGACCCCGGCCACCGGCCGGGGCCCAGCATGCGCGACGGACTCAGTCGTCCAGGTTGCGCTGCTTCACGCGGGTGAGGAGTTCGGTGAAGGCGGCGGGGGTGAGGGCGAGGTGCCCGGCGTCGGGTGCCTTGCTGTCACGGACGCCGACTGTCCCGATCAGGCGGGCGATCTCCACGCAGTCTGACTGAGTTGTGGCGCCGCCGCTGTGGCTGGACTTCCTCCAGGTCGTCATGAATACCGCTCCATGGTGTCTTCGAGCAGGCGCAGTGATGCGTCTTTGGGGAGGGCTACGTCCCCGATGAGATCGAACCAGACGCGATAGGAGGATATCTCAGCAGCATCCTGGACGAGTCGCCCGCCACCTTGTGCGTCCGTGTAGACCACGTCGGCTCCGTTCACGGTCATGATTTTGAACGAGCCGTCTCGGCCCACGTGACTCCCCACTTCCGTTGGGACGATACGGACCCTGAAGTTCGGCTGACGGGCCAACTCGACCAGGTGAGCGAGTTGTGCGTGCATGATCTCCCGTCCACCGACCGGCTGGTCGAGTATCCCTTGATCGAGAATGACCCAGATCCTCGGCCTGGGGTGCCGGTCCAAGCACGTCTGACGACTCAGACGCGCCCTGACTCCCTCTTCCACGTCCTCTACGCCGCACCCCTCGAAGATGGCCCGCGCGTAGGCCTCCGTCTGGAAGAGGCCGGGCATCCAGCCGAGTTCCCAGATCCTCAAGTGTGACGCGGTCGCCTCGTGCTCCAGGTGGGTCTGGAACCACTCGACCTCGTGGCCCGCCTTGGCGAAGTTGACGAGACGTTGGAAGCGGCCGCCGGTGTTCCAGGCGGTGTCCAGGTGGATCGCGTGCGCGCCTTGCATCTTGGTGTCGCCCGATTCAACACGGGCCACCAGGGACCGATCGCGGTCGATGATTTGTCCCACTTCGGCGAGCGAGAGATTGCGTTCGTGGCGATGTCTTCGCAGCTCAAAAGCTATGTGATCCCAGAGGTTGCCGTCTGGGTCGAACGGGGGGTGTGAGCGCATGATCACCTTTCGGTGTCGCATTTCATGAGTTCTCCTGGCCAAAGGTAGCGGGAAAGAGGGACTCTTGCCGCAAGAAAATGGCGAGGGGTGAGCGCGTTGAACGCAAATGTTGACATCTCCGGAGAACTGGACATCACGTGCGTTCCCGACAAGGTGGAGGTCGGTCGGGTGCGGTCCCTGGTGGACTTCCAGCTCGGCGACTGGGGCCTTTCTCGGATGGCTGCGGATATGTGCCTGATCGCGAGTGAGTTGGTCACCAACGCGCTCGAATGTGCGCCAGGACGCGAAATACGGGTGCGGCTCAGGCGAGAGCCGGAAGGTGTGCTGCTCGGTGTCTGGGACCCATCGGACGAGATGCCGGTGGTCCACGCCCTTGACGAGCTCACGTTGGCGGACGTCGCGCCCGACCCCGATGCACTGGATCCCGGCCACGAGGCCGGAACGTGCGGCCGCGGGCTGCCCATCGTCGAGGCGCTCTCCTCTGAATGGCAGGTGGAGAAGACCGCGCCTCACGGGAAATGGGTGTGGTCGCGCATCGTCATCTGACGGGACGTCCAACCTGGAAAGGGCAGAATTCATGAATCCTTTGGGGTCGATCGGCGCTCGCGCAGAGCGGCACGTCCTGCGGTGGCGGACGCGTCGCGGGCGCGAGGTCGCGGTGCGGCATCTGGATCTGCTGGCGGTCGCGCTCAAACCGAGAGGCTGGCGATTCGTCCGGCTGTACGAGACGCCGGAATTCGCGATCCCGGTTCCCCAGCTCTGGGTGTATGCCAGCGGTGTGACGGACGACGCTGGAGTATTGGTGAGCGTCCTGGCTACGCCCGGTGGCACGTGGGGCTACCACGACTCCAAGTGGGGGCGGCATGGGTTCCTGTCCCCTTGTGGCAACACGAAGGCAGCGGCGGACCGTGTCGACCGCTTCCTCAAGCACAGGCTGTACCCCGGTACCTGGTGACAACGAATCGGCGTCCCGGGAACCGGGCGTCCGGCGCTGTCGCGTCCGTGCCGAGGGAGAAACTCTCCCGGAGGAGGTCTCTCCATATCCGAGAATGCAGTTCTCGCTATTTGATGATGGGCTAATCATCCAGGCTCCGGGATACGGTGAGGCGGCTTTCGTGCCGAGACATCAGGGAGTCATAGTGGCCAATGAGATCGTCGTGCCCATTCTGCCGTGCGCGGACATCGATGAGATCGTCGATTTCTACCGCATGCTCGGATTCGAGCTCACCTACCTGCAGCAGCGTCCGTATCCGTGTGCCGGCGTCCGGTACGGCGATGCCGACCTGCAGTTCGCCGGCATTCCCGGCTTCGATCCGGAGCAGTCCTACGGCTCGTGCATCGTCGCCGTGGACGACACCGCGGAGATCTTCGAGGAGTTCGCGGCGGGGATGCGTGCCGTGCACGGGAAACTTCTGGTGGCGGGGATTCCGCGCATCACCCGCCCGCGCAAACGCAAGAACGCCGACGGCGCTTCGGGGTTCAGCGTCGTCGATCCTGGCGGCAATTGGATCCGCGTCTTCCAGCGCAAGGACACCGGCGCCGACACCACCCCGGCCACCGAGCCTTTGGCTCGCGCCCTGGAGAACGCCGTCGTCCTCGGCGACTCCAAAGGAGACGCCCGCCAAGCCGCCAAGATCCTGGACGGCAAGCTCACCAAGGCCGATGCCGCCACGCCGGTCCCGGCCCTGGTCGAAGCGCTCGTCTACCGCGCCGAACTGGCGCTCCGCCTCGACGACCCCGGCCGCGCCGAAGAGCTGTTCGCCCGCCTGGACGCGCTCGACCTGACCGACGCGCAACGCGCCTCGCTCGCCGAGTCTCTCGCCACCGCCGCCGACCTCCGAAAGCAGGTGAGTAGCGAGCGCTGAACGCCCCTGCGTCAGAGGGGCGTGGTCGGGCGGTGGCTCAGGATCGCGTCGGCGATCTCCTCGGCGGACGCCGATTCCAGGTCGGGCGGCGGCCAGAAGATCAGGTCGGTGACCGCCGGGTGCGATGTGCTGCTCTCCAGTACCAGCAGATACCAGTGCTGGTCCGGAGGGAGGCCGGTCATGATCCGGTGGACGATCTCCACGAGTTCGTCCCGCGTGACGTCCGGAACTCGTGGATGCCGCGGCCACGCCGCCCGGAGAGCGGCTTCCTCGCGGGACTCCGAGCCCCAGTACTCCCGGAACTCCTCGTAGTCGTGCCCGGTGGCCTCCTTGAACGCGGCCACCGCCTCCCGGGCCTCGGCGCCGCCGAGACCGGCGATCCGGTCGATCTCACGGCCCAGCTCATCAAGGCGCTCGGTGGCAACGACCGGGGGCAGCAATTCAGGGCGCAACTCCATCCGCGCATTCTTACCGGACGCCCCCAGCCGTCCTCCACTGCTGCGCCCGCGTGATCGCGTCGGGACGGCTGGGCTCGGCTGTCAGGTGGTGGCTGGGGTCGGGTCCTTGTGCGTGGTGGCTTCGTCGTCGGCGTCGCGGGGGCGTCGTTGGCGGGGGATGAAGAGCACGATGGCCGCGCCGGCCGCGGCCGCGGCGGCGCCGATGGCGAAGCACAGCTGGAAGGCGCCCTGGGACGGCACGGGAGGGGCTCCGGGCGCCAGGTCGATGGTCCGGCTGGTGAGGACGACGGCCATGACGGCTCCGGCGGTGGTCGTGCCGATGGAGCGCATGAGGCTGTTGAGGCCGACGCTCGCGGCCGACTCGGTGGCCGGGACGTTGGTGAGGATGAGCGTGGGCATCGCGGCGTAGCCGATGCCGACTCCGGCCGAGATCACGCAGGTCGCCGCCATCAGCTGCCAGGGCGCGTCCATGAGAAGCGTGGCGACCAGGTAGCCCAGCGCGAGCACGCCGGCTCCGACGGCCATGGTGACGCGTGCGCCGAAGGAGGTGAGCATCCGGGAGGACACCGGGGTGAACAGCATCATCATCAGCCCGCCGGGTGCCATCCACAGCCCGGCTTGTAGGATGGTCTGTCCCATCCCGCCCACGGCCCCGGGCATCTGCAGCAGCTGCGGGACGACGATGGCCTGGGCCATCATGCCGAACCCGATGAGCACGGCCGCGATGTTGGTCAGCAGTACGGGCCTGCGTGCGGAGGTGCGCAGGTCGACCAGCGGGTCACCGTCGCGCAGTTCGTACCATCCCCACAGCAGCAGCACGACCGCGCCGCCGCTGATCATGCCGATCGTGGCCGGGTTGCTCCAGCCCCAGTCGTTGCCCTTCGAGACCCCGACCAGCACACCCACTAGGCCCGCGGCCAGGCCCAGCGCGCCGACGACGTCGAGCCGTCCGGGATGGGCGTCCCGTACATGCGGGACGACCGTGGCCGTCAACGCGGTCATCACCAGCGCGAGGACGGCGGAGACCACGAACAGCATGTGCCAGTCGAAGTCCTGCGCGATCCACGCCGCCAGCGGCAGGCCGAGCGCGCCGCCGACGCCCAGGGTCGCGCTGACGCCCGCGACCGCGGTGTTGCGCAGGTGCGGCGGTGCCGCCTCGCGGACCATGCTGATCGCCACCGGGACGTACCCCATCGCGATGCCTTGCAGCACACGGCCGACCAGCACCACGGAGACCGTGCTGGACACCGCGCACAGCAGCGAGCCGATCAGCAGGATGACCGCGGAGACGACCAGGACGGGCTTCTTGCCGTACATGTCGGCCAGCCGGCCGCTGATGGGCATGGCCACGCCGCCGCCGAGCAGCGTGGCCGTGACCACCCACGACGCCGTGCTCGGCGAGGTCGACAGCAGCCTCGGCAGATCGCTCTGGATCGGGATCACCAGCGACTGCATCAACGACGCGGACAGACTGCTGAAACACAGCACCACCACGACGGCTATCGCCCTGCGCGTCGTCCGCGGTGTTACGGGAGCACCCTGAGAACTCATGCCACCTCTCGAACCCGTAACGCGCGCAAGGACGTGTGTATGTTACATATTCAGCGCTGCGGCTGCGCCCGCCGGGGGGTCGATGGCCGGCGCGCCGGGCTTTCAAGGTCAGTGGGTGGCGCCGAGTTCGATGAACAGGACGCCGGCGGCGATCAGGACGATGCCCAGGCCCATGACCCTGGTCAGGGCCTCCTTGAACAGGACGCGTGAGGCGACGGCGGTCAGCGCGACGCCGGTGGCGGCCCAGATGCCGTAGGCGACGCCGATGCCAAGGCCGTCGTACAGCGCGAGCGCCAGGAAGACGAAGGCGGCCAGGTAGCCGGCGGCCACGGCGAGGAACCATGCCTTGTGCCCGCCGGGCTGGGAAGCCATCCGCAGGGACAGGGTGCCCGCGACCTCGGTGAGGATCGCGCCCATGAGGAGCAGCCACGTCATGCGGCGCCCTCTTCCTCGCGGCGCTGGGCGTGCTGGGAGCCCAGTTCCACGCACAGGACCCCGGCGATGACCAGGGCGATGCCCACACCCATCGTGGCGGTGAGCGCGTCGTTGAAGATGACGGCGGCCAGCACCGCGGTCAGCACGACGCCGGAGGCGGCCCAGATGCCGTAGGCCACGCCGACGCCCAGGCCGTTGCGCAGCGCCACGCTGAGGGCCGCGAACGCTCCCAGGTAGCCGACCGTCACCAGCGTGTACCAGGCGGGATGGTCCACGGCCGCGCGCAGCGACAGCGTGGCGGTCACCTCCAGCAGGATCGCCGCGAACAGCGGCATCCACTTCTTCATCGGGGCGCCTCGTCGTTCAGTCATTACCTTGCGGAAGGCAAGTTACAGTCCCGGCGGGTGACCTCAGGCGTCTGGCTCCTTGGGAGTGAGGTCGTGCCCGGGGTTCATAGCCGCTGGCGAGTGAGTGTTCACGAGTGTGCATAGCCGTTCATGAGTGACGTGGGCGTGGTTATGGAGCCTGGTGGAACGCCTGGTGCACAGGGCTCTGTCCGCTGTGCGCCGGTGGCAGGATGCCATGCGGCAGGGTGCTGGCGCGGCGGCGCACGTAAGTCGATTGCATGTTCGAAGAGCATGACTTAAAGTATCCGTCATGCCACAGTCCGCCATCGCCCAAGGTGTGGACGCCGCCGCCCACCTCGGCGTGGACGATGCCATCTGCGAGATCGGGCAGACCCCGGCACAGACGGCAGCACATGCCGCAGGTCGGGACGGGCCCCCGCAGCCCCTGCGGCCGATCGTTGCGCCGTTCGTCGTCGCCGGTCCGTCGGGGGTGGCGATCCGTGCCCGGCTCAAGGGCCTGATCGCCCGGGACGAGGACGTGCTGGGTGAGGTGGGCGCGTTTCTGGGTTCGCTGGCCGGTCGTGACCTGAAAGCCCGATGCCGGGCGGGGACGGCGCATGACGCCGAAGGGTGGGCGGCGCGTAAGCGGGCGTTGACGGGTGGGTCGTCGGCGCGGTGGGCCGGGAGCATCACCAAGGCCACCCACGACCAGTGGGCGCTGGCCCGCCGCTGCCAGCTCGCGCACCTGAACGGCCTGGAGG
>NZ_SMKK01000233.1 GCF_004348425.1 Actinomadura sp. 7K507
GCCGGTCCCCCCGCCCGCACAGCCGGCTCCCCCGCCCGCGCAGGGGGTCCCGGAGCCGCGGCCGGCGCCCGCCCCGCAGGCGCCGTCCACCTCCGAGGTCGGATACCTCGAACGCTGCTGGCTGGTCTGGGAGGACGCCAGCCGGTCGCTGGCCTCCTTCCGCTCCGCCACCGAGCACGCGCTGACGCTCCGCAACGAGGAGATCGCCGGGCGGGTGCCGCGCGGGCGCTTCGACCAGCTGATGGCGGCGGCCAACGACCGCCTGCGCGCCGACGCCGGGCAGCTGCGCGACGAGCTGACCCGGGTGGAGCCGCATGTCACCGCGGAGGTCGCCCCGTTCGACGCGCCGTCCTGGCTGACCTGGCGGCCGCGCACCGACCTGGCCGAGGGGGTGCTGGTGGGCCGGCTGTCCACCGCCGAGCTGCCCGAGCTGCGGATCCCGCTCGTCCTGCGGGTGCCCTGGCGGCGCGGCGTGTGGCTCTCGTCGGGCACGGTGCCCGGCGACTCGGCCGCCTTCGCCTGGTCGCTGGCCACCCGTTTCCTGGCCGCCGTCCCGCCCGGCCTGGCCGGGCTGGAGGTGATCGACGCCGCGGGCCTGTCGGGCGCCGGCTGGCTGCAGGGGTTCGACCCGATGACCAGCGTGCAGCTGCTGGGCGGCGGGGTGGCGACCGGGCCGGCGGCGGCCGAGCGGCTCCGGCGCCTGCTCGACCTGGTGGACCTGCGCCGGATCGGCGGCCAGGACAGCGACCTGCCCGCGGCGGCCGGCGGCCCGCCGGTGCGGCTGGTCGTGATCCTCGACGCGGGCGCCGCGCTCGCGGGGGAGGACGCGCACCAGATCCTGCGCCTGGTCGAGGACGGCCCGCTGGTCGGAGTCCCGGTGCTGCTGGTGGAGACCGACACGCCGGCGGACGAGTCGGTGCGCGTCATGCGGGTCCGGCAGTCCTGCAACAACCTCTCCTCCAGCGAGGGCGCCATAGCCGACTCGTGGGTGGGCACCGACTGGACTCTCACCCCGGAGACCCTCCCGGACACCGCGGGCGGCACGCGCGCCCCGGCCCTGCTCACCCACGTCCTCGACGCCCACGCCCGCTCCCTCGCCTCCGACTGAGCGGGCGCGCGGGGCCGGGCGTGCGCGGGCCCGGGCGTGTGCAGGGAGGGGCGGGTCAGGAGCAGCCCTCGAACTGGGGGACGGTGGTGGTGACCTCGAAGCCGGGGGCCGCGAACCAACGGCCGAGCAGGGTCTCGGCCGTCCCGTTCTGGTACATCCCGGTCAGGATCCGGTTGACGGCCTTGCAGCCCTCCAGGTCGCCCTTGCGCAGGCCGATGCCGTAGCGCTCGTCGGAGAACGGCGCGTTGACCATGCTCACACCGGCGCTGACGCCGGCGCCGGTGGCGGCCGCGAACCCGGCGAGGATCAGGTCGTCGGTGGACACCGCGTCCAGGCGCCCGCCTGTCAGCGCCTTGACGCACTCGCTGTAGGAGCCCGCCTTGACCAGCGTGGCGTCCACCCTCAGCTGCTCGGTCACCCGCCGCCAGGAGTTGGACCCGGGCACCTGGCAGAGCCTCTTGCCCTCAAGGTCGCGCACCTTCCTGATGGAGCGTTCTCCCTGCCGGACGAGGATGTCCTGGTGCGCGACGTAGTACGGCCCGGCGAAGGTGACCTCTTCCTTGCGCTCCGGGGTGATGGAGTAGGTCGCGACCACCAGGTCGACCTTGCCGTCCTTGAGCGCGTTCTCACGTTCGTCCGTGGAGATCGGCCGGAGGGTCAGCTCGTCCGGCGGGACTCCGAGGCGGCCGGCGACGTAGGTCGCGACGTCGACGTCGAAACCCTCCAGCTCGTCCTCCGCGGTCCGCAGGGACAGGCCCGGCTGGTCGTCCTTGACGCCGATCACGAGTTCGTCCTGGCCGGTGATCGACGGTCCCTCGTCGGCCCCGTGCACCAGCGGGGCGGCCACCAGGGCCGTCACCAGGACCAGGGCGGCCAGGACGGCGAGAACGGCCGTGGTGTCGCGGGAAAGGTCGCTTCGGGGGGCGTGCACGGTCGGCTCCCGGTTCTCGGTGTCTCAGCGGTATTCCGACAGGCGCGGCCAGACCCCGGCCACGATGAGGGCCGCGATCGCCAGCGTCGCGGCGGCGGGCAGCCACGTCCACGGCTCCAGGGCCCGGTCGCCGCCGGCGACGGCCCGGCCCTTGAGGAACTCGTGGTGGCTGATCCGGGCGTCGAAGTCCTCGTCGAGGTGCCGGAAGTAGACATTGGGCAGGTACGGCCAGCGCGGCTCCATGTGGGCCCGGAGGCCGCGCTGGGCGCCGTCCTCCGCCACCGTCGGGATCATCCATGCCGTCGTCTGGTAGGTGTGGTAGCCCTTCAGCAGTTCGTCCCTGCCGCCCTCGGCGTCCCAGTCCACCCACGCTCCGTTCCGGGAACCGAAGAGCCCGCCGACGTCCGGGCCGCGTTCGTCCGTGCCCAACCGGCTGCCCAGCTCGTCGATGTAGGTCTCCGGCCTCGTCGCCCCCGGTATGTACAGGAGCTTCTGGGACTTCTCCAGGTACATCTGGTCGTAGCGGTCGGTGTCGGCCGGGTCCAGGAGCAGCCGTCCCCGGTCGGTGTGCAGGCCCTGGGCGATCGCCCTCGCGCGGGTGAGCTGCAGGACGGGGTCGAATCCCGCGGTCTTGACGGCCCGCATGTGGTCCGCCTCGGTGGCCAGCAGCGACGCTCCCGACACGGTCAGCGCCAGCGTCCCGGCGAGCGCGGCGGCGAGCGGCACGCTGAGCAGGCGCCTGAAGCGCCGGGCCAGGAAGATCTGCAGTGCCCCCAGCGCGGCCATGAGCGCCAGCCCGGCCCCCACCACCCGGAGCCATCCCGCCTCCACGGCGGCGTGCTTCTCCCGGTAGGCCGCGTCGACGTCGGCCGTACCGTCCAGGGTCAGGTTGTACGCCTTCGGCAGCAGGTTCCCCGTCATCAGCGCGTTCGCCGCCCGGTACTTCTGGACGGCGTCCCGCCCCAGCGCCACCGCGGGACGGCCCTCCCGCCGCCCGGCCTCCATGGCCGCCTGAACCTGCTGGTCGTAGGCGTGCAGCCCGTCCAGGACCGACTGCACGGTCTGCCCGCGCACCGGGTCGCCCCGCGTCAGCCGCGCGGCCTCCAGCGCGGCCCGCTGCGCGTCCTCCCGGCGGATGTCGTAGACGTACCTGGGGCTGCCGCGCTCGCAGTCCGAGCCCTCCGCGCCGGGGTCGCACAGCCAGCCCTCCTCGCCCCCGGCCAGCAGCACGCCGGTCACCTGCGCGTCCATGTCGCTGAGCGCGAGGTACATGTCGGCGGTGGCCACCACCATGGGGCCCTCGCGGTGGCCCACCGCGTCCAGCCCTTCGCGGGCGTCACCGGCGCCCACCGTCAGCACGGTGAACAGCACGGTGAGCGCCACCGCCGCCAGGGCGGTCAGGGCCCGGACTCGACCCGCGACGGTACGGAGACCAGAGAGCTTGGAGGGCACGCTCGGTTCTTCTCCTTCGGGGGGCGCCTCGGACCGGCATCCAGTCTCGGGGGCCCAGCCGCTCCCGGCAAGATCGTTACCCGTTCAGCCGAGGGCGTCGAGCTTGGGTCTCAGCACCGCCCGCTCGCGCTCGTTGGCGGCGGCCCGCAGGGCGTGTTCCAGTTCGGCGCGCGCCTCGCCGGTGCGTCCCAGGCGGGTGAGGAGCTCCCCGCGGACGCTGGGCAGCAGATGCGAGTCCGGCAACGCGTCCCCGGCCACGAGCCCGTCCACGATCGGCAGCGCGGCCGCCGGTCCTTGCGCCATGGAGACCGCCACCGCGCGGTTGAGTTCGACGACCGGGGACGGGGCGAGCCGGCCCAGCGCCTCGTAGATGAGGACGATGCGCTCCCAGTTCGTCGCCTCGACCGACGGCGCGGCGGCGTGGCATTCGGCGATCGCCGCCTGCAGGCCGTAGGCGCCCAGACCCCGGCCGGCCTGCTCCGCGCGGGCCAGGGCGGCCCGGCCGCGGCGGATCGCGGAGCGGTCCCAGCGTCCGCGGTCCTGGTGCTCCAGCAGCACCGGCTCGCCGTCCCGCCCGGTGCGGGCGGGGAACCGGGCCGCGGTCAGCTCCAGCAGCGCCAGCAGCCCGTGGACCTCCGGCTCGTCCGGCATCAGCCGGGCCACCACGCGGGCGAGGCGCTGCGCCTCGGCGGCGAGATCGAACCGGATCAGGTCATGGCCGGAACTGGCCGAGGACCCTTCGGTGAAGATCAGGTAGATCGCGCTGAGCACCGAGCCGAGCCGTTCGCTCCTGTCCCGGCCCACCGGGACCTCGAACGGCACCCGCGCCGCCTCCAGGGTCTTCTTGGCCCGGGTGATGCGGGCCTGCACGGTGGCGGTCGGCACCAGGAACGCCTTGGCGATCTCGTCGCTGGTCAGGCCGCCCACCACCCGCAGCGTGAGCGCCACCCGCGCCTCCCGCGACAGCACGGGATGGCACGAGATGAACATCAGCGCGAGCATGTCGTCGTCGATCTGGTCCGGGTCCCACAGCACGTCCTCGGCCTCCCTGACCGGATCGGCGGGCGCGCTGCCCGAGGCGACGCCGCCCTCGCCCAGGTCGCGGGCGAGAGCGGCGTACCTGTCGTCGCGGACCGAACGCCGCCGGAACGCGTCGATCGCGCGCCGCCGGCCGACGGTGAGCAACCATCCCGCCCGGTTGCGGGGGACGCCGTCGCGCGGCCAGGTCACCAGCGCCTCGGCCAGCGCCTCCTGCGCGAGGTCCTCGGCCAGCGCGAAGTCGCCGGTGTAGCGCGCGAGCGCACCGACGATCCGCGCGGACTCGATCCGCCAGACGGCGGCGACGGCCTCACGCCCGCTGTGATCGCCCATGCCGCCCCGTCCCGCTCGGAGTCATCCGTTCGCTCCGCTCAGAGTCATCCGTTCGCTCCGCTCAGAGTCATCCGTTCGCTCCGCTCAGAGCTGCCCGGTCGCCTCGCGCCACGCCCGCTCCTTCTTGATCCACTCGTTGTCCTGCGGGAACTCGTCGATCGTGGTGACGCGGCGGATCTCGGTCTTGAAGCCCGGCCCGGCCATCGGCGACCGCTTGGCCCACTCGACGGCCTCCTCCTTGGAGGCCACGTTGAGGATGTAGAACCCGCCGAACAGCTCCTTGGTCTCGCCGTACGGGCCGTCGGTTACCACGGGCGGGTCGGCGGAGTAGTCGACGACCACGCCCTCGGCGGCGTCGTCGAGCCCCTCCGCGGCCAGCAGCACTCCGGCCTCGATCATCTCCTGGTTGTACTCGCCGATGGTCGCGAGCATCTCGGTGAAGTCGATCTCGCCCATCCCCGCGAAGGCCTCGTCGCTGGCGCGCATGATCAGCATGTACTTCATGGTTCCGTCTCCCTCGGTGGTCCGGGCCCCTCTCCGGAGCCTCTACCCCTAGGTCGAACGGCCGGCGACGCCGATCGACACGACCACGGAACTTTTTCTCTGAGATGTACGGACGGGAGGTTCGGGCGCGGCGAGCTAGGTTCGCGGTTCGCCGTCGGCCAGCCGGGTGTGGCCGGTGACGAAGGCCGTGATGTCGCGGCCCACCACCTCGGCGAAGCCGCGGTCGCCGTACTCGCCGGCGGCCCAGTGCCGGGTGCCGCTCTCCAGGAGTGCCTGGGCACCCCGCGCCACGTGCAGTACGTCCATGCCGGATGGGAGTTTGCCGTCCGCCCTGGCACGCTCGAGCAGTTCGAGCAACAGGAACCTGCTCGCGTGGTGGTCGTCCGAGCGGCCCTCCGCCAGAGCCCGCTGCTCAGCCCGGTGGCCCTCCAGGGTGACCTCGATGATCAGTTGCGGAGGGTTGCGGCGCATCGTCCGCTCCAGCGTGGCCAGGACCGCGACGATCACGTCCGGCAGGTCGTAGGGCCGGGCGACGAGCTCACGCCACTTCTCCCGCGCCTCCCGGACGGACAGGAACCCGGCCTCCAGAAGGGCGTCCTCCTTGCGCGGGAAGTAGAAGTAGAACAGCGCCTTGGAGACCCCGGCGGCCTTGCAGATGTCGGCCACGGTGGTGTCGGCGTACCCCTTCGTCCGCCACAGCGCGATCGCGGCGTGCACCAGCGCGCGCCTGGTCTCCCGCGAGCGCGGCTGTGTCAGATTCGTCCGGCGCTGACCTTGGTCAGCACGAGCCCCGCCGTGCGATGCCGCCGATTCGTCCATCACATCGCGCAGAATACCGGCCTCACCGACTCCCGAAAAATGTTGACCATGGTCAAAATTCAGGCTTAGTGTCGGGACACCGCTCTTCGGGGCGATCCCGCAACTGGGAGGCACAGTGGAACGCACGTCCGACCGACCCATTCGCGTGGTCCAGTGGACGACCGGCAACGTCGGGCGCCAGTCGATCGCGGCCATCGCCGAGCGTCCCGATCTGGAACTCGTCGGCGTCTACGCCTTCGGCAAGGAGAAGGCGGGCCGGGACGCCGGTGAGCTGGCCGGCCTCGGCCGCCCGCTCGGCGTCCTCGCCACCGACGACATCGAGGCGATCATCGGGCTCGCTCCGGACTGCGTCCTCTACATGCCGCTCCATCCCGACGTAGGGCATCTGGAACGGCTGCTGCGGGCGGGTGTCAACGTCCTCACGACGGCTTCGTTCCTCACCGGGCGCGCCTACGGTGAACCGGCCCGCGCGGCCCTCGACGGGGCCGCCCGCGCGGGGGGCGCCAGCCTGTTCGGCAGCGGCGTCAACCCCGGCTACGCCGACCAGCTGGCCGCGGTCGCGTCCGGGGTGTGCCGCCAGGTCGACTACGTCAAAGTCATCGAGTCGTTCGACATCGGCATGTGGGCGGGGGACGCTAACCAGGACGGGCTGGGCTGGGGCCGTCCGGCGGGAGATCCCGGGCACGCCGACGACGTCAGAAAGGCGACGGCCCCCTTCGGCGACGCCGTCGAGGCCCTCGCCGAACTGCTCGGCACCGCGATCGACGACGTCCGCTGCGAGGTCGGCTTCGCCCACGCGACGAAGGACCTGGACATCCCCGGGCGCCCGGTCCGGAGCGGAACCGTCGCCGGGCTGGACGTCAGGTGGTTCGGTGTCTCCGCCGGCGCGGACGTCGTGGAGGCGCACGTCCGCTGGACGGTGACGGGGGAACTCGACCCCGCGTGGGAGATCGCCATGGCCTACCTCATCGAGGTACGCGGCCACCCGCAGGTCAACCTGCGTGTGGAGGTCCTGCCTCAGGACTTCACGTCGATGAGCATGGAGGACATGCTCGCCATCGGCTCGGTCATCACCGCGATGCCCGTCGTGAACGCCATCCCCGCCGTGTGCGCCGCGCGCCCCGGCATAGTCACCTACGCGGACCTGCCCACCCAGTCGTCCCGCCGCATCCCCGGCGCGAGCACGGCGTGACGCCCCGGGCCGGACGGCCCACGACCGATCGGGCATGACCGATCGGCAAGGCCGCGGGCGCGGGTGAGATCCACCGCCGTGCCGCAGACCGGTCAGCCGATGGAGTCGGCCGACGGAGCGGGCGCCGGTGTCACCGGCGGCAGTTCGGCCTCGGCGTCCAGGCCCGCGCTCGGCTCGTCCAGGATGAGCAGGTCGGTCCGGTCGCGCAGGAGGGCGCGGGCGAGCGCGTCCGGCACCGCGAGCCGGTAGCCCGACCCCGCGTGCTCGAGCCGGACGCCCGGCCCCACGGCGGTGCGCAGCCACGTCCGGAGCCGGGTCACGGCGCACTGGAGCGCGCGGCGGCTGCCCTTGTCCGCGCCCCAGGCCAGGGTGAGCAGCCGGTCCTCGCCCACGATGTCGCCCGGGGTGAGGAGCAGCGCGCTCAGCAGCGCGCGCACACTCGGACCGGGTAACGGGACGACTCAGCCGATGGAGCAGGAGTTGGCCACGTCACCGGAGGTCTGGCGGGGGACGGTGGCGCTGGGCGGGGGTGCGTCGCCGCCGCGCGGGGCCGTCCAGCGTTCGAGGGCCTCGAACGCCGTCCGCATGCAGGGCAGCAGCGGCCGCATCCGGTCCGGGAACAGGTCGTATTCCAGATCCAGGTGCGAGGCCCCCTCGATGCGGTAGTAGCGGTGCAGCCCGCCGCGGCCCCGCTCACGGATCTTCCCGGCGTACGCGTCGCTGTGGACCTTGATCGGCAGGAGGGTGTCCAGCGTCCCGTGCACCGTGATCATCGGCTTTCCGATGCGGCCGCTGTGGCCGAGCGCCTTCACCGTGCGGTGCACGCTCCGGGGACGTGACCGGTAGCGGTAGTCGGTGTCGCAGCCGGGCGTGCCGCTCTCGCAGTACGGGATGCCCGCCTCCAGGTCGCCGTCGTAGGACGGGTCGACCTCCTCGCGGTATATGCGCTGCGTGTTGTCCCAGATGTTCGTGTAGTTGAAGTCCCACAGGAACTCCGAACCCCGGGCGAAGCCTGCCCTCAGCATCGCGGCGTGCGCCCGGCGGTCGCCGGTCGCCTTGTACTCGGGGTAGTTGCGCAGGGCCGCCGGGAGGTAGGTCAGCGCGTTCGGTCCGTCGTCGCGCGGCCAGTACGTGCCTTCGCTGTCGATGCCGCCGTCGTACAGCTCCGGGTGGTTCTCCAGCGCCCAGCGCACCAGCTGGCCGCCGTTGGAGATGCCCGCCGCGTACGTCCTGCGCGGGGCCCTTCTGTAGTGGCGGGCCACGGTCGCCTTGGCGGCCACGGTGAGCTGGGTCATCCGGTGGTACCACTCCCGGATGGCGTCCCCGGGACGCCTGCCGTCCGTGTAGAACTCGTTCCCGTTGTTGCCCTTGTCGGTCGAGGCGAACGCGTACCCCTTGGCCAGCACCCAGTCGGAGATGGTGAAGTCGTTGGCGTACTGGCGGCGGGTACCCGGCGCCCCGGAGACCACGAGCCCGCCGTTCCAGTCCTCCGGAAGCCGGATCACGAACTGGGAGTCGTGGTTCCAGCCGTGGGTGGTGTTGAGCGTCGAGCCGTCCCGGAAGTAGCCGTCGATCTGGATTCCCGGGATCCCGCTCGGGTTCCGGGTGGCGGCCGCGTGCAGTCCCGTCCACTGTGCGGGGTCGGTGTGGCCCGACGCGACCGTGCCGGCGGTGGTCAGGTCGTCCAGGCAGGCGGTGACCAGCCGCTGCGCTCCGGGGACGTGGACCCTGTCCATGCGGAGGCAGCGGGTGTCGGCCTGCGCCGCCGGAACGGCGGTCACCAGAGTGGCCGCCAGGAACGTCACCGCGGCCGCCGAGAAGACGGATGATCTGCCGAGAATGGCCATGTGGGCTCCCTTGGGGGGCGGGAACGGCTGGAACTGGACGCCATGCTGTGCGACCGCCGATGTGCGCGGCCACGTCGGCGGACACCACTGTTGACCGGCTTCCTGTGGTGGATGCGTCCATCGGCTCCGGCAACGGGATTCGATCGGCCCGCCTCAGTAGCCCGGTCCGCCCCGATCTGCCGTTCCGGCCGGACGCGCGGTGTGGGAGTCGTTCATATCGCGCCGTTCGAATGTGTGTTTCGGTCGCCTGTCCGCTCGGCCGGGCGGCGACTTAGCGTTCACGGTCACGGCGTCCCGGGTCGGCCCGGATCACGCCGGTCGCTGGTGACGATGACGCGTGAGGAGGGCGCATGGAAGGAGGGCCCACCGAAGGCGGGCAGGTGAGCGGCCCCGCGGACGTCCCCGTGCTGAGGGCGCGGGGCCTCGTCAGGGAGTTCCGCGGCTTCCGGGCCGTGGACGGCGTGGACCTGGACGTGGCCGAAGGCGGCGTGCACGCGCTGGTCGGCCCCAACGGAGCCGGCAAGACCACCCTTTTCAACCTGCTCACCGGCTTCCTGAAACCGACCGCGGGCAGCATCCTGCTGGCGGACGGCCGAACGGACGGCAAGGAGCTGGCCGGGCGCAGTCCCGAGGTGATCAGCCGCCTTGGGCTGGCGCGCTCGTTCCAGATCACCAGCCTGTTCCCCGAGCTGACCCCGCGCAGGCACGTGGAACTGGCGCTGGCGAGCCGCACCGGCCTGGGATGGCGCTTCTGGCTCTCGGACCGCAGGCTCGACCGCTTCGCCGGCCGCTCGGCCGAGCTGCTCGACCAGGTCGGGCTCGCCGGCCAGGACGCCGTCGCCGCGGGCTCCCTGTCGTACGGGCGCAAACGCGCGCTGGAGCTGGCGCTGGCCCTCGCGCTCGACCCGAAGGTGCTGCTGCTCGACGAGCCGACCGCCGGGATGGGCATGGAGGACGTGGACCGCACCATCGAGCTCATCCGCGGGATACGCGCGGGCCGCACCGTCGTCCTCGTCGAGCACAACATGAACGTGGTCGCCAGCCTCGCCGACCGGGTGACCGTCCTTCAGCGCGGCACGGTGCTGGCCGAGGGGCCGTACGCCGAGATCCGGCATGACCCGCGCGTCGTCACCGCCTACCTCGGAGACGCCCATGCTGCGAGTTGACCGCCTGTCGGCGTGGTACGGCGAGGCGCAGGCCCTGCGCGAGGCGTCCATGCGGGTCGGCGAGGGCGAGATCGTCACGCTCGCCGGCCGCAACGGCGCGGGCAAGACCACGCTGCTGCGCTGCCTGATGGGACTGCACGCCTCGTACGGCCGGACCACGGGCGTGATCTCGCTGTCCGGCGAGGACGTCACCGGCCTCGCCCCCCACCGCAGGGCCCGCCGCGGCCTGGGTTTCGTGCCGGACGACCGGGGCGTGTACGCCACCCTCTCGGTCGAGGAGAACCTGACGCTCCCGCCGAGGCGGAAGGCCGCGGGGCCGGGCGGTCCGGAGCCGTGGTCGCTGGAGCGGGTGTACGAGACGTTCCCGATGCTGCGGGAGCGGCGCAGGTTCCCCGGGACGAAGCTGTCGGGCGGCGAGCAGCAGATGCTCGCGCTCGCCCGGGTGCTGCGGACGGGTGCCCGGCTGCTGCTGTGCGACGAGCCCACCGAGGGCCTGTCGCCCCTGATCGTCGCCCAGATCGGCGAGATCCTCCGCGAGGTCAAGGCGGCAGGGGTCACCGTCCTGCTGGTCGAGCAGAACCTGCACTTCGCGGTCACCGTCGCCGACCGCCACTATCTGCTCGCCGAGGGCCGGATCGTCGAGTCGCTCGGCAACGACCAGGTCCGCGAACGCGAGCACGAGCTACTCGAATACCTCGGCATCTGAACCACCTCGGCCTCTGACGCCCCGAAGCAGACGATTTCGAAGCCAGACGATCTTGGAGACAGAGGAGACCTGATGAAGCTCACGGGTTGGGCCGGCGGCCTCGCCGCCGCCGGGCTGCTGCTGGCCGCGTGCGGGGGCGGGCCGTCCGGCGGCGGCGGCGCGATCAGCGACGACAAGATCGTCCTGGCCGTCATGAACGACCAGTCGGGCATCTACGCCGAGACCTCCGGCCGCAAGTCGGTCGAGGCGGTGGAGATGGCGGTGGCGGACTTCAAGGCCAAGTACGGCGACGACGCGGTGACCGACAGCATCGAGGTCCTGTCGGCCGACCACCAGAACAAGCCGGAGATCGCCAACTCCAAGGCGCAGGAGCTCTACGACCGGCAGCGGGCCGACGTGATCCTGGACGTGCCGACCTCCTCCGCCGCGTTCGCCGTCGCCAACATCGCCAAGAACAAGAAGAAGGTGTTCATCGACGTCGGCGCCGCGAGCACCGAGCTGACGGGCAAGCAGTGCAACAAGTACACCTTCCACTACGGCTACAACAGCTACATGCTCGCCCACGGCACCGGTACGGAGGTGACCAGGGACGGTACGGAGAACTGGTACATCATCTACCCGGACTACGCGTTCGGGGACGACATGCAGAAGACCTTCACGAAGGCGATCGAGGCCGCCGGCGGCGGTGTGGTCGACACCGATCCGACGAAGTTCCCCAACGACAACTTCGCCACGTTCCTGCTCAAGGCGCCGGGTCTCGACCCGAAGCCGGAGGTGCTCGGAACCATGCACGCCGGCGGTGACCTGATCAACTTGGTGAAGCAGTACAACGAGTACAAGCTCAGGGACAAGGGCGTCAGCCTGGCGGTCGGGCTCCTGGTCATCAGCGATATCAGGTCGCTCGGCCCGGACGCCCTCGCCGGAACCCGCTACACCGACATGTGGTACTGGAACCTCGACGGCAAGGCCCGTGCCTGGGCGGACAAGTTCCAGGCGAAGGCCGGGCAGCGGCCGACCTCGAACATGGCCGGCAACTACTCGGCCGCCCTGCAGTACCTGGAGGCCGTGCAGCGCGGCGGCACCGACGAGTCCGGCGAGGTGGTCGGGCAGCTGGAAGGGCACCGGTTCGAGGACGTCTTCGCCCGCAACGCCACCATCCGCGCCCAGGACCACCTGCTGCTGCACGACGCGTACCTGGGGCAGGTGAAACCGTCCAGCGAGGTCGAGGAGGAGTGGGACTACGTGAAGATCCTCAAGACGATCCCGGCGGCCGAGGCGTTCCAGAAGCCCGACGCGGCCTGCAAGCTCTGAGGCGGCCCGCGCATGCTCCAGCAGGCGTTCAACGGCCTGGTGGGCGGGGCGTTCTACGCCCTGCTCGCCCTCGGCCTGTCCGTCATCTTCGGGATGCTGCACGTGGTCAACCTCGCCCATGGCGCGTTCTACATGCTCGGCGCGTTCGGGGCGTTCATCGCGCTCGACTCGTTCGGGCTGAACTTCTGGGTGTCGCTGCTGCTGGTGCCGCCGCTGCTCGGGGTGGCCGGGGTCATCCTGGAACGGTTGTTCATCCGGCGGCTCACGCCGCTGGACCCGCTCTACAACCTCCTGTTCACCTTCGGGCTGGGGCTGATCCTGCAGGACGTCGTGAAGCGGGAGTACGGGGTCAGTTCCCAGCCGTACCCGCGGCCGTCCGGGCTGAACGGCACGATCGACCTGGGGCTGTTCACCTATCCCGCCTACCAGGTGTTCGTGCTGGCGATATCGGCCGTGGTGTGCCTCGCGGTGTGGCTCGTCCTCACCAGGACCCGCGTCGGGATGATCGTCCGGGCGTCGACCGAACGCCCCGAGCTGACGCGGGGGCTGGGCGTCGACGTCGGCCGGTGGGTGACCCCGGTGTTCGGCTTCGGGGTCGCGCTGGCCGCGTTCGCCGGGGTGCTGGCCGCGCCGATGCGGGCGATCAACCCGCTGATGGGCGCCGACCTGATCATCACCGTGTTCGCCGTCGTGGTGATCGGCGGCCTCGGCTCGGTGTTCGGCTCGGTGACCGCGGGCTTCGCCATCGGGCTCGTGTCGGCGCTGGGGAACCTGTACGTCCCGGCGCTCTCCCAGACCCTCGTGTTCATCCTCATGGCCGTCGTGCTGCTGTGGCGGCCGGCCGGGCTGTTCGGACGCGAGGAGGCGTTCCGATGATCCTCACCAGACTGGCCCGCTCGGGCCGGGGCGGGACCGTGCTCCTGGTGGCCGGGCTCACCGCCGCCCTCGCCCTGCCCTGGATGATCTACCCGCCGGTGGCGATGGACATCGCCTGCTGGGCCCTGTTCGCCGCGGCGGTGGACCTGCTGCTGGGCTTCACCGGGCTGCTGTCGTTCGGGCACGCCGCGTTCTGGGGCGGCTCGGCCTACTGCACCGGCCTCATCGCGGTGCACACCGGGATGCCGTTCCCGGTCGCGATCCTGGGCGGCGCGGCCTTCGCGGCGCTGCTGGCGCTCCCCATCGGCTTCCTGTCGGTCCGGCTGACCGGCATCTACTTCGCGATGGTCACCCTGGCCTTCGCCCAGATGATCTACTTCGTCGCCAACCAGTGGCGGGACGTCACGGGCGGGGAGAACGGGCTGCAGGGCATCCCCCGGGAGCTGTTCGGCCTCGACCTGTCCGAGCCGTTCTACTTCTACTACGCGGGCCTGCCGTTCGTGCTGGCGGGGCTGCTGGCCGCCTGGCGCATCGTCCGCTCGCCGTTCGGCCGGGTGCTGGTGTCCATCCGCGACAATCCCGCCCGCGCACGCGCCCTCGGCTACCCCGTCGACCGCTACAGGCTGCTGGCCTTCATCCTGTCCGCCGCGCTCGCCGGGACGGCCGGCGGCGTGTTCGCCATCGGCCACGGCTTCGCCTCGCTCGAAGGGGTCTACTGGACGACCTCGGGGCAGGCCGTGATGATGGTCATCCTCGGCGGCATCGGCACGCTGTGGGGCGGTGCCATCGGCGCGGCCCTGATCGTCCTGCTCCAGGACTACCTGGCCACGGCCGGCTTCGAGGAGACCGGCATCGTCACGGGCCTGATCTTCATCGTGATCGTGCTGCTGTTCCGCCGGGGCGTCTGGGGGACGGCCCGCGACCTGCCGGCCCTCCGGCGCGGGCCCGCCCCGTCCGGCGACGAGGCCGAGGCGAGCAGGCCCGTCGACGCGCAGGTCTGAGCGGCTCAGCCCCGCGGGTCCTGGAGATGGGGGTTCTGGAGATGGTGCAGCCGGAGCGCCAGCTGGATCTCCAGGGCCCGGCCGGGTTCCTGCCAGCCCTCGCCGAGGAGGCGGCCGACGCGGTTCAGCCGCTGGTTGACCGTGTTGACGTGGATGTGCAGGCGCTCGGCCGTCCGGGACAGGCTGCCCCCGGCGCCGAAGTAGCCCTCGACCGTCCGCACGAGGGACGTCCCCCGGCGGGCGTCGTAGTCGAGGACCGGGCCGAGCGTCGCCCGCAGGAAACCGGCGACATCGCGGTCCGCGCCGATCAGCAGGCCGACGAAGCCCAGCTCGCGGGCGTCCGCGCCGGCGTTGCGGTGGCCGAGGGCCAGCAGCGCGTCGGCGCAGCGCCGCGCCTCCCGGTAGGCGGCGGCGACCCCGCCCGGATCGCGCAGCGGCCCGGCCGCGCCGACCGTGACCGGTGACGCCAGCGCGGCTCCCAGCTCCGTGGCGACCCGCTGCGCCGTCTCGCCGGGCTCGTCGCCCGGCAGCAGCA
This sequence comes from Actinomadura sp. 7K507, assembly GCF_004348425.1. Lineage (GTDB taxonomy): Bacteria > Actinomycetota > Actinomycetes > Streptosporangiales > Streptosporangiaceae > Spirillospora. Next base: position 14,820 of record NZ_SMKK01000233.1, read on the forward strand.
GGACGACCTCCTCGCCGCGGGCCGCCGCCAGGCCGTGCGAGACCGCGGCGCGCGAGGCCGCCCAGAACGCGGCGCGCCCGCGATGCTCCGGCGAGCCGCAGCGGGCCGACAGCACGACGTGGGGGGCCTCCAGGTCCAGGTTCACCCGGCGGGCCCGCGCCTGGAACGCTCCCTCCCCGTC
>NZ_SMKK01000234.1 GCF_004348425.1 Actinomadura sp. 7K507
GGGTTAGGGCGAGGCGGCAGGGGTTCATGGCGGCGGTCGCGCAGATGCAGCGTGAAGCGGAGCGGGCGGAGGCGGCGCGGCGGCGGGCGGATGCATCCGCGCATCGGGAGGCGGCGCGGGCTCAGGCCGCGTACGAGCGGGCGCGGGCCGCTGACGAGAAGGAGCGCAAGCGCCTCTACTCCGAATCCCGGGCCGCTGAGGTCGCCGCGATGAACGAAGACCTCGCCCAGCGGCTGGAGGAGCTGGATTCCATCCTGGTCTCGGGGCTTCTCACCGACACCCGGTTCGACCTCGACAGGCTCAAGGAGAAACCGGATGTCGCGCCATTCAACCCTGGCCCCGCCGGCCACCCGGAGGCGCCGCCGCGGCCGGAGGCGTTCCTGCCGCCCCCGCCCTCGGGCCTGTCCAGGCTGGTGGGCGGGGCCCGGCACGAGGAGCAGGTCCGTCAAGGGCAGTTGAACTACCAGCGGGCCTGCGCCGAGCACGCCCAGCGCGAGCAGGCCCGTCAAGCCACGTTGGGCCGCCTCCAGCAAGAGCATGCCCGGCGGACGGCGGAGGCGGACGAACGAATCCGGCGGCAGCACGCCGAGGTCGAAACGATGAAGCGGGAGCTCGCGGCCGGGCGGCCCGACGCCGTCGTCGCCTACCTCGACCTGGTCTCGAACACCGTCTTCTACCCGGACGGGTTCCCGGCGCAGTGGCGCATGGCGTACGTGCCCGAGTCCGCCCGGCTCGTGGTGGAGTACGAACTGCCGGGCATCGACGTCGTCCCGACGGTCAAGGCGCACCGGTACGTCAAGACCTCCGACTCCGTCACCGAGACCAAGCGCCCCGCTTCACAGGTCAAGGCGCAGTACACCTCCGTCGTCAGTCAGGTGGCGCTGCGGGTCGTCCGCGACCTTTTCGAGAGCGACGCCGCCGGGCACGTCTCGACCATCGTCTTCAACGGCATGGTCAGCACCGTCGGCGCGGCGACGGGGCGTCCCGTGCGTCCGTGCCTGCTGACGCTGAGGACCACGAAGGAGACGTTCGCCGAGCTCGACCTCGCCCGGGTCGACCCGGCGGCCTGCCTGAAGCACCTCGGGGCGGGGGTCTCCCGGAACACCGCGGAACTCGCGCCCGTGCGGCCGGTGCTGGAGTTCAGCATGGTCGACCCGCGGTTCGTCGAGGAGACCGACATCCTCGGCGACCTGGACGAGCGGCCCAACCTCCTCGGGATGACCCCGACCGAGTTCGAGGGGCTGATCCAGAACCTGTTCACCCGGATGGGGCTGGAGTCCCGGCAGACGAGACCGTCCCGGGACGGCGGCGTCGACTGCGTCGCCTACGATCCGCGGCCGATCATGGGCGGCAAGGTCGTCATCCAGGCGAAGCGCTACAGGAACACCGTCGGGGTCTCTGCCGTCCGCGACCTCTACGGGACGCTGCAGAACGAGGGCGCGTCCAAGGGCATCCTCGTCACGACCAGCGGTTACGGCCAGGCGTCCTTCGACTTCGCGAAGAACAAGCCCATCGAGCTCCTCGACGGCGCGAACCTGCTGTACCTGCTCAAGGAGCACGCCGGGGTGGACGCCCGCATCGAGGCGCCGGACGGCTGGCGCGACCCGGCCCCCGACAGCGCCGTCCCGGACAGGGCCGCCCCCGCGAGCCCGCTTCCCGCCGGCGGCAACGTCCAGCTCTCCGCGTCGTCCCTCCTGTGCACCTTCGCGCTTCCGTCCCCCGACCATGATCCGTGCGCACTGCTCCTGGGAGCCGACCGTAAGGTCCGGTCCGACGCCGACTTCGTGTTCTACAACCAGCCGGTCTCCTCGGATGGCGCGGTCGATCTGGACACCGCGGCCGGCCGGCTGCGGGTGGACCTGGCCCGGCTGGCCACCGACGTTTCGGTGATCCTGCTGGTGACGAGCGGCCGGCCGGGCGCCGTCCGGCTCACGGTGACCGAGCAGGACGGCGCCGCCCACGCCGTGGCGGCGGACTCCACGACGGAGACGGTCATGATCTGCGCCGAGCTCTACCGCCGCCAGGGCGGCTGGAGGCTGCGGGCGGTGGGGCAGGGGTACGTGGACGGTCTGGCCGGTCTGGCGCGCGATCACGGCGTCGTCATCGAATAGTCCTGCTCGCGGGCGCGCCGGTCGGCGCGGCGCTGGTCAGTGGCTGGGCGCGGGGGTGGTGCTGGTGCCGGGTTGCAGGGCGGCCAGTTCCTTCCCGAGGCGGTGCAGTTCGGTCAGCAGAGCGGGGCCCTCGATCACTGCGAACGGGCATGCCAGGGAGAGCAGGAAGCGGGCGGTCCACCAGGGGTCGTCGTCGGACAGCCCGACGAGGGTGGACGTCCCGTCGGCGGTCATCCGGCCGGCGACGGACGGCGCCAGCCGTCTGGCCCGGTCGAGGGAGACGTCCAGCCGCACCAGCGCGCGGTTCTCGTGCGGTCCGAACTCCAGCGCCTGGGAGACCAGCTCGGCCGCGTCGGGTGGGTCGTGCAGGTGGAAGCGCACGCCCAGAGGCCGCGGATCGCTGACGCGGTCCACTCGCAGGACGCGCCAGTCGTCTTTGGCGACGTCACGAGCGACGAGATACCAGTGCGTGTCGGTGCGCACCAGCCGGTGGGGGTCGAGGTCGCGTCGTGTGCGCCGCCCCGCTCCGTCGCGGTAGGCGATCCGCAGGCGTTCCGTGCGCCGGACCGCCAGTGCGAGCGCGACCAGGGTGTCCGCGACGACCTCCTGCGCGCCGTGGCCGCCCAGCCGCAGCGGGTCCTGGCCCAGGGCGCTCACCTGCTGCCGCAGCCGCGGGGGAAGCGCGGTCTCCAGCTTGGCGATGGCGCTCGTGACGGCGTCGTCCAGCCCGGCGACCCCGCTCGTGGCGGCCATCCGCAGCCCCACCGCCACCGCCACGGCCTCGGCGTCCACCAGGGCCAGCGGCGGCAGCGCCCGGCCGTGCCCCAGCCGGTAGCCGCCCTCGGTACCGGTGGCCGAGTCCACGGCGTAGCCGAGGTCGCGCAGCCGGCCGATGTCGCGGCGTAGGGTGCGGGCGCTGACCGCGAGGCGCTCGGCCAGCTCGGTCCCGGACCACTCGGGACGGGCCTGCAGTAGCGCGAGCAGTTCCAAGCGCCGGTTGGTCGGATCCATGAGCCCAGTGTGCGCGTCTTGAGGTCAGGATCTGGCCGCAGCGTCCCTAACGTCATGAAAGACGCGAAACGGCGCCCCTGGACACCGGGGCCTACCAGAGGAGACCACATGACGAGCTATACCGCCGATGGCTACCCCACGGTGGCGCCGTGGGTCATCGTCGACCGGGCCGATGACTTCATCGAGTTCGCCCAGCACGTCTTCGGCGCCGAACTGAGGTTCGCCCCGCACTACCTGGACGAGGAGAAGACCCATGTCGGGCATGCCGAACTCCGGATCGGCGACTCGCTGATCATGCTGTTCGACCGGCAGGACGGGTGGGCGCCGACTCCGGCCTTCCTCAACCTCTACGTCCCCGACGCGGACGAGACACACCGCAGGGCACTCGACCGCGGCGCCGTCGAGGTGACGCGGCTTGCCACCAACGCCTGGGGGGCCCGGGGCAGCCGCCTGCTCGACCCGTTCGGCAATCTGTGGTGGATCAACACCCAGGTCGAGGATCCCTCCGAGGAGCAGATGGCCGAGCGGATGGAGCAGGACCACTACGCCGAGATCCTCACCGACGCGATCGGCACACTCGACCGGCACCTGCGCGACAGAATCCGCTGAGCGGCGCGGGCCGGGGGCGGCTTACTGCGGGCGGGTGAGGCGGACGTAGCCGTAGGGGTTGAAGAAGAGGTCGTCGTCTTCGTAGCGGTCGCAGGTGCCGGTACGCAGGATGTGGCGGGGGGCGTCCTCGGTCAGGCGGAAGCCGGCGCCGTCCTCGATCTCCTGCGCGCGGGGGTCGGTCAGGAGGTAGATGGCCAGCGCGTCCAGGTGCATGGCCAGTTCGGGGACGCCGTCCTCCGTCAGCTGCTCCTCGTCGACTTCGATCTCCACATCGGGCGCGCCGAGCAGGTGCATGCCGCAGCTGTAGAGGACCTCGCCGTCGTAGATCGGACGCTTCACCCAGGCTTCGACGAGCGTGCCGGCGAGTTCCTCGTCCTTGGCCTCGGCGGCCTGCTCGGCCAGTGCGAGCCAGCGGTCCCGGCCGTGCGCGGTTCCGCTGCTCTCGTTCTTCACCGCGGCGGCGCCGGAGCGCAGCAGCGCGGCCGTCGCCTCCAGCAGGCGCCGCGACGTGTCGGCCGCGAGACCCCGCATCATCGGCGCGGACAGCAGGTAGCCCACGGTGTCGTGGGACTCCACCGCGTCCCGGTCGGCATCCTCGAACGGCGCCCCCGCCATGCTCGCCTCGAACGCCTCCGGCATCCGGGGGTCGGGCTCGTCCTCGGAGTACTCGCGGTCGAGGACGAGCCCGCCGTACTCGCCGGCGACGCGTTCCATGTCCCCGAGCCCGAACCCGGAGCCGAGCACGCACAGGACATGGCGGGGGGTCACATCGGTCATCCCGGCACACTACCGGCCATGATCACTCCTTCGTGCCGAGTGCCTCCGATCGCCGGGAACGCAGCAGAAGGGTCGCCAGGGCGCCGAACCACGTGAACCCGATGGTGATGCTGATGCGCTGCCACAGGCCGTGGTAGGTGCCCGTGCCGGAGACGTCGTCGTACAGCTGGACGGCGATCATGAGAGTGGTCAGGGAGGCCACGGCGGTGACGACCGTGTACCACATCCACGGCCGGCGGCCGGGTTCGGCGGCGAGCCGGTAGGCGATCACGCCCATGGCGGCGGTCATCGAGATCCAGGTGGGGATCAGGTTGCCGTCGTGGGCGACGCCGGCGGCGGTCGGTTCGACGCTTCCCGTGCCGGGCGGATATCCGGGCTTGGGGTCGGCGACGAAGACCCCGGCCACGATGAGGCCCAGCCCGAACAGCGCCACCAGCGCCGGACCCGCCACCGCGCCGCGTCCGGGCGGGAGGGCTCTGCGCAGTCCGGCGGCGAAGCAGAGGGTGAGCGCGCCGGACACGGCGAAGTTCGTGATCATGACCCAGCCGCGGTCGCCGTTGGCCAGTTCGCTGCCGAAGTGGTGCAGCGCGTCGTAGTCCGGCCGGAGCATGCTCTCGATCAGCAGTACGGCTGCGAACAGGGCGGGGCCGAAGCCCCCGGCAAGCAGGGCCCGGGTCGTCCGGTCGCGTTCCATGAGCCTCCTTAGCGGTGATAAGCCCTTAGCGGCGATAAGGGTAGCCCTAGCGCTGCTAAGGTGACAATCCGTGAATGAGATGCGCGGCGACCACCGCGGCGCCCTGGACCGGGCGACCGTCGTCGAAGCGGCGTTGCGGCTGCTGGACGAGGTCGGGCTGGACGCGCTGAGCGTACGGCGGCTGGCCGCGGAACTGGGCGTCAAGTCCCCGGCGCTCTACTGGCATTTCCGCAACAAGCAAGAGCTGCTGAACGAGATGTCAGAGGCCCTGCAACTGTCACAGGACCTGTCGGGCCCCCGGTCCGGCGAGTCCTGGCGGCAATGGCTGGCGCGCCGCGCCCGCGAACGGCGCCGGCTGCTGCTGGGCCACCGCGACGGCGCCCGGCTCATCTCCGGCACCGCTACCGGCCCCACCGTGCTCGCCCGGTTCGACGCCGAACTCGCCGTGCTCGTCCAGGCCGGGCTCACCCCCGTCCAAGCCCTGCGGTCGGTGATGGCCATCGGCCACTACGTCACGGGGTTCGTGCTGGCGGAGCAGAGCGAGCACCAGGCCCAGGCGCCCGGCTTCACCGCCCCCGGCCTGCTGGCCGAGCGGGCACCGCACCTGGCCGCCGCCATCGGGTCCGGCGGCGACCCGCAGGGCGAGGACGCCTTCGAACACGGCCTCCGGATGCTGATCTCCGGCCTCGCCGGGCACGAGCGGTGACCCGCGGGCGACCGGGGGCGGTGCCGACGCCCAGAACGAGGCGCTCATCGGTCCCGGGGTTGACCTCTAGTTAGGTTGAGGACGCAGGGTTGGGGTGACGGTCTGAACCGCCAGACCTTGTTTGGAGGAGCCATGTCCATTCAGCTCGATCACATCATCGTCCCGGCCGCGGACAAGAGGGCCTCCGCCGAGTTCCTCGCGCGCATTCTCGGGCTCGAGGCGGGCGCCCAGACCGGACCGTTCGTACCGGTCACGACCGGGAACGGAGTCACGCTCGACTTCATGGACGCCGACGGGTTCCGGCCGCACCACTGCGCCTTCCTGGTGCCGGACGGGGAGTTCGACGCCATCTTCGCGAGGATCAAGGAGTCCGGCGCCCGCTACTACGCCCACCCGGACGGCTCCGGCGCAGGCGAGATCAACACCCGTGACGGCGGACGCGGTGTCTACTTCACCGATCCGGGCGGGCACGCGATGGAGGTCCTCACCGTCCCGTACGGGGGATGGAAGTAGGAGACCGCCGGATCACGGACGGTTGATCAACCGGATCACGAGCTGGCCGACGGCCAGGTAGATCAGCGCGGCGAACCCGTAGTTCAGCACGACGCCGAGTTTGGCGTCTTCGGGGGTGAAGACGTCGCCGAGGCCGAGTACGAGGACCTTCGCGACGTCGTAGACGCCGTTGACGAAGCCGTTGCCCTGGTTCGCGCCGGTGAGCACGAACAGGATGTGCAGCAGGAAGACCGCCACCACGAGGCCGACGACCGTCCGGATCACGTTGGCGACGGCCGCGCCGCCGTCGCGGCGGCGGGGGTCGCGCGGGTGAGGCCGGTAGGGGTCCTGGCCGTAGCCCGGGGGTGGGTTGTGGGGTCCGGGGCCGTACGGAGGCTGGTTGTGAGGGCCATGACCGTACGGAGGTTGGTTCGGAGGCGCCATGGCCCTGCATTCTAGGCCTACCCGTGCATTCCGCCACAGGCCCAGGACGGTTGATCAGGGACGGTGTGGACTGGTTCAGTTGAGGGGGTGGGATCGCACAAGGGAGGCCGGGCCAAGCGGGGGCGGTTCATGTGGGCCCGCTGGATCCTCATCGTGGTCCTTTGCGGCGGAGGCGTCGTCATCGCGCTCTGCGTGCCGATCATCGGTTTCAGCTTGCTGGCCGACGGCGTGGAGGAGATGGGCGCCGCGTCGGCGCTCAGCGATCGGGGGCGGCACACGATCGGAACGGTCCAGGACACGCGGGCCGAGAGCAGCGGGCCGGGAAGCGGTGTCGATCACTACATGCTGGTCGGGTTCGCCGCGCCGGACGGCGGCCGGCACGACGTCTGGGTGTCCGGGGAGAAGGACGTGGGCGACGCCGCCCGGGTGCTCTACGACCCGCGGGATCCGGAGGTCGCCATCACCGGATCGGTGACGGGGAAGCGGGTGGACGGCATCGTCCACATCATCGGCGGCGCGATCATGTCGATCGGCGTGCTCATCGGGTATGCCGTAGGGGGCTGGTCCAGGCTGCGCAGCGGCCGGCCCAGAGGAGCCCACGGCATCACGTAGCCGCGGCAGGGGCGGGTTGAGCTCACGAGAGGCCGATAACATCCCTTTTCGGCCGCCCCGCTGGGGCCGTCGACCTGATGTGTGGTGATATGTCGCAGGGCGGCCGATCGCGGCGGGGGTGTGTGCGCTGTTCCGACGGGAGTTGCGGCGGTGGTCGAAGCCGCGCGGCAATGCGCTGCTGGAGCGTTTCAACCATCCGGCGCAGGTCGTGGTCACCGGGTTCGTGGTCACGATCCTCACGGGCACGCTGCTGCTGTCGCTGCCCGTCGCCACGACGGACGCCGGTTCGGCCTCCCTCGTTGAGGCGCTGTTCACCGCCACGTCGGCCGTATGCGTGACCGGGCTGGTCGTCGTGGACGTCGAAACGCACTGGTCGACGTTCGGCGAACTCGTCATTCTCGGGCTGGTCCAGGTGGGCGGGCTCGGGCTGATGACGCTGGCGACCCTGTTCGCGATCCTGCTGTCGGGACGGCTGGGGCTCCGGGCCCGGATGGCGGCCCAGGTGGAGACCAAGACCCTGCGGATGACCGACGTTCGCCGCGTCGTCCGGCGGGTCGTCATCTTCAGCCTGGCGTGCGAGGCGGCGGTTGCGGTGGTACTCACCGCACGGCTGATCATCGGCTACGGCGAGTCGCCGGGCCGCGCCGCCTACCTGGGCGTGTTCCACGGGATCTCGGCGTTCAACAACGCCGGGTTCACGCTGTGGCCGGACAGCCTCGTCCGGTTCGCGGCCGACCCGTGGATCATCCTGACGGTCTGCGCGGCGGTCATCGTCGGCGGGCTCGGCTTCCCGGTGGTGTTCGAGCTGGCCAGGGATTGGCGGCGGCCGGCGGGCTGGTCGATACTCACGCGCGTCACGCTGGCCGCCACGGCGGCGCTGCTGGCGGGCGGAACACTGATGCTGTCGGTGGCCGAATGGAACAATCCCGGCACCCTGGGGGCACTGCCCGAATCCGACCGGATGCCGTCGGGCTTCATGATGGCGGTGATGCCGCGCAGCGGAGGGCTCAGCAGCGTCGACACCTCGCAGATGCTGCCCGAGAGCTGGCTGGTCACCGATGTGCTGATGTTCATCGGCGGCGGCAGCGCCGGAACCGCCGGCGGCATCAAGGTCACCACGTTCGGGCTGCTGGGTTTCGTGCTGTGGGCCGAGATGCGCGGCGAGGCGCGCGTGAACGTGGGCCATCGCAGGCTGCCCGACGGCACCCAGCGCCAGGCGATCTCCATCGTGCTGCTGGGAATCGGCATGGTCACCGCCGGGACGTTCACCCTGCTCGCGATGACCTCCCATACGCTGGACCGCGTGCTGTTCGAGGTCGTGTCGGCGTTCGGTACCGTGGGCCTGTCCACAGGAATCACCGCCGAGTTGCCGCCCGCGGGGCAGGTGCTGCTGGTGGTGCTGATGTTCGTCGGCCGCATCGGTCCCCTCACCTTCGCCACCGCGCTCGCGCTCCGCGAGCGCACCCGCCGCTACGAACTGCCCGAGGAGAGACCCATCGTTGGCTGAGAACCTCCCGGTTGTGGTGATCGGCATGGGCCGGTTCGGCTCCGCGCTCGCCCTGGAACTGGCCCGGCGCGGCACCGAGGTGCTCGCCATCGACAACCGTCCGAAGATCGTCCAGGCGCTGGCCGGACGGCTGACCCACGTCATCACCGCCGACGCCACCGACATCGACACGCTCCGTGAGCTCGGGGTGGACGAGTTCTACCGGGCCGTGGTCGCCATCGGCGGCGACCTGGAGGCCAACATCCTGGCGACCTCGCTTCTGGCGGAGCTGGAGATCGACGACATCTGGGCCAAGGCCGTCACCCACCAGCACAAACGCATCCTGGAACGGATCGGCGCCCACCACATCGTGCTGCCGGAGCACGACATGGGCGAACGCGTCGCCCACCTCGTCGGCGGCCGCATGCTCGACTACATCGAAGTGGACGAGAACTTCGCTCTGGCCAAGACCCACCCGCCGAGAGAACTCGTCGATGTCCCCTTGGGAGAGACCCGCCTGCGCTCCAAGCACGGCGTGACCGTCGTGTGCGTGAAGCCGGTCGGCGAGCAGTTCACCTACGCCACTCCCGACACCGTCCTGCAGTACGGCGATGTCATCCTGGTCGCCGGCCCCATCGAAAAGGTCGAACGCCTCGCCGACCGCACCTGACCACGTTCGCGCGCCGCGAGAGGAACGGGGGCCTCGGCCGTCGGTTCGCCCGGCGGTCAGAGCTTCAGGGCCGTCCGGCTTTCGGGCGCTTGGTATCGTCCCTAGTACCACTTGCTGAACCACAATCGAGGAGTGTCCGAGTGGCCTTCGCGGCGCGCCTTCCCGCTGATCTGGACGCCTGGCTGGACGAGGTGGCCTCAGCGGAACACCAGTCGAAGAACGCGATTCTGATCACCGCGCTGGAGGAGTACCGGCAGCGCCGCGAACTCGCCCACGTCCTGCGGCTCGCCGACGAGACCGGCGAAGATCACCGGAGCCTCCTGGACCGGCTGGGCGACGCGTGAGCGTTCGCTATCTGACGGCCGAGGAGATCATCGCCGTCGGCCGCCGGATCGTGGACGGGAATCTCAACGTCCGTGACTACGGGCTCGTCGCGTCCGCCGCCGCGCGGCCCTCGACCACGGCCTTCGGCACGGACCCCTACCCCACGCTGCTGGAGAAGGCCGCCGCGCTCCTGCATTCGCTCACCACATCGCACCCGTTCACCGATGGAAACAAGCGCGTGGCCTTCGCCGCGACCGATGTCTTCCTCAAGCTCAACGGAGCACGATTCGATCCCTCGGCCGAGGAGGAGTTGTTCACGACCGTCTTGGACGTCGCGACGCACGTCCTTGACGACGTTCCGGCCATCGCCAAACGGATCGAGCCGCTCATCCGGGCCGCCGGCTGAGCCGGGGCGCGGCGGGCGCGCCCCGGGCGGGGTGGGATCAGACGCCGAGGGAGCGGCCGATGATCTCCTTCATGATCTCGGTGGTGCCGCCGAAGATGGTCTGGATGCGGACGTCCTGGTAGGCCTTGGCGATCGGGTACTCGGTCATGTAGCCGTAGCCGCCGTGGAGCTGGACGCAGCGGTCCACGACCCGCTTGAGCAGCTCGGTGTTCCAGTACTTGAGCATCGCCGCCTCGTCGGCGGACAGCTCGCCCTCGCCCTCCTTGACGATGCACTCGTCGGTGAAGGCGCGGGTGACGGTCAGCTCCGTCTTCATCTCGGCGAGGGTGAAGCGGTTGTGCTGGAACTTGCCGATGGGACGGCCGAACGCCTCGCGGGTCTTGCAGTACTCCAGGGTCTGCTCGAACGCGACCTCGGCGGCGGCCTGGGCGGTGGCGCCGATGGAGAGGCGCTCGCGGGCGAGGTTCTGCATCAGGTAGATGAAGCCCATGCCCTCCTCGCCGAGGAGGTTCTCCTTGGGGACGCGGACGTTGTCGAAGAACAGCTCGGCGGTGTCCTGGGCGTGCATGCCGACCTTGTCGAGGTTGCGGCCGCGTTCGAAGCCGTCCATGCCGCGCTCGACGGCCAGCAGGCTGACGCCCTTGGCGCCGGCGGACGGGTCGGTCTTGGCGACGACGATGACGAGGTCGGCGAGGATGCCGTTGGAGATGAAGGTCTTCGAGCCGTTCAGGACGTAGTCGTCGCCGTCCTTGACCGCGGTGGCCTTGATGCCCTGCAGGTCCGACCCGGCGGCGGGCTCGGTCATCGCGATCCCGGTGATGATCTCGCCGGAGCAGTAGCCGGGGAACCAGCGGGCCTTCTGCTCGTCATTGCAGAGCTGGCGCAGGTAGCCGCCGTTGATGTCGTTGTGGACGGCGAAGCCGGGGCCGTGCACGCTCGCCCTCGCCAGCTCCTCGTTGAAGATCACGTAGTAGCGGTAGTCGTCGTTGCCGCCGCCGCCGTGCTCCTCCGGCATGTCGATGCCGAGCAGGCCCGCGCGGCCGGCCGCCAGCCACACCTCACGCGAGACGATCCCGTCCTTCTCCCACTGCTCATGGTGGGGGGCGATCTCCTTCTCGATGAAGGAGCGCACCATGTCACGGAACGCCTCGTGCTCGTCGGTGTAGATACTCCGTCCCATCCCGCGGTCTCCCTCGGTAAGTGCTCGTGGTGGATGCTCGTGGTGAATGCTCGTGGTAAGTGCTCGCTGATACAAGTTTAATGTAACACTGGCACTGTCATATAGAGGGAGGCGGGATGGAGCTCACCGTCGACGAGCTGGCCTCGCGCGCCGGGGTCACCGTCCGGACCGTGCGGTTCTACGCCGGGCGCGGCCTGCTCCCGCCCCCGAAGCTGCGCGGCCGGACGGGCCTGTACGGCGCCGACCACCTGGCGCGGCTGGAACTCGTCCGGGAGCTCCAGTCGCTCGGGCTGACGCTGGCCTCGATCGAGAAGCACCTGCAGAGGATCCCGCTGGACGCGCCGGCCGAGGACCTCGCCCTGCAGCGCGCGCTGCTGTCGCCGTGGGCGCCGGAACGTCCCGAGGAACTCGACCGGCACGGGCTGGACCGGCGAGCCGGGCGGCACCTCGACGACGACCTCCTCAAGCGACTGGAGGCGCTCGGCGTCGTCGAACTGCTCTCGGACGACACCGTGCGCGTCGTCAGCCCGGCGCTGCTCGGCATCAGCGCCGAGCTGGCCGCGCTGCCGATGCCGCTGGAGACCCTGGTCGCCTCGCACGAGGCCGTCGACCGCCACACGACCGCGCTGGCCGACGAGCTCCAGCGGGCCTTCCAGGACACGGTCGTCCGGCCCTACCGGGAGGGCGGCCGCGCGCCCGAGGAGCGGGAACGGCTCATGGAGATGGCCGGAAAGCTGAAGCCCCTGATGATCCAGTCGCTGGTGACGTCGTTCCAGCGGGCCGTCGACAACGCCATCCGGCGGTCGGTGCCCGACTGAACGCTCAGGCGTCCTTCCACTCCTGCTGCTGGTACTCGACCAGGCGCGGGTGGACGAGCGTGTTGGTCTCCACGTCGCGGCTCCGGCGGTCCTTGGGGAAGACCGTCGAGGCCTGGAGGAGCGCCTCGTCCATGAAGCGGAGCTTCGGGGCGTCGGACGCGAGCTTGAGCGCCGGTGGTTCCTCCGTAGGCGCCGCCACGACGTAGCCCCAGTCACCGAAGCTCGGCACGTCCACGTGGTACGGGACCGTCGCGAGGCCGGCGGCGGCGATGGACTTCTCGATGCTCCAGTACGACTTCGGCGCGAAGTACGGCGAACCCGCCTGGACGACCATCCGGCCACGCGGCGCGAGCACCCGCTTCACCAGGCCGTAGAACTCCACCGAGTACAGCTTGGCGGTGGCGACGTCGTCGGGGTCGGGCATGTCCACGATCACCGTGTCGAACTGCTCGTTCAGGCCGCGCAGCCACGAGAACGCGTCGGCCTCGACGGCCCTGGCGCGCGGGTCCTCGAACGCGTGCCCGTTGAGGGACGCGAGAGGCTCGTAGGTGCGGGCCAGGCGCAGGACCTCCGGGTCCAGCTCGACCAGCGTCGCGCTCCGGACGCCCTTGTAGCGCAGCACCTCGCGGAGCGCGAGACCGTCCCCGCCGCCGAGGATGAGGACCCTGCCGTGCGGGCCGGACATGATCGGGTGGACGAGCGACTCGTGGTACCGGTACTCGTCCACGGAGGAGAACTGGAGGTCGCCGTTCAGGAACAACCGCATGTCGGGCCGGCCCGACATCGACACCTGCCGGGTGACGACGATCTCCTGGTACGGGGTCTTCTTCGACAGCACGATCGGGTCCCGGTACAGGACCTGGCGGGCGGAGACCTCGAACTCGTCGGCCAGGGCGTACGTCCCGCCGAGCACGAGCAGCACGGCCGCCATCCCCGCCCAGAGCGCCGCCTGCGTCGCGCGGCCGACCTCCTTGCGGAACAGCCACAGCACCACCGCGGTCCCGGCGACCACGTTGACCGCGCCGACCAGCAGCGCGCCCTTGATGTGCCCGAACATCGGCAGCAGCAGGAACGGGAAGGCCAGCCCGCCGATCAGCGCGCCGACGTAGTCGGCGGCGAACAGGTCGGCGACCGCGGCGCCCGCCTCCTGCCGCCGGATCCGCTGCAGCAGCGTCATCAGCAGCGGAAGCTCCGCGCCGATCAGCGCCCCGACCAGGAACGCCACCACGACCAGCGCCGGGGTGTACAGGCTGAGCCACGCGAACGCCGCGTACAGCGCGAGCACCGACAGCCCGCCGACCAGCGCCAGCGCGGCCTCCACGATCGCGAACGCCACCACCGGCCGGTGCCGCAGCGGCTTGGCGAGCAGGGAGCCGATGCCCATCGCGAAGACCATGACCGACAGCACGATCGACGCCTGGGTGACCGAGTTGCCCATCAGGTAGCTGCCCAGCGCCACCAGCGCCAGCTCGTACACCAGCCCGCAGGCTGCGCACGTGAACACGGACGCCAGCACCAGGGTGCGTGCGGCCCGAGCCGGAAGGCTGAGCCGGGTCGGGGCTGCGGCGCCCTCCGGCTCGGCCTTCACGGCGGTGTCCTCCGTCACGAACCGCTTCTCCGGAGGCTCCGGACGGCGCCGACCACGAGCACCACGACCGCGGACCCGATCAGCACGATCCCGATCACCGACCAGACACCGCGCGCGGTGACCGAGGACTCGGCCAGCCTGTCGTTCGCGGACGGCTCCGCCGCGGGCGGCGCGGTCTCCGCGGGGACGGCCGGGGCCAGTTCCTCCTCGGCGACCAGCATCGGCAGCGCGCCGATGGCGTCCCGGAGCCTGGCGGTCCCGGCCTCGCCGTCGATGTCGTCCTCACCGGTCTGCCCGAGCCGGCGCTCGAACCGGAACTCCCGGAAGCTCTCGTCGAAGCTGTTCTTGATCTCGAACCTGCCGGACAGGAACTCGTTGGACGAGGTCAGGTAGCTGTAGTCGGCTTCGAGGACCACCCACTTCGGGCACTGTCCCGGCACCTGGCGCGGGTCCTTGCCCGGTCCGAGGTTGGACCCGTACTCGACGCCCGGGAGGCTCAGGGACCGCAGGTCGTCCTCGATCTCCGCCGCCATGGCGGGATCCGGTCCGGCCGGCGCGGTGGGCGAGGGGACCGGCGCGGTGGGCGAGGGGACCGGCGCGGTGGG
>NZ_SMKK01000235.1 GCF_004348425.1 Actinomadura sp. 7K507
CCCCTTCCCTCCCTCCACCTTCGACCTCTGCCTCACCTACAACGGCCTGCACTGCCTAGAAGACCCCGCCGCCGCCCTCCTCGAACTGACCCGCGTCCTACGCCCCGGCGGCACCCTCCAGGGGACAACCCTCGTCCGCGGCACAACCCGCCGCCACGACACCCAGATCACCCTTCTCCAGCGCCTGGGCATCTTCGGCACCCCCGGCACCATCACCGACCTACACACCTGGCTGACCTCGGCCGCCCTGACCGACATCCGCCTGACCCGCTCCGGGGCCGTGACCGCCTTCACCGCCCGTAAATAGGGACGCACCACCCTCCCGCATCCGCTATGGTGTACGAGGCGCCGGGAGAACGTACGACCTCCCGGGCAGCCACCACCGGGGTGTAGCGCAGCTTGGCAGCGCGCTTCGTTCGGGACGAAGAGGCCGTGGGTTCAAATCCCGCCACCCCGACCCAAAGGTGCAGGTCAGAGGCCGGTTCTCCACTCAGGAGACCGGCCTCAAGCTTTTCATCCGCGATCTGTCCGCGACCCCAGCCGTCACCCACGGACCTCGTCCGTCCCGGACCAGCACCAAGAGACAACCGCCTCGTCCCTCCACCGTTCAAACCCGGGACGTCGCATGACACACTCGCGACGCCGACGACGAGAGCAGCACTGGGATGCCATCTACTCCATCTGGGGCGCGGTCTGGTTCACCAACCCCGACGACCTGCTTCCACTTATCCACACCCGCCTGAAACCCTGGCGGCAAGCTGGTCTTCTCCCACGCCCCCGCTGCCCCAGCTCCTACGGCGCCGGCTTCACTGGCCCCCAAGTCTGGCTCTACCGCTGATCCTACGAACCAGAGACCTGGACAACCATCCTCCAAGCGCACGGCTTCAATGGCGTAAGGGCTCGGGTAGAGTCCGCGCCCATGCCAAGCCGCGTGGGCACGCTCATCATCCAGGCTCTCAATCTGCCGACGGGGTCGTAGCGTCGGCGACAACCCCCGAGCGGCTGTGCACTGAGGCGTCCCATTGTCGCCCTCTACAGGACCAGCCCCCTGATTGCCGCATCCTCCGAAGAGACGTGGCGCCACCACCTCAACCGCGGCGGCGACCGCCTAGGCCAATCCGGTTCTGCATCAACTGCCGCCCGGGATTGTACGATTTCCGGCTCTGTAGCAATGGCGACGGAAGACGCGCCCGGCGGGGATCGGCACATCGGGGTGCTCGCACCGCCACGGTTTCCGCACATACGGCACGTCGAGGATGCGCATGCCCAGGATGAACGACAGCCCGACATCTGGCGCGATTGCCGTCGACGATCTCGCGGCTACTGCGCCGCGACGAGGTGCCCCGCGGCGCATCTTGGTTTGGTGGGCAGTGGCCGCGCGATGGCATCGCGATCGGTGGGCGACCCCCTTGCAGACGCCAAGCCGGCCGCCACTGACCGGTAGCGCGAGTGCGCGCAAGACCGTCTGCCCAGGGTGATCCGCACTCCCGACGGCCGGGCGGTGCCGTGGCCACGTACGCCCCGGAACGGCCGCAACCATGGCCGTCGGCGAAATCGCAGTGGGCGAACACTTGGATCCCGGAGCAGATGGCCCACCAAGTCCAGATGGAGTTCAGCGATGATGAGTCGTTTCATCAAGCGCTCTACATCAGCGGTGGGGCTTTGTAACGCGAGCTCGTCGCTTGCCTGCGGCCTGGTTGGTCCTGCGGCGCCGCCGGCTCGCGCTCGTCTCACTGGTGGTGTCGACTCCGCCGCAACTGCCCGCACTCCAGGATTGTTTCCGCCCGCTGGAACGGAACAAGGTGCCGAATCAATAAAGGTCGTCAACCTACGCCATCAGAGTGGTTTCATCCAACTGGCAGGGGGTCGCTCTATGTCCGCGCCTTGCGCTACAGTCATGCGCTCAAAAGGCGTGGTACTTGGAGTGATGCGCGTGACAACGGTCAAGAAGCTCGTGTGTCTGGCAAACTCTCGGAAGCACTCGGGGCGCTGTATCGCAGGTAGAGTCGACGAAGCTCAAGGAGAGTGGATACGCCCTGTCAGCGCCCGCTCGGGCCACGAGGTATCTGAAGTCGAGCGGCAATATAAGAACGGTTCAGAACCGCGTGTCCTCGACATCGTACGAATTTCACTTATTAGACAACAGCCGTTCGGCTTTCAGAGGGAGAATTGGCTTCTCAATCCTGAATACCACTGGGAGAAGATCGGTCGTATCGGGTGGGGTAGCTTGACCGTATTAGAGCAGCATCCCGAGACGCTGTGGATCAACGGGTACAGTACGTTCCATGGCGAGAACGATCGCATGCCGGTCGAGCAGGCGGACACTCTGGCGGACTCGCTCAAGCTCATCCGGGTCGACCGCATGACTCTGCAGGTCCATGCTCCTGGCGAGGCGTTCGGGAACCCGAGGCGGGTCGTGCGGGCACGGTTTAGGCATGCAGGCTTGGAATACGCGCTGCTAGTTACCGATCCCGAGTATGCAGATGCATACCTGGCCAAACCGAACGGCTCCTATGACCTGGGCGAGTCCTTCATGACGGTGAGTCTCGGTGAGCCATGGGAGGCTTCTGTCTTCAAGCTCGTGGCGGCCATCGTCGAAGCTGCGAAGACCGGGGCCGGCGACAGCGCATGACATCCAGGACCATTTATACGGTTGGTCACTCCACGCACAGCTTCGCAGTCCTCCAGCGTCTACTTCGAAAATATGAGATAACGGCCATCGCGGATGTGCGTTCGGTTCCTGCCAGCCGGTTCGCTCACCAGTTCAACCGGGACATACTGAAGCGTGCCCTTCATGAAGCCGACATAAAGTACGTATTTCTCGGCGAGGAGCTTGGGGCGCGCTCGAACGACCCAGCCTGCTACCTCGACGGACGGGTACAGTATCGGCACCTTGCCCGGACTCCGGAGTTTGCGCGCGGTATTGAGCGTCTGCTAAATGGGGCACAGACTGAACGCATCGCCATCATGTGCACTGAACAAGAGCCACTGGACTGCCATCGCACGATCCTCGTCGCACGGGTGATCGAAGATCATGGGATCAGCATAGAACACATCCACAGCGACGGGCACCTGGAAAGCCAGGCCATGGCAATGCGGCGTCTAATGGCCAAATTCGATCTGGCCGAGGACGACCTATTTAACGAACCCGCCAAACGCCTGAAGATGGCCCTCAGTCGCCAGGAGCAGCGCATCGCGTATGTCAGGAACGAGTTCCGTGTCGACGGAGCGGAAGAAAGATGAAAATCTACACGATTGGCTTTACGAAGAAGTCCGCCGAAACGTTCTTTGGGCTCTTGCGCGAAGCGCAAGTACGTACGCTGGTTGACATTCGTTTGAATAACGTCTCACAACTAGCAGGCTTCACTAAGCGTGACGACCTAAAGTACTTTCTCAACGAGATTTGCGACATAAGATATAGTCACCGAGTCGATCTGGCGCCTGCACAATCCATGCTCGACGACTACAAGAAGCGCGACGTGAGCTGGGCAGACTACGAGGACCGCTTCTTGAAGCTCATGGAGCACCGTCACATTGAAGACACTGTTCCGAAGGAACTGCTTGACAACGCCGCCTTGCTTTGCAGCGAAGACAAGCCACTCCAGTGTCATCGCCGACTTGTTGTGGAGTATTTGTCGCGGCACTGGGATGATATTACGATCCAGCACTTGACTTGATATTCCAGGATGCTTCACGAGGCAGGTATACGAGGCCAAATTGAAGGCGGTCAACGGACACTTCATCAGCGGCCTTGCATCAGAGAACCTCTCTCGGAGACGCGGGCAAGACACGGCTTGGGCATCCCAAGCCTGATGTCCGGTCGTTGGCCATCCCCGGCGGGCTTGCTCAGCACCTACCCTGGGCAGGAGTCCCTTTCAGCTCTCTCATCCCCAGTGTTGCTCCTGGTACTTCATGAGGTCTTCGCCGTGGAGCTGTTTGGTCGCGTTCCCTACCCGCACCCAGAACTCCGAAGGTCCCACACCAGCCTTATTAGCTGGTTTGGCGAAGACCGGGTTCCCGGACGCTGCAATGCTGAGCTGGCAGATCGTCTTCCCGTCCACTTCGGGGAATCGGATACGTGCGGTCGTTGCCGTCGGGGCGGACAAGTTGTCGTCGAGCAGTTGCCTGAGGAACAGCTCGTAGCCGTCGGCGTTCTGTTTCGAGCCGAATGTGCCGAAGTCATCTTCGATGCCCAGGACCTGGCCGTCGTCCGCAACACCGATGAGAAGAACACCACCTTCGGCGTTGAGGAAACCGCACACTGTTTTGACCAGAACCTGCCCGAGCTTCGGATCGTGCTGCTTGGTATGCACGTTCCATCGTCCGCTGGATTTGAACTCCGTGGTCTGTGATTCACCGGCGGTGATCAGACCAGCCGCGGTCATCGGCGGGAACTTCTTACGCCCGTCGGTGATGGCGTTAAAACCCTCCTGGACGACACGCGCGATGAGTTGGCGGCGCCGCTCGAGGAAGGTCGGATAGTCGAGTTGCTCCCAACCGACCGGAAGCGCGTGCCACCGGGATTGCCGGGCCAAAGCTTGCGGGTCAGTCTTCTCGGTTATGCGTGGGAGGTAGTCGCTTGGCGCGTCGGCATGGTTGCGCTCGTCGGCCGGCCAGTCGATGTATGCCATGTTCGCGATCGCGTTGGCCTGGCGCGTGCCCGAGATGCCGAGCGATTCGAGGTACTTGCGAGGAAACAGGCGATCGCGTTCCAGTGAGCGCGGTGCCGCACCCGTGGCGTCGAGGAGATCCCTGATTCGCAGGTCGCCGAACAGCACCTCGGCGTCCAGAATGTTCAGCGCGGCCAGGTAGGCAAACAGGGCGGGGGACCGGGACGATGACGTATCGAGCCGGTTCGGTAGCGAGATCTCCCAGTAGTCCCCGGTGAAGTTCGCTGCGACGATGCGGTCCAGTTCAGCGAGGAAGGCGGCGCCGTCACCGGCGGGCAGACTCGCGATGCGTCCGAGGTCAGACTCCATCTGAGACTCCGGCGAGCTGCTGTAACGGCTGGTGGTGTGCGCCATGAAGAACCATCGTGCGATGGCGGGGCGCAGGGCCGGAACCTGCAGGGCGAAGTCGTGACGACCGATCAGCCAGAGCGTGTAACTGAACAGCAGGGCGTTGTCCGAAGTGATCATCTTGCGGCCGCGGAAGCCGGCAGTCGCCACACACTTGAGGAACTCGTGCCAGCTAGTCAGGTCGAGCACCTTCTCCTGAGCCTCGGCGAGCAGCTCGAACTGATCCTGGCGGCGCTCTGGGCTGACCTTTCCGCTTTCGAGATCCTTGCCGCGCAGGATGCTGTAGACGTGCTGGAGCCGGGCCCGGCGGAAGGCGACCGCGACGGCGACGCGCAAGAGCTGGTCCGGACTCGGGTCCAGGAACGGGTTCCGAGGACTCGGGCCGGTCACCGCGGGGTCGACGGCGGCGCGGCTAAAGTCCTCCAGCTGCCGGCGTCCCTTCTCCCAGTGCACGGACATGAGCGTGAGGATGAAGTCGGACTGGTTAAGTTTGACGCCTTCGGAGTTGATGCGGACGAAGATCTCTGCGACCTGCTCCTCGTCGGTGGTGTCGTCCAGCTCGACCACCTGGAACCGGAAATCACGTAGATCACGGACGCGGTCGATGCGCTCCTCAAGCTCGTCCTTGCGGGCGTCCGGGAGATCTTCATCGAGCGTCTTGCTGAGCCGCTCGAAGAACTGGCGTACCGTAGTCTTGTAGCCATTCGACCAGAGCACGGTGATGTCAGGGATAAAGTTCGCGTCGCGCTCAATGGCTGCGTCGGTGACCTCGAACGTCTGGTCCTCCGGGCGGAACCCGATCCGTATATGGCGCTGCTCAAAAGACTTGGTCAGCACGGGTCGACCGGTGAGTACGGCGAACAGAGAGGTCAACCGTTGCTGGCCATCGACGATCAAGAGCTGGGGCGCTCGAGCAGAAGTCTCCATCCCGATCTGGCGAGTGCCGACCTCCGCGCCGGTCTCCCAGAACATCAGCGTGCCGATCGGGTACCCGCGATACATCGAGTCAAGCAGGTCCCGGATCTTGGTCGCCGACCAGACGAACGGACGCTGAATGTCGGGAAGACCGATTCGTCCGCTCTTGATATCTTCGACCAGATGACTTAGCGAGTAGCCAGTGTCGCGGTAGAGAGTGGGTGGCACGGTTGATACTCCTTGGGGCGTACCCTCGACGTTCTGGGACGGCGCTTCGCGTAGTACACCACTTCCACCACGACCTATCCAACTCCTAAATACAAACGATCTTCCTATACGGCTTGGAGCTGCCTCTTTGGAGTGTCACGTAGCTCGCCAGCCATATGGGTGATGTTGGTGGATGCAAGGTAGGCGGGTCAGCAAGTTTGACATGCCTGTGCAGGTAGACGGTGCTACTCAGAAGCTCGGCCTCGCGGTGATTGTCGTGGGCTGTCCGGTTTCCGCCAGGCTGGGAGTGCCCTTGCGAGGGTGCGGATTGAGTTGTAGCGGTCGCCGATCGGCCACTGTGTAATCACAGCGGGAGGAGTGGGCTGGGGGTGCTGTGCCAGGAGAGGTAGAGGTCTTCGCGGGCTCGGGTGCAGGCTACGAAGAGCAGCGAGCGTTCGCTGAGCATGTCGATCTCGTGCTGGATGCGGTCGAGGTCGGCGGTGGTGACGGCGGCTTCCAGTGGGTGGGAGCGTTCGTTGACGCCGATCAGGGCGACGCAGCGGAACTCCAGGCCCTTCATCGCGTGCATCGTTGCGACCCGCACGCCCGGTTGGGACGCGTCGGGGCCGTCCTTGAGGGCGACGGTGGGGATGTCGTCGTCCATGAGCCGCTGTTTCGCCCGTGCACCGAGGTCGTGGAAGCGGGTCGCCACCGCGATGTCGGACGGGTCGACCCCCGCGTCCAGCCAGGAGCGGACCTTGCCGACCAAGCGGTCCAGTTCGACGGCCTGGCTGGACGCCGACGCCAGCGCCGGGTTCCGGCCGTGGAGCCTCGACCTGTAGCCGTCGAGGGTGTCGGAGCCCTCGTCCAGGTCGTCGATCTTCTCACCGGTCATGATGGCGGACGACCAGGTCAGGATCTCCTGGGTGCTGCGGTAGTTGATGCGCAGCCTGCTGGAGCGGCCCGCAACGTTCACGCCCATGGAGCGCAGGGACACGCGGGTGTCGTAGATGCGTTGGTGCGGGTCACCGGCGATGAACAGGTCGTCGGGCTGCTCAGTGACTGCATTGCGGAGCACGCGCCACTGCGCCGGATGTAGGTCCTGTGCTTCGTCCACGATGATGTGGCGGTACCGCGGTCCCTCCGTGGCCAGTAATTCGGCGGCCCTGACGCAGAGCTGGAGGTAGGTGCACTGGCCGTCCGCTTCGAGCTGCCCTCGAATTCGGCTACGGCGCGCCAGACTTCGACGCGCCGAGGGGTACGGAGTGCAGCGCCCCGGCCGGCGCGGGAGGCCGAAAGGTACTCCTCCTCACTGCCGATGCCTTGCGCGAGAACCAGATGCCGGAATTCGAGGTCCAGGAAGTGCTCGTTCCATGGCAGGTCGAGCCTCTTGGCAATCCTCTGCCAGCGCTTGCGGGTGTGGTAGTCGTTATCGGAGACCAGTTTGGGGACGGGACCGTGGTCGGCCACGACCCGGCGGGCGAGCGCGTTCACCGTGGTCACGTCAACACGGTCGAGCCCTTCGGAGTCGCCCAGCAGTAGCGCCAGGCTGTCCCGCAGCGAGTCTGCCAGCGCGTTCGTGAAGGTCGTGAGCAGGATTCGGGCGTCGTCGGACTGGTCGAGAAGGTGTCTGACGCGGTGCAGCGCCACCACGGTCTTGCCGGTGCCGGGTCCGCCGGAGACCTGTGCCGCACCGCTGTAGGACGGGCGGTAGGCGATGCGCCGCTGGGACGGGTGCAGGAAGATGCGCCAGGCGTCGAACGGCTTGGTCAGGATGTCCTGCAGTTCGTCCGGCCCCGATACGAGTGTGATGCGGCTCGGCGTGTTGGTGATGGCGGTCGCGAGGTCGCCCGTGGGCCCGCCGGCGGCCACGTCGGCGGGACGCCGGATCGCGACGACCTGCTGCCATACCTCGTCGGGCGTGAAGCCCTCGGCGAGGTATTGCAGAACCTCGAACTGGTCTTCGGGGAACAGGGTCGCGAAAGCCTCGAGCTGCGGTTTGTCAGTGATGGTGCGGACGGCGGGCAGCACACCGTCGTCGATGCCGAGGTCCCGCAAAACGGTGTCGGAGTGGTCGGCGAACAGGAGCGCGGGAGCCTTGTCGGCCGCCTTCCGGAGCACCGGCGTGAGCTGTTCGATCGCTTCGACATTGCGGATTTCGAGGCCGCGCGTGGCCGTGTTGACACTGATGACGCGTTTGCGGGCCCAGCTGGTCGCCTTGTCGTGCTGCAGCACTTTGAGCAGTAGGTAGGTGCCGCTGCCGTCGTCCGGCGCGAGCACGACTCCGCGCCAGAACCTGGTGACGCGGATGGTGCGGATCCGCGGGTCCCGGGCGCTCTCCAACTGCTCGAGATGCAGGCCCTTGTCGGCGGTCAGCTCGGCGGCCGTGAGTTTCTGGAACTTGGCCATCGCCTCGCGCACACCTTGCTTGACCGTCTTCTCCAGGTTCTCGTACTCATCGAAGAAGTCGGCGGCGAAGGCGAGCTGGGGCAACGCTTCCTCCAGATCAACGTGGGCCGGATGGAGCAACGCAATCGTCACATTACTGGACCTTGACCGATTTCCGACTACGGCCTTAGATCTGGATACGACAAATTTCAACGGAACGCCGCACGGAGGGTGCACCGGCATCGTGGATGCGAGGAACCACCAGGGCGGATACGGCGAGGCGTTCGTCAGCGCGCTCGCCGTGGCGGCGGGCCTGCGGCTGGCGAAACCGATCCCGGACGTCGACGGCATCGACTTCTGCATGTGGCCCGATGGCGTGGGCGCACTTCGCGGTGCCCGCGCATCCGGGGTCAACGTCCAGGTGAAGTCCGGTTCCGTGGCCACGGAGACCGATACCACGTGGGGCTACCGCCTTGAGGTTCCCCACTTCAACTTCCTCGCCGACGCACTGGCGACCGTCTACCCGACGCTCCTGTTTCTGGTGATCGTGCCGAAGGACCGGCGGGAGTACGCCACAGCCGAACCCGATGGGCTGCTGTTGCGGAACGCTGCCTACTGGCACTCCCTGGCGAACGCGGACCCGATCGCTAATCCCAAGGAGGGCACGAAGACAACCGTCCATGTTCCCAAGGCCAACCTGCTGACCGTTGATTCGCTTCGCGCACTCGTGGAGGATCCACAGAAGGCGACCGAGGCACAGGCGGAGGCGTCATGACGATCGGCAGGGACGAGCTTGAGCGCCTCACGCCTGACGCCGTGGTGCGCTATCTGAGCTCCACGGGCTGGCGTCGGGCAGGCGACCTCAACGGACGCGCCACAGTCTGGGAGTTCGGTCGCCGGAACTTCGAGGTAGTCGTCCCCGTCTCCGACCGTTTCCGCGACTTTCCGCAACGCATGTACGAGGTCGTCCGGACGCTGGCCGAGGTCGAGGAACGTCCCGAACCGGAGATGCTGCACAGGCTCGCGGCCCCCGAGGTGGATCGGCAGTTCTTCCGGCTCTTTCCGGACGCACCACCGGGCCTGATCCCAGCAGCCGATGCTGCCGAGGCGTTCCGGGGCGTACGGGAACTGCTCATCGCCGCCGCTTACGCCGAGCACTACCCCGGCGCTGCCGGTTTCACTCTGCCCAATAGCAAGCCGAAGGTAGTCCGGGAGTTCCCGGAGAAGGCTCTGCTCAGTACCACGGAGGGAAGCTTCGTCATCAGCGCGCAAGTTCCCCTCACCTCTAACGACGGAACGCTTTTCTCCACCGTGGACGCCTTCGAACGCAAGGTTCTCCGGCGGTTGAGACGTGCGCTGTTCAGCGCGAGGGCGGCCGCCGCGGAAGCGTCCGAGCGAGCCGAACTCACACCTTTCGAGGAACGGACGGACGACGGTGTCTCGCGGACGCTCTGCCAGGCGCTGGCGCGTTTCGGGGGGTCCGACCGGAACCGTCCCTTCGAGATCGAGTTCGACTGGGCCGGTGCCGTGGCCAACCACGCGAAGCCTGATGCGCCGGTCCGGTTCGAAGGCGAGCAGGTGAGCATGCTCGCCCACGCCGCTGAGGACCTCGGGCGGAAACCGACAACGGAGCCGGCGCAGATGCGCGGCCGGGTCCGCGCGATGGACCGGAACCGGCCGAACGAGCAAGGCTGGGTTGTCGTCCGCGGGGCCCTCACCGTCCGAGATATCAGCAGGAACCGACAGGTATGGGTCCCGCTTGACCCGGACGACTACGACCGCGCCCTCCGCGCCCACGGCCAGGGCCTCGAAGTGCGCGTCTCCGGCACGCTCACCCGCACCGGCCGCCGCGCCGAACTCAAGCCGGGCAGCTACTTCCGCGTCCTATGACTCATGGTTCCCTGCCACAGCGACGCCGAGCGAACCAGGGGACCAAAGCTCTCCAATGATCGACGGGTTCCTCAACGCGCTGCCAGCGTTCATGAGGCGGCCCAGTCCCGGATTGCTCGAGCGGTCTCGTCAGTGACGTCGGAGTCGGCCAGGTCGGCAGGCCGGAGCCATCGGTGTGCGGTGTGTTCGGTGCTCAGGACGATGGGCCGACCATGGTGGGCGAGGCCGAAGGTGTATTGGCGCGCTCTGCGGCCGGATCCGGAGACGTAGTCGAAGTGGGTGACAAAGCCGGGGTCGAGGATGAGTGGTCCGGTCCAGCCGATTTCTTCGGCGAGTTCGCGTTCCAGTGCGGTGAACAGGTTCTCGCCTGGCTCGACGCCACCCGAGGGGAGTTCTTCGATACCGGCCATGAACGCGTCCTCGGTGGAGCGGCGCAGGATGAGCACTTGGCCATCAGAGTGGACGATGGCGCCGACCACGAGTTTGGTGATGCCGTCGCGGTCAGCGTCGGCGTGCAACTGCTGAATGTCGAGGCCAGATGCGGTGGTCACGCTGGCAGGGTAGTCCGGACATTCAGCGGCCCCAAAGGCACGGTGATTCTGCGCAGGCTGCGAAAGTTCTGCACTTCCAGCTCGATCAGCCGGTCGTTCATCGTTCCCGCTCCCGCGATCGTCAGTTCTGGCGGCCACACCTGGAAAGATCAGCCTATCTCGCGGCCCCCTGCACACAGCGCTGCGCGGGGGAACGTTGCTCGGATGGTGCGGCCCCGGGCGTCACCGGTCCATGACCAGGTGGCGGTCAGGGCCTCGACGGTGCGCAGACCCCGGCCGCCCTCAGCCAGGTCGAGGATGTCCTGTAGGCGCGGTTCCCCCGATCCGCCCTGGTCGGTGACGTAGACGATGACGCCGGCCACATCCATGCTGATCTCGACAGTGAACCGGCCGCCGTCAGCGCCCGAGCGAGTATGCCGGACGGCATTTACGGCGAGTTCGTCCAGGACGAGGAGAACGTCGTCCAGGCCCGGAAAGTCGGCCAGCAGATGCGCGGCGAATGCCCGAACAAGCCGGATTTGGTCCGCCTTGCCGCGGAATTCCCGCTGCCAGTACATCGATACCTCCGGCTTCGCCGGAACGGATACGGCGAGCAGCATTGATCACCTCACATGGACGATCCGAAATCACGCTCCCATGCTCAGGAGCGGGAACCCTTGCCCGCCTGCGGCTTCCGGCATCCGGACGCCCGCCGCAGGGATGGTGCGTTTACGACAGGGACGTCCGCACAGGGCACGTGCGTGATCGTGAACGTTCACGGACGCGCACGTTCGTTTCCGGCACGCAATTGCTCGCGGAAGGCCGATCGGAGCGGCTCGATCGACAGCACGCTCGGCGATCAGGTGATAGCACAGAGCCAGAGTGGCGAAAGCCGGTCAGCTGTCGCCCCCGGCCCTCACCGGATACGTCGGACTACCGTGCCCGATCCGCGGGCCGGCCTCAACGCTGAGTTGCGAAAGGAGCCGTCGGCATGGGGAAGCACGGTAAGGAGGTGCCCTGCGGTATGTGCAAGGGAACGGGGAAGATCAGCACCACCGAAGACGGAAAGTCTCGGGACATTCCCTGCACGGGCTGCGGCGGCACCGGGCGGCAGGGGTGACGATCGAGGAGCTTCTGCGCAGGGTGCCGCGTGAGGCGTTCGTCCCGGACGTGGTCTGGGTGCACCGGGACGACGGCTGGGCCGTCCCCCTGCGACGTGCGGACGACCCGGACCGGTGGCTCGAACTCGTCCGCTCCGATGACTCGATCATCACGCAGGTCGATGACGGGGCCACCGAGCGAGGCGTCTGGCCGACCAGCTCGGCCAGCGCGCCGCACATCGTGGCCACGATGCTCGAAGCACTCGATGTCGAACCGGGCATGAGGGTACTGGAGATCGGCACGGGCACCGGTTACAACGCGGCGCTGCTGGCGGAGCTGGTCGGGCCGCAGAACGTCACATCGGTCGAGATAGACGCCGGTCTGGCCGAACAGGCCCGTACCGCCCTCGCGCGGGTCGGCTGCCACGTTCGGGTGGTGACCGCGGACGGCACGCACGGCCACGCCGCGAACGCTCCCTACGATCGCGTGATCGCCACGGCCGCAGTGTGCCGGCTGCCCTACGAGTGGGTGCGGCAGACGCGGCCGGGCGGTCTCGTCCTCGCTCCCTGGGGGCCGACGTTCCACCCTGATGATCCACTGGCGGTCCTCATCGTCGGGGAGGACGGGACGGCCGAAGGACGCTTCACGTGCCCGGCCTGGTTCATGCCCATGCGGGACCAGCGGATGCCGCAGGACGTCCGGCACCGAACCCGCGAGCGCTGGGAGGAGATGGGCGAGCCCGCCGTCTCGCGGTTCGGCCTTACCGTCACCGCCACAACGCAGCACATCTGGCTGGACCGCCCGGACAACCCCATCTCACCCACCCTGCCGCGCAGCGCCGGTTAGCCAAGCGTCACCCGCCCCGGCGCGTACCGCTGCGGCGGCCGGTCCCCGGGTCGCACCGGATTCGCGCGCCAAGGCGGAGGCGACTCGTTCGGACGACGACGTTCACGTTCGTGAACGTGCATGGAAGCGCACGTTCATCCTCGGCACGTGGCCATTCGTTGAGTGCAGTTCGAAAGAGTCGCTATCGACGACACGTTAAGCGTTGACATGATAACTCTTAGTCATCAGTTCAACTGTCCCCGGCCAGCAGCTCGCCCCCAGCCCTCACCGGCCCGATCACGGAGGTCACCGGTGACCAGTCCCTTCGTCCGCCGGCAACGACTCGCCACCGAACTACGGACCCTGCGCGAGCAGCGCGGCATCACCGCCGACGAGCTGTCCAAAGCGATCTTCCGCTCCCGCACAACGATTTCCAAGCTCGAGAACGCCCGCTGCCGCCCCGACGTCGGCGACGTCTCGAACATCCTCAATGCCCTCGGCATCCCTCGCGAGCAGATTCGAGAGATCATCGAGATCGCGCTCGACGCCAACGCGCGCGGCTGGTGGGACTCCTACGGC
The DNA here is from genome assembly GCF_004348425.1 of Actinomadura sp. 7K507. GTDB lineage: Bacteria > Actinomycetota > Actinomycetes > Streptosporangiales > Streptosporangiaceae > Spirillospora. The sequence continues at coordinate 13,454 of NZ_SMKK01000235.1, forward strand.
GATGCCATGGGCGCCCGGCAGCGCATGTACGCCAACATCGAGTCTGGTGCCGCCACGATCCACGAATACAACCAGACCGCTCTTCCTGGGCTTCTGCAGTGCCTCGAGTACAACTGGGCGCTCATCGAGCTTGACAAGCTCGATGGGTCCAAGCTCAATTACGTGCCCGAGAAGAGCGTAGAAGCACGTCAGCGGAGGCAGGAGAACGTCTTCCGACCCGGCGGCCCAACGGTCGAAGTCGTCATCGACGAGTTCGTCTTGAAGAGGCTGGCTGTTCCCCCCTCCATCATGGCGGCGCAACTTCGCCACATGGTGCAGCTCGTAACCCGCGAACCGCGCTTCACCGTCCTCGTCCTACCTCTGGACGCCCGCGTCCCGGCGACCCGACTTCCGGCATCCGCCTACACCATCTACTCGTTCCCCGACCCGCAAGACCCACGGCTGGTCGTCGCTGAGACCAGCAACTGCCTGGTTCACACAACCCTGAGTGCGGTGGCAGGGTATGAACGTCTACACGACCGGCTCCGGCAGGCTGCACTTCCCGCCCTAGAGAGCCTCTCTCTTCTGACGGACGCGGCCGACCGGCTGAGCGAACAGGCAGGCCCGTAACGTGAAGCAGCAGTACAGCGGCTGGCGCAAGTCGACGCACAGTGTCCCGGATTCCACTTGTGTCGAAGTAGGCCGCTCCTTCCACGGCACCATCGGCGTACGCGACACCAAGGAAGGCGGCACTGGCCCCATCCTGGACTTCACCCCCCGTGAGTGGGCCGCGTTCATGCAGGCCCTCCGCTCCGCAGACTCCTGACGATCTAGTACGGCAGTCGTAGAACGTGATCTTGTCATTGGCGGTTGAGGCGGGCCCGGTAGTGGAACCAGCGGGCGCGGGCTTGGTGGCGTCGTCGCCAGGTGTGCCAGCGCAGGTGGTGCTCGGTGCTG
>NZ_SMKK01000236.1 GCF_004348425.1 Actinomadura sp. 7K507
CCCTCGTAGGGCGGGGGCTGCGGCGGGCCGAAGGTCTGGGCCGGGTAACCGGTCTCGGACGGCTGCTGGAACGAGGGGGGCGCGGCGAGCCAGGGATTGGCGTTCGGGTCGGTCTGCTCGGACACCGGCTGCTGGGGCGGGGGCTGCTGGGATTCGGGCTGGGCGCCCTCGTCCGGCGGCGCGTTCTCCTGCTCGGCGGGCGCCTCCTGCCGCTCGCCCTCGGAGGGGGCGGGGGACGGCCCGGTCGTCTCGCCGCTCATCGCGTCCAGAGAGGCCAGCCGCTCCTCCAAAGAACGCCCGTCGTGCTCGTTCCTCGCCACCGTTCATCCCCCTCGGGCACGCCTCTGATGATCTTCACGGAGCAGGTGGGCAAAATGATCCCCACGCAGGATACCCGTGCACCAATACCACGCATCCCGCCTGTAGATCGACGTTGGCGGGTGCCAGGCGCCCGGTAGCGTGACCGGTATGCATGCGATCGTTATCCGTGAGCCGGGAGACTACGACGTCCTGGAATGGACGCAGGTTCCCGATCCGGAGCCGAAGCCGGGTGAGGTGCTGATCGAGGTGGCGGCGAGCGCGGTCAACCGCGCGGACGTCATGCAGCGCAAGGGCTTCTACCCGCCGCCGTCGGACGCTCCCCCGTACCCGGGGCTGGAGGTGTCCGGACGGATCACCGAAGTCGGCCCGGACGTGACCGGGCTCGCCGCCGGGGACGAGGTGTGCGCGCTGCTCGGCGGGGGAGGGTACGCGGAACGGGTCGCGGTGCCCGCCTCGCAGGTGCTTCCCGTACCGCGCGGGGTGGACGTCGTCGAAGCGGCCGGTCTCCCGGAGGTCGCATGCACGGTGTTTTCGAACGTCTTCATGCTCGCGGGGCTGCGCGAGGGCGAGACGCTCCTGGTCCACGGCGGCGGCAGCGGCATCGGGACGCTGGCGATCCAGCTCGCCAAGGCGCGCGGCGCGCGGGTGGTGACGACGGTCGGCAGCGCAGGGAAGGCGGCCCGCTGCAAGGAACTCGGCGCGGACGTGACCGTGAACTACCGCGAAGAGGACTTCGTCGAGAGCGGCCCCTACGACGTCATCCTGGACCTTATCGGCGCCAAGTACCTGGCCCGGAACGTGGACGCGCTGGCCGTCGGCGGCAGGCTGATGGTGATCGGCCTCCAGGGCGGGACGAAGGCGGAGCTGGACATCGGCAAGCTCCTCCGCAAGCGGGCGCTCGTCCATGCGACGACGCTGCGGGCACGTCCGCTGGAGGAGAAGGCCGAGATCGTGGCGGGCGTCCGGGAGCATGTGTGGCCGCTCGTGGAGTCGGGGGAGATCCGGACGGTCGTCGACCGCCGGATCCCGATGCCGGACGCGGCGAGCGCGCACCGGCTGATGGAGGACAGCGGTCACGTCGGCAAGATCCTGCTGACCGTGTGAGGATTGAGGATTATGAGCGAGCCTTCGAAGAACCAGTCTGAACAGGACCCCCAGGTGCTCGTGCTCGGCCCGAACGGCATCGCCGTCGAGGCGGGCGGTGAGGGCGAGACCGAGGGCAAGTCGGTGACCGAGATGGTCGAGCAGCCCGCGAAGGTCATGCGGATCGGCGGGATGATCCGGCAGCTTCTGGAGGAGGTCAAGGCGGCCCCGCTGGACGAGGCGTCCCGGGCCCGGCTGCGGGAGATCCACCAGTCGTCCATCAAGGAGCTGGAGGACGGTCTCGCGCCGGAGCTGGTCGAGGAGCTGGAGCGGCTGTCGCTGCCGTTCACCGAGGGGACGGTGCCGAGCGAGGCGGAGCTGCGGATCGCGCAGGCGCAGCTCGTCGGCTGGCTGGAGGGCCTGTTCCACGGCATCCAGACGACGCTGTTCGCGCAGCAGATGGCGGCGCGTGCGCAGCTGGAGAACATGCGTCGCGCCCTGCCCGCCGGGATGATGCCGCCCGGCGCCGCCGAGGAGGAGCAGTCGCCCGGCCGCCGCGGGACCGGCCCCTACCTGTAGGGCGCGACCGGGCACGGCGCCTGGAGGGCACGACGCGGAACGGCCGCCTCGCGGGCGGCCGTTCTCACTACGGAACCGTTCTCGCTACCGGAAGAGGCGTTCGAGGACTTCGGCCACGCCGTCGTCGTCGTTGCGGGACGTCTTGTGCGTGACGGCCGCAAGCACGAGCGGGTGCGCGTTGCCGACGGCGTACGAGGTGCCCGCCCAGGTGAGCATCGGCAGGTCGTTGGGCATGTCGCCGAACGCGGTGACGTCGTCGGCCGTGAGGCCGTGCTCGGTGCAGAGGGCCGCGAGCGCGCTGGCCTTGGTGACGCCGTGCGCGCTCATCTCCAGCAGGCCCCGCCCGGACGAGGTGGTGACGGTCACGAGGTCGCCGACGGCCTCCACCGCCTTCTCGGTGAGCGAGTCGGGGTCGGCCTCGGGATCGAACCCGAGCAGCTTCGTCCCGCTGAGGCCGAGGATCTCCTCGCTGTTCACGGGACGGCCGCCGAGGGCCTTCGCGTTCAGGCGGCCGAGGGTGTAGCTGTCCTCGAACATGAACCCGTCGGTGTGCTCCACGGCGAACCGCAGTTCGGGGGCGATGCCGCGGAGCCGCCCGATCGTCTCCGCGATCACCGGCGCCGGGATCTCGTACGCCTTCAGGACGGTCTCGGTGTGGAGGTCGTACACGACGGCGCCGTTGGCGCAGATCGCGACGCCGTGGTGGTCGACGGCCGCGGCGATGTCGGTCATCCAGCGCGGCGGCCGCCCGGTCACCATGACGAGCATCGCCCCGGCCCGCTCGACACGGGCCAGGGCATCGACGGTACGGGCGGAGATCGTCCCATCGGAGCGCACGATCGTGCCGTCGAGGTCGGTCGCGATCACGCGCGGCGAGGAGTGGGTCATGTCACCTTCCTGGGCTTATGGCTCACACCATAAGCCACACCTCGGACACACTCCCCGCCGGGCGTCAGCGCTTGACCGGCTCCAGGACGTCCAGGCCGAGGAACTTCTGGAGGGCCTCCGGGACGCGGACCGTCCCGTCCGCCCGCTGGTGGTTCTCCAGGATCGAGACCATCCACCGCGTGGTCGCCAGTGTCCCGTTCAGGGTCGCGACCGGCTGGTTCCTGCCGTCGGCGTCCCTGTGCCGCACGGCGAGGCGCCGGGCCTGGAACTCGGTGCAGTTCGATGTGGAGGTGACCTCGCGGTAGGTGTTCTGCGTCGGCACCCACGCCTCGCAGTCGTACTTGCGCGCCGCGCTGGACCCCAGGTCGCCCGCCGCGACGTCGATCACCCGGTACGGGATCTCGACCTTGGCGAGCATCTCCTTCTCCCACTCCAGCAGCCGCAGGTGCTCGGCGTGCGCGTCGGCCGGGTCGCAGTAGGAGAACATCTCCACCTTGTCGAACTGGTGGACGCGGATGATGCCGCGGGTGTCCTTGCCGTACGAGCCGGCCTCGCGGCGGAAGCACGACGACCACGCCACGTACCGCCGCGGCAGCTCGTCGATGATCTCGTTCATGTGGTACGCGGCGAGCGGCACCTCGGACGTCCCGACGAGGTAGAGGTCGTCGTCCGGAAGCCGGTACACCTCGGCGGCGTGCGCCCCGAGGAACCCCGTGCCCTCCATCGCCTCCGGCTTCACCAGGACCGGCGGATACATCGGGACGAACCCGTGCGCGATGGCCGTCTCCATGGCGAGGTTGAGCAGCGCGTACTGGAGCCGCGCGCCCACACCCGTCAGGTAGTAGAACCGCGCGCCCGACACCTTCGCGCCGCGCTCCATGTCGATGGCGCCGAGGCTCTCCCCCAGCTCGAGGTGGTCCTTCGGTTCGAAGTCGAACGCCGTCGGCTCACCGATGTGCTCCAGGACGGCGAAGTCCTGCTCGCCGCCGGCGGGGGCGCCGTCCTCGATGACGTTGGGGACGCCCTTGATCAGCGCGTCGAGTTCCTCACCGAGCCGGTCGGCCTCCGCCTCGCGCTCCTTGACCTCCTGCGCCAGCTCCTTGGCGCGGGCCAGCAGCGCCTGCCGCTCGTCCCCCTGCGCCTTGGACACCGACTTGCCGAAACTCTTCTGCTCCGCCCTGAGCTGCTCGAAGGACGTCAGCGCCGAGCGGCGCCTCCCGTCCACGTCCAGCAGCCGGTCGACGACGGCGTCGTCCTCACCGCGGGCGCGCTGCGACGCGCGCAGCCGCTCGGGATCCTCTCGAAGAGCTCGCAGGTCAATCACAGACCCGAGGCTACCGGCCCGGGTCCCCGTCCGCGCGCGAGTATCGCCGGTTCGACCGCCCGTTCAGCGGACGCCGCCGGCCAGCAGCGCGTGCGCGGGCAGCGCGACCCTGCCGTCCTTCGCCGGGTAGCCGGAGACGATCGCGTCGTAGGCGCCCTTGATGCGCGCGACGGTCTTCGCGTCCTGCCGCCCCACGATGACGCCGTTGGTGCCGACCCTGGAGAGCGCGCCCGTCTTCCACCACTCGTCGGGGTCGACGACGTGCTCCCACGAGACCTCCTCGACGGCGACCTCGCCGAACCCGGCCTCCCTCACCAGCCGCCTGAAGGCCACCGCCTCGCCGTACTCCATGAACGGCGCCTCGGGGATGTCGTCCGGCCACGGCACGCCGGCCTCCTCGATCGCCTGCCGGACGATCGCGAGGACACCGCTGCCCGGCATCACCCAGCAGCTCAGCGCCAGCCGCCCGCCCGGCCGCAGGACGCGCCGCAACTCCGCGAGCGCCCTGCCCGGGTCGCCGACGTGGTTGATGACGAAGTTGCCCGCGACCGCGTCGAACTCCCCGTCCGCGAACGGAACCTCGGGCAGGACGGCGACGCGCACGTCCAGGCCGGGGACGTTGCGGCGGGCCGTCTCCGCCATGCCCGGCTCGGCGTCCATCGCCGATACCGCGGCACCGCGCCAGCCCGCCTCCAGCGCCACGAAGCCCGGCCCGGTCCCGACGTCGAGGAACCGCGTCCCGTCGGCGACACCGGCGGCGTCCAGCAGCGGACCGACCATGTAGCGGGTGACGTGGGCGAACCCCCGCTCGTACGCGGCGGCGCGCCCGTCCCACAACTCCCGCTCGTAAAGATCAAAGTCCTTGGCCACCTACGCAGCGTACGTCAGCGAACGTTCACGTAGTCGCTCGGGTGATTGGACCCGATGTACGTCCCGCTCCCCCAGTAACGCGCGAGCCACGTCCCGTCCTTGGAAGCCTTGAACTTCCTGCTGAACCACCCGTTCTTCGCCGTCTTGGTGATGGCCTTCTTCGTCCAGGCGGACGACCCCTTGGGCTTGAAGTAGATGTGGATGTTCGCCCCCGGCCCCGGCTTCCCAGCAGGCATGTAGCGGTACAGCAGCCCCTTGACCGTGATGTAGGCGCCCTTCCTCACCGGCTCCGGTGCAGCGTTGTAGGAGTGAATGTGCGTCCGGTACCCGACATCGACGTAATCGGTCGGAAGATTGGAGCCGGCGTAGGTGGCACTGCCCCAGTACCTGGCGAGCCACGTCCCGTCCTTGGACGCCTTGAACTTCTTACTGAACTTCCCGTTGCTCGCCGTCTTCGTGATGGCCATCTTCGTCCATGTAGACGACCCGCTCGGCTGGAAGTAGATGTGGATGTTCGCGCCCGGCCCCGGCTTACCCGCGGGCATATAGCGGAACAAGGTCCCCGCGACCGTGACGTACGCCCCCTTCATCACCGGCTCCGGGGAGACGTTGTAGTACTGGATGGATGTCCGGTACTTGACATCGACATAGTCGGCACCGCTCACGGCCGGCGTGTACTCGTTGGTGCCCGGGTATTGGGCGCGCCAGTAGCCGTCCTGTGTCCCGACCGTCGTCATGTCGAACGTCCCGTCGGCAGAGGTCGTCTGAGACGTCACACGCGTCCAGTTCGTGCCGTTCGCGGAGAACTCCACGAACACGCGCACACCGGCCAGGCCGTGGGCGACCCCGTCGACATCGGCTACCAGGCGCCCGCTGAGTCGCCTCCAGCCGTCGTACCAACTCGGCTCTGGGCCTGCGTCGAAGCCGGCGAACCGCGCGGCCTTCCGGACCTCCGCGGCGCCTGCCGCCGCATGGCCGCCGGTCGGCGACGTCGTGTCCGCGTGGGCGGTCGCGGGGACGGACAGGGCCGACACCACGACGGCGGCGGAGACCAAGAGGGCTGACGAGGTGCGCAATTGGGGGCCTCTCCACTTTGGGGGTGTTGTGGAGTTGACGCCCGAGATCGATTATCGGTTCACCGCCGAACCCGACCGAGTGGTCACATCTCGGTCACCGGAGACCTCGCCGGCCTCCCGAGGCTGTCAGGGGTTGTTACGGGGGACGGCGCATCCGTCGTCCGTGCAGGTGTCGGTGTCGGCGCCGATCGTGGTCAACTTGGGACGCGCGTCCGCCCAGGCGCGGTCGAGGACCTGCGTGAACGTCTCGGTCGGCTGGGCACCGGAGACGCCATAGCGGCCGTCGACGACGAAGAACGGGACGCCCGTCGCGCCGAGTTCGCGGGCCTCGCGTTGGTCGGTGTCGACCTCGGCGGCGAACTTGCCGGACGTGAGGGTCTCGCGTGTGGCGGAGGCGTCCAGGCCCGCCTCTTCGGCGATCTTCACCAGGGAGTCGTGGTCGAAGACGGAGCGGCGGTCGGTGAAGTGCGCCTTGTAAAGGGCTTCGACGACCTCGCCCTGCACGCCTTGCTCGGTCGCCAGGTGGACGAGGCGGTGCGCGTCGGCGGTGTTGCCCACCCGGCCGCCTTCCAGGTGATATTCCAGGCCGACTCCGGCGGCGCGCTCCTCCATCTGCCTGTTCATCTCGACGGCCTTCTCGCGCGGCATGCCGTACTTGCCGGCCAGCATGTCGGCGACCTCCATGGTCTCGCCTTGGGGGAACGACGGGTCAAGCTGGAACGCCCGGTACACCACCTCGACTTGATCGCGGTGCTCGAACCCCTCCAGGGCGTGTTCAAACTGCCGCTTCCCGATGTAGCACCAGGGACAAATCACATCGGACCAGATCTCAACGCGCATGAAGGCACCTCTCTAGGGACGGTCGATCATGTCCAACACGTCCAGGCGCAAGTTGATTTCCGCTCAGGCGCGGCCAGCGCGGATGGACTCCATCAGGAGCCTCATCAAGGAGGGAAGAAGGCTTCCTTCGCGGCCTGCGCGAGTACCGCCTGTGTGGGGCCGGTGATTCCGATGCGGTTCCAGTGGAAGATCACATGGAGGGCGGTTACAGCACGGATTCCTCGGGTGAGCCGACCGCTCTCCCGCAGGGTTCTCAGTTGTCCACCGGCGTTCTCGAACGCGGTGAGCCAGTCTTTTCCGATGTCAGGCCGGGCCTTGCCGATGAGGAGTTGCCGGACGTCGTCGGTGAAGGAGGCCCATGTTGCGGGATCTGGCAGTTCGCCGCGCAGGGCGGAGCGCTGTTCAGCGACTCGCGCCCAAACGTCGCCTTGCTCACCGAACTCAAGACCTGCGGCCCGCATGAGAGCGGAACATACGATCAGTGACCGTTCTCTGCGGTCGGATGGGGCGCCGTTGAGGAACGCGAGCAGGTGACGGCTGTCGGCGTGGAACAGCTCGTGTGCGGTGTCCATGCTGGCGTAGCCGCCGAAGGCGTGGACTTCGGGCTCGTAGATGTCGCTGGTCCAGTCGACACCTTGGGTTAGCAGAGGACGCAGGTCGCGGCGGCTGCCGGTTTCGGCGGGAAGGTAGCGGACGCGCCAGCGACTCTTGCGGATGAAGAACCATGAGGTGATGAGACCCCTGCTCTCTGCGGTGGGGAGAATCCGAGCCAGATGGGCGACGGCTTGCCGTTCACGCTCACGAGCGTTCTTGCCGGGGACGGCGATGTTCACTTGCGTCCAGGAGGTTTCGTTCATTACCGGCCCTTTCGTCAGCACAGTAGGAGGCAGGCGTCCCAGGAGGTTGCGATCCCCGTGGTGACCAGCTCGGCTCCGGCCGTCCCGTCGAGGAAGCCGGGCGGCTCGTCGGGCGTAGCGGCGGCTTGCCAGTGCAGGTTCAACAGCGGGGGAACGGGGGTCGGGGTGAGGGCGTCGGCGGCGATCCGCCGTCCGGTCGCCAGGAGGCCGCCGGTCCCGTGGCAGAGGCCGCGGCAGGTGAGGCGAGCCAGTTGCTCGGGGTCGCTCACGCACGCGGCGAATGCCGTCGCAGCCTTCCGCTGGCGCCGGATATCCCCGAGGGCTCGCGCGGCGAGTTGCTGGGCGCGGGCGATGCCCGGAGTTCCGTAGCACCAGGACGGCCGCAGCGGGCCCGGCTGGACGGTGTCATCCCGGTGAAGCTCGTCCAGGGTGATGATCTCTGGCCACCACGCGTGGCCGCCCTCGGTCTGCCGTTCCCAGTGGTCGAGCCACTGGCAGATGCGGGTGACCGCCGCTGGTTGCCCGTCGACGTGGATGCCGTCGCTCATCGTCAGTGCCATCAGGGCGAGCGGCCCGGTGATCCCGTGAGCCATCCCGTGGTTGCTATGGCCTTCGGCAGGGCCGGGGATGTCGCGGTTGGGGCCGGTCGGGCACCACCAGCCGGGGAGCCCATCGATCGGCTCCGTGAGCCGGACCAGGTAAGTCAGCACTTCAGCGAGCAGGTCGACGGCGTCGATACGGCGCAGGGCAACACCGAGGCCGGTCAGCCCGCGGATGAGGTCGAACTCGGCGTAGGCCGGGCGCTGGCGTTGATCGATGCGCCGGTGCGCAGCGTCCAGACGGCGGCGGGTCACGGTCGCGGTCCCTGCGGCGGTGGCGAACTTGGCGCGGGTGAGACCTGGCCGGTCAAATGCAGCGAGGACGAAGGCGAGGGCGGGAGCGCCGTAGTAGAGGCTGGCCCCGGCGGCGACGCTGACGCCTGCGGAGACGGCCTCGTGTAGCGCCGCGTACGCCGCTTCCCGGTCGCCGGTCTCCAGGTGGAGGAGTGCGATGCCGGCGGCTCCCTCGGCGAGGTTCTGCCCTTCGCTCATGGGATCTCGGCCACGGTGTCTTGGTTGTGGTGTCCGGTGCGCAGGTCAGTCTGGGCGATCGCGCGGGCCAGCCGCAGGCAGTGCCGCTCGGACGCGGTATCGATGCCGATCATGCGGGCGTGGTGCAGGTGCAGTAGGTCGGCCAGCACCTGGTTGGTATCCAGCTCGTCCCGGTCGGCGAGGGCTCGATACGCGCCCAACGCCACCGCCAACTCCGCAGCCTCCGGGGCGTCCGGTTCGGCGTTTCGGGCGCGGGCGAGCTGGGCGGGATCCAGGCGCGGGCCGCTGCGGCGCGGCACGTGATCGACGAGCCACGGCAAGCCGTCGCCGCAGGTGAACCCGTGCGCGATGGCGATCATCCCGGCGGCCGTGGCGGCCTCCCGGTCGCCCGACAGCCGCTGAAGGGCGGCGCGGGAGTCGGCGGCGAAGACCTTCTCGGCTGCGTTCAGGGTCGGTCCGCGTCCGTGGCGGGTCTCAGGCCGGTACGTCGCCAAGGCGTAGTCGGCCACCAATCCGTCGTCGTGCAATTGCTCCGCCCACAGGGCGAGATCATGGGCGACGCCGGCGAACTCGCCCTCGCGTAGCGGTACTCGCAGCCGCAGGTGTGGAGCCGGGTCGGAGTAGCGCAGGAACCACCAGCCCGCGGGGAGGTCGGGAAGGCGGGAGAGGATGTGGGTGAGGATGTCCGGGGATCGGCCGTACACGCGGGCATCCAGCCACCGTGACCATCCCGGCCGGTGCTGGACAGTACTGGCGGGTCGGGCAGGCCGCGCCGGGCGGCGGGGATGCGGCGGCGTCGCGGTGAGGGTGAGCAGGAGTTCGGCCGGTCTGTCACTGATCCAGCCGGACGGCCCGCCAGCCTCGGTGAGGGCCGCGCCGCCGTGCCGGTGAAGGTGGCCGCGCAACACTGCCAGGTGAGCTGGTTCGTCCAGGTCCAGACGCAGCCGGACGTCATCGAAGCCTCGATTCTGGCTGATCAGTACCTCGCGCGGCACCCGGTGCCGTTCGCGGTGCCGTTGCCTTGCGTCCTGCCATTGCGGCCAGGACGCGGCGCGGCCGGGCAGCGCGGCCGCGCGGACGGTCCAGCGGGCCGGGTGCAGGATGGCGCGGCCTCGCCGGATTCTCGGCAGGAACGGCAGACCGCTGGCGTTGCCCCAGTCGACCCTGGCGCACGGGGCCGTCCACGCCGTCCAGATCTCGGTCAGGAACCGGACGAGCGGCTGCTGAGCGGTCGGCAACGACACGCAGTTGAACAGCAGCGGCTCGACCGGGCGACCGGTGGTGGCCGAGGCCAGCCACAGCCGCTCACCGTCTCCCGCCACCGCCAGGTCCGCGAGCGTCCAGCGCGGGTCGGGGTGGAAGTCCCCGACCGGCAGGACGGGCAGCAGCTCGGGCGCGCGGGCCACCGTCGCCAGCCGGGGATGGAGCGGGGGCCCGGACAGTTGCACAATGTGGGCGCCGGGCATCGCGGCCGGAAGGTCCGCGTAGACGCTGCGGAAACGCTCCAGTTCGAGCGGGGTGAGCAGGTGCAGGAACCGGGCGGCCGAGACCCCGGCGTGGCGGGCGCCGCTCACCACGGTCAGGGTGAACGCGCCTCGGTCGAGGTCTCCTGGTGTGCGGGCGGCGAGGGTGAACCGCAGCTCGGTGTGCGGGATCGGCGGCCGTCCGTCGTCGCCGCGCAGCGCGGCGACCAGATCCTCATCGAGGACGACGTCGGCGCAGCCGTCCAGGGCGGACTGTTGGGCAAGGTCGGTGAGCAGCGCATCTCGGGCTGTGAATCCCGTCGGGTCTCGGTGGGGTGAGCCCCGGTACCCGGCGGGGAACCCCAGGACGTTTACCACCTCGCGCAGCGGCACGGCAGCTCCCGGTCCCCACCGTTCGATGAACGCGCGATGGTAGGCGCCCCACCCTGGCAGGGGCGACGCCACGGCGGCCAGCGCAGTCGCCGCGTCCTCGGCTGCGGCTACCACAGCGGGGGGCAGCGTCACCGAGCAGCCGACGCGCAGGTCGACCGCGGTCCGGGCGCCGGGTCCGGGCAGGTCGATGCGCCCGGCCAGGCGACGGGCCAGGTGCGCGGACGGGTCGGTCACGGTCATCGGCGGACGCACCTGCGACAGTAGGACACCGGCGTCCACCAGCGCGGCCAGCAGCCGCTCCGCCTCCACCCCGCCGCCGGGCAGCGTGTCGGCCAGCCTGGCGGCCAGGTCCCCGAACGCGATCGCGGAGGCGGCCTGCTCGACCGCCGCCCGCACCGGATCGCTGAGGTCGATCTCGACATCCCAGATCCGGTCGTGCTCGGCACGGGCGCACGGCAGCACCCACCGCCCGCCACGGGCGTACCCCAGAGGGTTCGTCATCACCGCGACCGTGCGCAGGACCGGCAACTCCCGCTCGGCCAGTGAGGTGTGCTCGGCGATGTAACGGTCGTCGGGACGGGCCACGGCACGATGCCGCCCGCTCCAGTGGACCGCTGCGCGCGAGCCGAGTTCCACGGGGGACACGCCGGCGAACTGGCCGAACGGGGTTGCGCGGGACGTCCACCGCAGCAAATACCGGATTGTGGCCTCCACCAAGCGCCGCAACCGGCGGACCCGGATCGGTTCACCGTTCAGGGCGCGGGTGATCTGTGCGGCCAACTCGGGGGCGGCGGGCGTGACGGTGGCCGCGAATCCCGGCAGCGTCCACGCCTCCCGCAGCCACTTCAGCCAGTCGTCAGGCCGGTCGGCGGTCAGGTCGGGCCAGGCCGGCAGGACCAGGCCATCGGGGTAGGCGGCGGCTCTGACCAATGCCGCATCCACCGCATGGAACATGGGTCGCTCACCGCCTCGGAGGTCGGCAGAAGGTGGCGTGGAACGGGGCCGGGCCCGGCCCCGGTTCGCAAAGGAGCCAGGCCCGGCAGAGGTAAGGCAGGGTGTCAGCGCACGCCGCCGACGTCGGCGTTGGTGGTGCAGGCGTCCGAGCCGGTGTTGCCCGACCCGCAGTCGTCGTCGGTGCTGGTGGCGTGGCCGCTTGCGATGTCCCCGGAGTCGACTAGGCGGACGTTCAGGTCGTACAGCTCGTCATGCTCCATCAGGAGGGTTCCCTTCTCATCGAGAGCTGGAGGTGTGGAAGGTAAGGACGATGCGGCTGTGCCGCTTGTCCAGGACGGTCCCGTCCGGCAAGTCGCCGTCGGGAGTGCGAGCCGGCAGGACCTGCAGGACCGGAGACGGACTGCCGGCGTCCAGCCACGCGCGCATGTGCTCGACCATCCGCCCGGCCGACGCGGCGGCCTCGGGCCCGTGGGCGTATGCGCCGAGATCAAACAACCTGCCGGTCCAGCGCAGCGCCGACCGGTAGGAGAACGTGCCCCCGTCGAAGGCGGCGGGAGTCCCGAACCGCCACGACGGCGCGACAATGCCGGATTCGACGGCCGCCTCCTGCGCCGTCAGCATCAGGAACTCCTCCGCCTCACGGGTGAGGCGGACGGCCAGCCACAGGTCAAGGTCGGCCAGCACCGTGCGGGGCGGCAGGCTCACCCCGGCCCACGCCTCCCGGCGGGGCTGGGTGAGGACGTCCGCGACCACATCCGGAATGATCTGCTGGTTCTCGTCGAGCCGCAGGTGGACACCAGCGGCGACGTCGACGTACCGCATCCGATGACCTCCGTCGCCCTGCATCGAGACGAACCCGCACTGGCGGTGGCTGCGGCTGACCAGCCGATCTCCGGAGCGCCGCAGCGCCCACGACCGGGTCATCCCGAACGTGCGCAGCGGGACGACGAGCACCCCGTCGCCGGTGAGCTGCTCACGCCACACCGACGGAATGTCCCATGCCCCAGCCGTGACGATGATCAGGTCGTAGCGGCGGCCCGGCTCGACCGGGTGCTCGGCGTCCGCGCACACGACGGTGACGTCGCTGTAGCCCGCACTCTCCAGGCAAGCCACCGCCCGATCGGTCACCGCGGAGTCGATGTCGACGGTCGTGACTGAGCCCGCCGGGCCGACCAGCTCGCTCAGCAGCGAGGCGTTGTAGCCGCCGCTGCCGATCTCCAGGACATCGCGCCCCTCCAAGCCGCCGAGCGCATCGGCAGCCTGACCGAGCATCTCCGCAATCAGGTACGGAGCCGACACCGAACTGGTGGTCTCCTCACCGCGCCGGTTCGTGATGACCGCGGTGTTCTCGTACGCCCTCTCCAATGGGACGCCGGGCGTGAACGCCTCCCGAGGAACCTTCCGCATCGCCCGTTCCACATCGGCGGGCATCGCCAGGCCCTTGGCCGCATGGTCAGCGACGATCGTGTCGACCAGCGCGTTGCGGAGTTCCTCAGACCGGCCGGCGCGGCTCGAGGTGCCGACGCTCACGACACACCTCCAGGTGCGAACCAGTCCATGGACCGGTCACTGTGCGAGGTCATTACTGGAAAGCCTCCTTGAGGTATGTGGTTCGTCAGCGAGACGCCCAAGAACCGTCGGCACGCACCATGCGCCACTTGTCACCGCCTTCTCCGAGCAAGCGGTGGCGGCAGCCGTCGAGGAGGCGCCGCAGCCGACTCGGCGGCGGGAACAACGGGTGAGTGAAGTGACCTGCGGCGGACACCCCGGCTCGCGGGACAGGTGCGGGACCGGATCGTGGTGGCACCGCGTGCCCGCCGGTCCGGACCGTCGATACCTGGCTGACGCGGCATGGAGCGTCGGGGTGCGGCCGTCGCCGGAGAGGACGCGGCACGCTCTCGATGATCGCCTCACAGAGGCCCTGCGGGGTGTCGGCTTCGAGCCACCGCTCATCGATGCCCTGCCGCCCGTACAGGGCCCACCACTTGCCGGTGGCGTTGCCGAAGTACACCGTCCGCACCTCGGGGAACGCATCCTCGATCACTTGCACTACCTGGTCGGGTCTGACGTCGCCCGCCCACCACGCCGGCGACCGCCGTGCGATCGCTGCGGTCATGCCGCTGATCCCGCAAAGCCGCGCCTGACCGTCTCGGCGACTTCCATGCGCTTGGCCAGGGTGTTCTGCGCCTCGCACACGACCACCAGCTCGGTGATCGACCCTGCCGCCACCTCGTCGACGCATCCGCGACCGAGCTGGTAGTCGGACAGCGTACCGAGACGCCTGGCGACAAGCCGCCCGTCGATCCGCTCCGTGCACCAGCCAGGACACAGCTCGCTCAGGTCGGCAACGCCGACCGTCATTCCGCTCGCCGCCCTCGGCGCGTTTACCATGGCGGCACCTCCTCTATGGGGGATGGTGGCCGCGCGGTCGGGAGGGTTCCAATCTCAGCCCGACCGCGCGGCGGTCTTCTTGTGTTCGCTACTTCCGGCCGTGCCCCACGAACCAATGCCATGGCCCGTTTGCACACGTCCGGATCGCCATCGACGCAACTTTAATGCTTACCGCGTTAAGTACACAAGAGATCTGGATGGAGTTCCCCGGCTCGGGCCGAGACCAGGGCCGGGC
>NZ_SMKK01000237.1 GCF_004348425.1 Actinomadura sp. 7K507
CCCATGCCCCGTGCGACCGCCAACGCACCCCACCACGCGGCTAATGCGGGTTTCGCCGCATTGGCGTGTTCTGCCTGCTCAGCGGGGATGGGAGCCATCTGGGGAGCCGATCCGGGAGCCAATGTCTAGGCTGACTTGGTCTTCTGATCTTCGAAGATGACGTTCATCTTCTCTGCGCCCGTGGTGATGACCGGGCGGAGTTCGTGACGGTAGACGGTTTGGGTGGTGCGGGTGTCGGAGTGCCCGACGAGGTCACTGATCTTCTCCAGGGCGACGCCCTGGTCACTCATGATGGAGACGAACGTGTGCCGGAGTTCGCGCGGCACCCACGACTCACCGAGTCCGGCGGCTTTGGTGATCTGCCGGAAGCGGCGTGCGACGTCGCCGTCTGTGTAGGGCGTCCCGTCCTCTTTGCAGAAGACGAGGTTGTGACCCTGCCACGCGTCGCCTGCTTGGAGCTTCTCAGCGGCTTGCCGCTTGCGGAGGGCGGTGAGGGCGTCCACGGCCATGTCCGCCATGGCGATACCTCGGCGGCTTCTCTTGGTCTTCGTGTCGCCTCCGTCTCGGTCGGAGCGGAGGACGTAGACGACCTTCTTCTTGAGGTCCACGTCCGTCCAGGTGAGCGCCCGGAGTTCTTCCGTGCGCAGCCCCGAGACGATCGCGAGGATGACGTACGCGCCGAGTCGGTGACGTGGCTCCTCGGCAGCGCGGAGCAGTGTCGTTGCCTGTTCCAGTGAGAGGGAGCGTGACCGCTTGGTGGGCCGCTTCCCGTGTGGTGTGTCCACCAGTAGGGCCACGTTGCGCCCCACCTTGTCGCGCCGTTCGGCGAGGCGGATTGCTCGCCTTAGGAGACCGTGGACGATCTTGAGAGTCTGCGTCGTCATGTCCTTGGCGCACTCGTCAAGCCAGGCCTCAACGTCGTCCGCTGTGAGTTCCGAGAGCTTGGCCTTGCCGATCTTGCTGATGATGCGGTTGTCGGCGAGACCGCGGTAGGTGGTCATGGTCGCGTCGCTCTTGCCTTGCTTGGCGAGGTGGACGAGGAGAGCGTTCACGGCCTTCTCCACCGTGTAGTTGCGCTCGGACTGGACTCCCTTCTCGATCTCGTCGACGAGGTCTCTCAGCTTCGCCTTGACGGCGTCCTTGGTCCGTCCCTTTCGCTTGGGTCGGTTACGCGTGCCATCCGGCTTGGAGCCGAGTGAGATGGCTCCCGTGTAGCCGTTGCCCTCCGGATAGATGGTCGCTTCGTAGTTGCCGATGAGGATCTTGGCCAATCGGATCCCTCCTCGTATCGGTCGAGGTCACCAACGACGATAACTCAAGACGTCCCTAGACGTCCCTAGGTTGGGAGGTCCGTTCGCGGTCATCTGCGGACGGACCTCCCGGGGCTTGTCAGCGGTTGGCCTCTTCGAGGGAGGGCTCTTCGAGGGAGGTGACGAACTCGGCGAGGTGCCGGTCAGTGATGCGGCGCAGCTTGCCGATCTTGATGCTGCGGAGTTGGCCGGTGCGGATGAGGAAGTAGACCTTGTCTCGTCCGATGCTGAGGATGTCGGCCACTTGTTCGACGGTGTACGCCTGTATGGGGCACCACCTCCTCTCGCCCGGGGGCCGGGCGTGTGCGCGGTGTGGGTCGGTGATCATCTCCTTGGTTGCGGTGGGTGCTCGTCTCCGTCTCGTCTCACGGACGTCTCCGCCGTGCTTACGTGCAGGCGCACGCGCGTGAGATGAGACGTTGAGACGATTACCGGGTGTGATCGGGCGCCTTGTAGCGTCCTCGTCCGACTTGGACGGCGCGGCCGGTCTTCACCAGCTCGGCGAGGCGCCGGTAGAGGGTCGGTCGGCTCAGTTGCGTGATCATCATCAGGTGTGCGATCGGGAGCCCCTCGTCTGGCGCATCGTCCAGGGCTTGCCTCAGCGCTGTCTCGGCGTGGTCTTCGCGGGACGGCGTCACGGGGACGGACGGGGGAGGGCCGGGCGTTGTGCGGGCCTCGTCCAGGGCGCGCCGGGAGACTTCGTCCAGCGCCGGACGGGTGGACGCGTGGCGCTCTGCTGTGTCGGCCACGGTGGCATCGGTGAGCAGGTAGGCGCGGGCGCGTCGTGGGGTGTCGTGTTCGGGTGCGGAGAGGAGGAACTTGCCGGGTGCGTTGAGGGTGTGGGCGTGCCATCCGGCGCTGAGCATCCCTTGTCCAAGGATGAGATCGACGTCCTTGCGTTCCCGGACGCGGAAGCTCACGCGCACGTCCATCTGAGACCGGACGGCGCCCTTGCCCATGGCCTTCTGTGTGGGCCGCTGAGTGGCTGCGATCAGCGTTACGGCGACGGCGCGTCCGCGCCGCGCGATTGAGTCGGTGTCGCCAGCGGCTTCGGGAGCGTCGTCGGCGAGTTCGGCGTACTCGTCCACGATGATGACCAGTGCGGGAAGGTCCGGCGTCGGCTCCCACACGCGCCGACCATTCGCTGTGAGCCAGTCGGCGCGTGCCTCCAGGACGGTGACGGCGTTGCGCAGCATTGCGCGGGCTTGTTCCGGTGTGGTGGCGAGTCGATCGATGCAGGACGCCCACGGCTGGAGTTCCATGCCGCGCTTGAGGTCGATGGCCCAGATGACCACGTCCCGGCATGCGCTGAGATTGCCGATCAGGACGTTGATTCCGCCGCTCTTGCCCGAACCGGCCACACCTCCGAAGAGGCCGTGACGTCGCAGCAGGAGAACACGCGCGCCGGTGGCGTCTTCGAACGGGCCGAGGTCGATCGGTTCGGTAATGGATGAGACGGATGGTCCGGGCCACAGGATCGCGTCGGCGTGCGGGTCGGTGTCGAGTACCCGCAGTTCGAACCGGTTGGCTTTGTCGTCGCGTGTCGGCGAGACCCGCACAGCGCCCCGGAACGTCCCGAGAGCCGACTCGATTGCGGGCACCTTTCCGATGACGTCCTGGATCGTTTGGCCGCGTGCCAGGGCGAAGCGTGCGCGCCATCCCCACACGTCCACTACCGCGGATTGTGCGCGTGATCCGGCGAGGCCGACCGATTGCGCGATGTCCGGCCACGCGGCTATCTGCCGATCGACGCGCACCTTAGCGCGCCGCCTGCGATGCACCCACCAGGGCACGGCGAGCACGAACCCGCCGCCGGCGAGCATGAGGGGGAGCGGCTGGGACGCGATACCGAGTGCGGTAGCGGCAGACAGCCACCCACCGGCGCCCAGGGCGACGGTAGCGGCATAGATCCGCTCGATTCGGAGGGCGAGGCCGACCCGTTCACCGAACAGAGCGAGAGCCCAGGCGATGGCCGTTGCGAGGCCCAACAGCCATGGCCACCATTCCGGATGCGTGAGGTGCAAGAGCGTCGCCCCAAAGACGAGGGCGGCCACCATGTAGACCGGCGCCAACTCCGAGCGGTATCGCCACATGGCCCTTGCGACGAGGACTCCCGCGACGTCGGGGAACGGCCCGTCGCTGTCGATGACCACCATGGGTTGAAGCCCGTTGCGGCGCATCTTGTGGGCGTGCCGCCGCATCTGACGTGTGCGGGTCATGTGCGCCCCCAGGTGTCCGGGGGGAGGTGCCCTTGTGCGCGAAGTTCGTCGCGCAGGTAGTACAGCGGATCCGGTTCGGCATCCCGTTCGGCCTTGAGGGTGGCGCGTCCGGCGGCCACCAGGTTCGCGCGGTCCCGCCGTACATTGGCGAGGACGGACGCAAGCCGGGTGATCTCGGAGACGAGTGCGGGGACGTCGGCGAGTGCGGCGTAGAGGCGAAGCCACAAGTCCTCAATGGACGGCATTGCGGCGGACAGGTTCGAGACGATTTCACGCGCGGCGAGATTGCGCGTTCGTACCTCCTGAACGTTGACCTTGACGTGCGGCGGGATATCAGGCACCAGGGCATCCCTCCCTTCGGTTGGGAACGTCAGTGCTGAGAAAGCGACTGGACGAGGACGGACACCAGTCGGCGAATCTCCGGCGCGGCACTGGTAGCGGCGAGGAAGAACCCGAACAGCAGGCACACCGCGATGTGCCAGCCACGTAGTCCCATGTACCGCCACGCGACCCACACCACCGCGCCGAGGATCACCACCAGAGGAATCGAGACGTCCACGGGGTTCACCTCCTCAAAGCCACAGGTCCGGGAACCGGGAGCCGCGCCCCCGCCGGAGCCACCGGGCGCGGGCGCGGCACTTGCGGCACCGCCGGTTACCGGGCTCGACACGCGCGCCGCACGCGCACGCGTGGCCGGTGATGACGCGAGGCATGCGCTGCATGCTCACCGCCCCGCCGGTACACGCTGGGGCGTGTCGTCACACGTCCGGGTGCGGGTGCTGAGTAGACGCACGGAGGCCGTGCCGCAGCGGGACGAGTCGGTACGGCCACGGGCGGCCCGGCGCTCTTCGTTGTGGATGCCGATGACGAGCATGGCGAAGATGCCGCAGGTGGAGCCCGCGAGGAAGACGGCGATGATCGATGCCAGGACGAGGATCATGTGCGATCACTCCTCTCGTATGGCCCGTTTCCGGCGGGGGCGGTTTCGGGCGTTCGGTGGCTTACGAGAAAGAGAATGCGCGTGATGTGGGGGACGAGATCACTACATGACTGGACGTGTTCATGACGTCCTTCTAGGGTTGATCGCGTCCCAGGACGTCCCGGATCCCGGACGGGTGCATGCCGAACGAACGCCTACGCGCAACTCTGCTAGAGCAGGGCCTGACTATCGCCACGCTCGCCGAGTCACTCGACGTGGACCCCAAAACGGTAGAACGCTGGATCACCAAAGACCGCACCCCGTACCGGCGGCACCGTTACGCAGTGGCTTCGCGCTTGGGCGTAGACGAGACGTTCCTCTGGCCGGACGCCCTTTCCAACGAGCAAGTCACCGCAGCGTCCACAAGCGAACTGGTGACGATCTACCCGCACCGGACGTCCGTCCCGAGGGACGCATGGGGACGTCTCTTCGCCGCAGCCGAGGAAGAGATCAGCATCCTGGTCTACGCGGGCCTCTTCCTCTCCGAAGACGCCGGAATCCAACGGACGCTCGCAGACAGGGCCAGAGCAGGCGTCCGCGTCCGCATTCTCCTCGGCGACCCGAACAGCCCCCAGGTAGCCGAACGCGGCACAGACGAGGGCGTAGACGAGGCCATGGCCGCCAAGATCCGCAACGCCCTCGTCCTCTACAAGCACCTGCGCACACAAGACGGCGTAGAGTTCCGCTTTCACCGCACGGTCCTCTACAACTCCATCTACCGCGCCGACGACCAGCTCCTCGTCAACACACACGTCTACGGCGTCACGGCCCCACACGCCCCCGTCTGGCACCTACGCCGCATAGCCGGCGGAGACCTGGTCAACACCTACCTAGAAAGCTTCGAACGCGTCTGGGAAGGCGCCACACCCATACCAGGGGACTGACCATGGGCCGCAGAATCGACTACTACAACGAACCCAACGCCCCCAAGGCCAACAGCCTCGTCCCATCCGTCAACGTAGTCGTGGAAAACGACAAGGGCGAGATCCTCATGATCCGCCGCACCGACAACGATAATTGGGCTCTACCAGGCGGCGCAGTGGATCTTGGCGAGTCTGTAAAGCAAGCTGCAATCCGCGAGACCAGAGAAGAAACCGGGATTGATATAGATATCATTGGTCTCGTCGGTATCTACAGTGACCCGAAGCATGTTATCCACTACACCAGCAATGATGAAGTGCGCCAAGAATTCTCAATCCTCTTGATCGGTCAAGGTCTTGGTGGACAGCTAACGCCCAGCAACGAATCATCTGCCGTTGAATGGCTTAGTTCTTCACACATTACGGCCCTACTAATGGACCGATCAATGAAGCTTCGTCTTGGTCACTACTTTGAAAGGCGCGATACACCTGTCGTAATATAAGCCATCACCTCGGTGTCTCTATTGATCTCCGCTTAGTATTGTTCTGCGATCAACTGAGCCCCCTAAAGGAGTGTTCGTGCCAATATTCATCAGCTACTCTCACTATGACAGCGACTTTGTCGATAAACTGGCGATGCAACTGGTGCAAAGGAAGATGTATGTCTGGCTCGATCGGTGGGAGTTGCAAGTAGGAGATTCCCTACTTACTAGAATTGAAGCTGCAATAACCACCGCAAGTGCTCTTCTTGTGATCCTTTCGGTGTCGTCGGTTGATTCGCCTTGGTGTAGGGCTGAAATCAATGCAGGGCTAATGCGCGAGCTAAAGGAGCGAAAGATTGTTGTGCTTCCGATATTAATTGAAGATTGTGATGTCCCGATCTTTCTCCAGGATAAAATACATGCGGACTTCCGTGCCGATTTTGATGCTGGCCTTAGAACTGTCATGGAAGCAACCGCTGGCGTTACAAATGCAGCTATGAGCCGTACGGAGGGCGGGCAATACTATACAGACTGGTCTCTTGACTGGGGCGAGGTAGACGAAAGGGTCATGCTTCGCGTCACCTTTGTCCAACAAGCTGCAGAAGCTCCGTACACGATCCTTTCGACTATTGTAATCATCGGAAATGACGAGGCTAGCAAGGTGTATGGCGAACTTGTTCGTGACAAGGGTGAGGAGCAGGCGCATATATCTGTCCTAGACTTCATCTCCGGGAAGTTGAAGCACGCAACAGACACGCGCATTCGGCTATCTGATCAATTTGAAAGAGGTGCGGAATATATGTTTTCCGATGGTCAATCTAAGTACTATGTTGAGACTACCGCGAGACGCCTAGGGGTAGATACCGGTCGAGATGTTCTCGTTGCGATTGATGAGCATTTGGTAAATGCAGTAAATTATATGAAAGAAGTTGTGCGGCAGCCTGGCGAGTGACATTCGGAAAAGTGCCACGTTCCAGAGCAAGGCGATCAGCTATAGAAACTTTCCGGAGAGATTTTGCCTAAGCATGATTTGTTCATCTCCCATGCGTCTGAAGACAAGGATGACTTTGTTCGTCCTCTTGCTAACGCCCTGGAGAGGCTCGAACTAGATGTTTGGTATGATGAATTTAGTGTTACTTTTGGTGACAGCGTCTCGGCGTCTATCGACGCTGGCTTGAAAGATTCCCGTTATGGTGTCCTCGTGTTGAGCCGCAACTTTCTCTCGAAACGTTGGCCAGAGTATGAGTACCGCAGCCTTATTGCACTAGAGGATGGCAAGCAAAAGAGAATAATACCGATCTGGCATAACGTTACTCGCGATGAACTGTTGGCATATAGTCCTTATCTTGCCGACAAGGTCGCAATTCTATCTGCCGGCAAGGAACCGCTTAGCGTCGCGCTTGAAGTGATGCGTATTGCTGTGCCGGAGAAGTTCACGGAACTGGTGCGAAGGCATGCGGCCCAGCAGGCATCTAAAGATCTTCCGTCCATGGAATTGAGGAAAATCAGCAAATGGCCTTTCATGTGGGGGCCGCTAAAACAGTCAGAACTCAGACGACTCAGGCTTGTGCGAGAGATTCTTGCAGAAGTTTTTCCACAGACGTGGGAAGATTTGGTCAGCGATTTCCGTAGGGATATGCCGAGCGCCCGTGAAGGGGAAAT
Source organism: Actinomadura sp. 7K507 (assembly GCF_004348425.1). Lineage (GTDB taxonomy): Bacteria > Actinomycetota > Actinomycetes > Streptosporangiales > Streptosporangiaceae > Spirillospora. Next base: position 7,513 of record NZ_SMKK01000237.1, read on the forward strand.
CCAAATCTGGGAACGCCTGGCTGGAATCTATGCCGTAATATCTAGGAAATATTCGTTGACCAAAGGCCAGAAACAGTCTCTTTTTGCAGAGCTAATGAGAGAGAGTCTGGCGATTCCAGTCTCCCCTGACTCGAAAAATCCGGAGTGGATTTTGCGGGCCGTTGAAGATTATCGTGAGAGTTTGCCCGATGGTGGCGAATAGAGCCGCCCATTTTCCTCAGTAAGGGAAATTAATTCCCCTTCAAGGTTGCCGCCATCTTTTCGACTAGCTCAATTCGACGGGCTGGGGTGATGTTCCTGAAGTCGGCATAGTAGCGAGTGGCTGCGAAGGTGGGCAGTTCGACATCCTTGATAATTACTGGAATAAAGCGCCGGCCCTCTTCGATTGATTGCTGCATGAGTGTCGCATATTCTTGTTTAACCCATCCGCTATTCAGTGAGTCCGGACTAAAAACGAGGATTCCGTGAGAGGAATCCCTTATCGCCTTCTCGACCGCGTGAATGAGGATGTCGCCAGCATCCAAGAATATTTCATCGCGGGCGATTTTCAGCCCATTCTTTTCGAGATCCTCGCAAAAATCTAGAACCCAATTGGCGTCAGCATGTGAGTAAGAAATAAAAGCATCGTAAGTGGCTGTCATTTCTGGCTCCGTTTCTGAGGTCCCCTGCGGGAGGGGAATTGAGGAACGCGTATGGCCAGACTCGCCGCTGCGTCGTGGGCGGATGGCTGCCCATCCAAAATAGGCGGCAACTACGCCAGCCATTGTACCGATTGCCGTGAAAATCAACCCTGCTATATCCACAGAGGCTAGGTTAGCGGTCGGGCGGGGGGTTTGTGGGCGTTCTAGGCAAGTTGGACTGGGTCGGATGAGCCGACGGGGCGGCGCCTTCGCGGAGGCTCGACGTGTCAGGCGTTGAGCCCTAGGTCGTCTCGGACCTTGTAAACAGCGCCGATCAGTTGAGCGGAGGCATTCGAGATGGCACGGCTGACGAGGTGGCCGTTACCGTATCGGGCGCGGATCTCTGAGAGTCGCTCCTCAACCTGAAGTAGGTTTCCTTCAGGTCCTGTGGTCATGTCGCAGTAGATCAAGGCCTCGCTCAGTACTGGCGCCTTGCCGCCGAACTCCCTCGTCATGTCTTCATCGAGACCGCGTTCATATGCTTCGACCAGCGCGCAGGAATGGTGTGCCACTAGGCGGCACAGGTGGTCGTCCGCGCGGTGGGTGTCGCGGAGATAGCGGGCGCCGTCTAGGGGGTGGAAGCCACTATCTACGAGGTCGGGGGCGTATCCGATGTCGTGGAGCCAGGCGGCGGCTTCTAGGAGGTCGGCTTGGTCGCCGAGGATGGGGGCGAGGGTGCGGGCTTGGCGGGCTACGCCTTGGGTGTGGGCCCAGCGGCGGGGGAGTGGGGCCTCCAGGTGTTTGCGTGCGAGGTCGGGTGCCCATGCTGCGGTGTTCTTGTTCATGGGTTCGACGCTACGGGTGCGGGTGTGGACGTCCACGGGCGTGTGTGGTTCATCTGGGGACGTCTTGGCGGACGTAGCGTCCTTTGCCGTGGACGCAGGTGACCAGTCCAGCGGTTTCGAGGGTGATGAGGGCCGTCCGGGCCGTGGAGCGGGATACGCCGTAGCGGCGGGAGAGTTGGGTCTCGCTCGGTAGGGCATCGCCGGGTTGGAGGCGTCCGTCCTCGATCTGGTGGCGTAGGTTCGCGGCGATGTTCTCGGAACGGGTGCGGGGTTTGGTGGCCTCGTCCCGGACGAGGCGTCCGACGCCTGTGCGGACGGTGATGAGGCCCTCGTCCTGCAAGGCGGACAGAGCCCGCCGCACGGTGTTGCGGGCAACGCGGAACTCGGCGCAGAGGGCGGCCTCGCTCGGTAGGCGTGTGCCGGGGGCGTAGGTGCCGTCTGTGATGCGTTGGCGTAGCGCGTCGGTGATGCGCGTGTAGGTGCCCCATGCCGTGCGGCGGGTCATGTCAGAGCTGCTCGTCCCTGAGCGGGTCGAATGCCGCTGCGACCCAGGGTGTGAGCAGGATGGCGAGTTTGTCAGCGGCGAGTTCGACGCGCCTGCATGGGGTGAGCCATAGGCCGGTGCTGGATTGGTACCACCAGGCGCCATCGCCCCAGGCCACGGACACGCTCTCGCCGATGGTCGGGGTGCACTTGGAGTAGATCCTCAGGAGGCGGCGCGGCCCGGTGGTGCGGAGCTGGGTCTTCCATCCGTCTCGGCGCATCACCAGGGACAGGAGGGTGAGGTGCCAGCGTGCGCGCCATGGGCCGCTGTAGGTGGGCAGAGGGAGCGCGGCCGGTGCATTCGGGGGAATCCACACCAACCGCGCCACCTCCTCCCCACCCCGAGAGGCCGCGCTCCCCTTCGCGGCCTCCTCTGGTGACGGCTGCGGAGATTGATGCCGCGCCATCACCAGGTCTCCACGCGCGCGACCTCAGCGCGTGCCGCCTCGTGGACGAGCGCTTCGCGTAGTCCGGCGGGGCTGGATCGGATCACCGTGGGGTCCACTCCGGCGTGCGGGTCGTGCAAGCTGGCGACCCAGTCCCCGAGACGTCCGTCCCAACGCACGGCGCGCCAGATGCGGTGACCGGTGAAGTCACGGCGCAACTGGGCGAGTGCCTCGTCCGCCGCTCGCGCGTCGGCCTCGTAAGGGTTGGGGGCGGCCTTCTGGGGCCATTCGGTGGACATTCTGGCTCCTTGGCTTGCGTGTGGGGCTTAGGCGAAGAGGTGTCTTCGCGGTGTGTGTTGAGCCTTCCGTCCGGGGCGGGACCTCTCCATCGGCATCTAGGGACGTCTTGGGACGTCTTCTGTTAGCGTCGCTTGTGCGTCGTTCTCACTTGCACTGCGGGAGGTCCGGTGAACGACTTGTTGCGGCGTGCCCTTGCCGACGCGCATCTGACCGAAGCCGGCGTTGCGGCCCGGTTGGGTGTGGACCCCAAGACCGTCCATCGGTGGGTCTCTGGGCGTGTGCCGTACCCGCGACATCGGGCGCGGGTCGCGTCCCTGGTCGGGCGAGATGAAGCGGACTTGTGGCCGCAACTCGCCGTGACGAACGTCCGGGCAGAACCGGCGGTGATCGACGTCCTAGCGACCTATCCGCACCGGTGGGCCGTCCCCCGTCCGGTCTGGCAGCAGCTCTTCCGCGGCGCGCGGGACGAGATCGGTGTCCTGGCCTACGCGGGGCTCTTCCTCGCCGAGGACACCGGCATCATGCGCGCACTCGCTGAGAGAGCGCATGACGGCGTCTCAGTGCGCGTCCTGCTCGGCGACCCGGACGGGACGTGTGTCGCTGAGCGCGGCAGTGATGAGGGCGTGGGCGAGTCCATGGCTGCGAAGATCCGCAACGCCCTCGTCCACTACCGGGCTCTGCGGGACGTGGACGGCGTTGAGATCCGGCTGCATGACACCGTCCTCTACAACTCGATCTACCGCGCCGATGACGATCTACTGATCAACCCGCACGCCTACGGCATCGCCGCATCACAGGCTCCCGTGCTGCATGTGCGGAGGGTGGAGGATGGCGACATGGCAAGCACGTACCTGGAGAGCTTCGAACGTGTCTGGTCAGGATCCAGAGCGGTGGCATAGCTCGCTTGCATAGGGGGGATTGCTACCGTTGACTTCCAACAACTTGCAGATCGGCCCCTAATGCCACGATCGCTCCGCGCGTTGTGTGCAAAAGCGTTTCAAGGGAGCTAAGTCGTGGCCTTGTGTGGTGGCTATCACGGTTTGCCTGTGCCTCGTCGTATATCTTTCGGCTGATGTGGGGTTGAACGATAACAACCTGCTTCCTGTCTGACGGACTAATGCATTCGAGCATGTCCAGGAATTCGGTCCTGTCCGCAACCCTGAGGCCGTCAATCCATGACGCACATTCTCGCTGCTTCTGCGGTATTTGGAGAACCTCGCCCAACGTGACGAGGTCGGCGAGGAGGCGGCCGTTCTTTGCGGCTTGGCCGGTAACAACCTCGTAGGCGCTAACGGCAATGCCACGGTGAGGGGAGCTGCTATGCGCGGCTTTGACGTGTATGAGGCTCAGTACGCCATCATGGCTGAGATGAACGAAGTCGGCCGCTTCGCCAGGACCGTCGTCGCAAATCAACCAGCCCGATGAGTAATGTCGAGAAACCCAGCCAAATAGAGAAGTATCATTTTTGCTGCCAATATTGGCGTGTATTTCTTTGGGGGTGTTTCCTGGCTTCTCGACAGTGATGTCAAAGCCGGAGAAGCTAAGGAACCTCCAATTCTCGAAGGGGGTGAAATTGATGTTCCTAGTGGCGATGCCGCCAGCTGCTATTGCATGCCCCGAGTCATAATAGACCGCCAATAGATCGTGCCGCTTTAGGGCATTTAGGACTCTCGTAATGGAAGGTGCTGATCCTGATATTTGCTGGAACTCAAAAGTTGCCTCGCCAGCCCTCATGTGAGTTGTCCCACGAATGGTTCCAAAAGAGTCATCTGTTTCAACTTCTAGCTTAAAATTGGCGGTAGAAGGCTCCCCGATAATGTTGAACGATGCCCGGCCTAGAATTTCGGCCGCCTCGATCATCTCGTCGGTTATGTCCGTGCTGGTGGGTAGCTCATCTGGTGTTACAGTTAGGATGTCATAGGCGCTGTGCACACGAGTGAGATCATGTGTCTCTACGGCAAGAATGGGGAATGGACGATCTAGAGGAGTTCCATTGATGACGGTGTCTCCAAGAAGTTCCAGGGCTTCTGCGCTCGCTTTTATGAAGTCATAGAAGTCCTGGGATCTCCTATTCCAAACGAATCCTTTCCCTGGTGACGCTCCTATTGAGCCAAGGAGTGCCGTGGATGTCGCATCTTCGGTAATGCTTGTCCTTACGGCGGCCATGGCGAATGAGCTATCTTCTAGTGGGTTAAGGGCGTCCTCTACTCGCATGCCGGTTATGTGTTTGGTGTCGGGACGTATCGCGCTCCTTGTGTGTGTCCCACGGAGCCATAGCCCTTTCGCTTCACCGCGAAGAAAGGCGCCCTGCAGTACGCTGCGAGATACCTGCGAGAAGGGTGGGCGAGGCTCACGTTTCATCCAGTTTAGTATTTTTTCGCGCAAAGGTGCTTCGCAGTGAATGGCGAACATCCTTCCGCGTCGCAATGCGATTACCAGACTGTGAGTTGTGTCAATATAGATTGATTCTGACGTGACCCAACTTGGAGGAGCTTCAAGTTTGTAGATGAACCCGTCGATCTGGTCGATGGTCGACGTGTAGTTGCTTCGAATGGCTTCTATCAGACCATCGTTAAAGCCTGCACCCAGCAACGTATAGGTTCGATTTTCTCGACTCTTTATTGCTGACCTCATGAAACTCATCAGCATGTCGAATGCAAGCTCATCTGGCTGGTCGAATATAAGTTCGTCCGGCTCATTTGTGCACTCAAGGAAGAGTAGAGATATGTAGGGGCGCAGTGGATTTTCCGTGATTAGGCTAAGGGAATTCTCTCTAGGCATATTCGTTCGTTTCTTCTGGGGTATGTGTGACTCGCGGTCTCTGGTGCGCTGTCTCAGTGTTACTCAAAAACATGATTGAGCTTTCATTGTCCGTCGCGATTGGCGATTTGACACCTGTGTGGCATCTTCCGGACACGCTAGTGGCAACATCCGGCCAGGTCCTCTAGTCGGCTCCAAAGCTGGGTTGATTCTTGACGAGGGGTCTGTAGCGTCGGTGGTGACGTCCGTGCTTGTGGGCCGTGCTCGGACGGAACTAGTGCTGACACGAGCAACCCCGGTGACTCATTGATCACCGGGGTCTTCACAGCCGTTTATGACTTCTGCTGAGTCATGCCAGAGATGATTCGTTTGACCTTACGGCGATCAATGCCGTGGCGCTCGGCGAGGTGGCGTTGAGAGAGCGGACGGCCCGGACCGTTCAGGCTTGCCTTGTAGTCGTCCAGGACCGCTTGTTCCGGTGTCTGCCCCGCTTTGGTGCGTGGCTGTTCCGGGTTGGTGCGTTGTTCGTCCTGGGCGAGGTTGCCGCGTGCGGCGTTGCGGGTGAGGGTCATCAGGAGTTCGAACGAGCCGACGAGGGCGAGCGCGGGCCATGCGCTGACGATCGCGCCGATCGGGCCGTGGGACGCGCCGTGTGCCACGTTGGCGCCTACCGTCGCCACGATGCCCACGGCGAGGCTCCACTTCGCCAGCGGAGGAGCGGGTTGCCTGCGGCGGCTCGAATCCAGGATCACCATGGACGCTGCCCAGATGAGGCCGTCCACTGTAAAGGGGACGAGGCGTGCCGTGGGGCCGGTCTCGCCGTGGGAGTGGACGAGTTCGTAGGCGTGACGGTACGAGATGACGGCCGCCACCACGGCTACCGCCACCACGGCGAGAGCGGTCGTGATCCGGATGAGGCGGTCAGCCACGGGCCAACTCCTTCCGCCACTCCATCACGCATGGGTCGTTCTCGCCGTGGGTGATGACGCGTTCGGCGAGTGAGAGGGCCGTGATTGCTGCATTGCGGTCCAGGGGTGTCGGCCATGTGGTGACGTGCCAGGCGTTCCCTGTGCGGGCGCCGGTGGCTATGACCTTGCCGTCGAGGACGACGGTCATCCTGTCTTCGGTGATCTCTAGGGACATGGGCGTCTCCTCTCCCGCCTGGGGGAGCCACGGGAGCCAGAGAGGGGAGCCAACGAGGCTCGATCCGCTCCGACTCACCGCGACTCCTCCGGACGTTTCTGCTGGTGAGAGGCTCGTCGGGCGACGTCTCCCGACTTGGTCCGATCCCGTCAGAGGCAGCGCGGCTAATGCGGGTTTAACGCGGGGGTGGGTTTTGT
>NZ_SMKK01000238.1 GCF_004348425.1 Actinomadura sp. 7K507
CTTGCGCGTCCTTGCCGCCGTCTCCCCCGCAGGACGTCCCGCAGGACCCGGGCGGGACGAGCTCGCAGCGCGCCGCCTGCCCGTCGAGGAGGCCGAGGCGGCCGAACGCGACCGCCACCGTCATCTCCCCGTACGGCAGGGTCGCCTTCCGGACGGCCGTGGCCTCCTCGGCGAGCTCGCCATCGACGTACAGGCGCACGACCCGGCTCCACCCCGCGCGTCCGGTCCCGACCTCCAGCCGGTGGCCTTCGTGGTCGAGCGTCCAGCGGGCCGAGGGCGCACCGCCCAGTGAGATTCCCCGTGTCATGGCCCCAGTCTCGGCGGCGCCGGCGCCGCGGCCATCGCCCCGACGTCCACGCCCGGTAGACCAAAGTCGTACCGCCGGCGCCGGTACCGAAGGGAGCCGGTGCCGTCGGCCGCCGCCCTCTAGGGTTGCCCGCATGGCTCCTTCGATCGCCACCGCGAACCGCGTCGGCCGTCCCGAACTGCTCGAATTCCTGCGTCCCAGGCACCGCGCGCTGCTGTCCACCGCCCGCTCCGGCGGGCGCCCGCAGATGTCGCCGGTCACCTGCGGGGTCGACGAGCACGGACGCATCGTGATCTCCACCTATCCCGAGCGCGCCAAGGCCCGCAACGCCCGCAGGGACCCGCGGGTGTCGGTGTGCGTGCTGTCCGACGAGTTCAACGGCCCCTACGTGCAGGTCGACGGGACCGCCGAGGTCATCGACATGCCGGCCGCCGCCGACGCCCTGGTCGACTACTACCGCTGCATCTCCGGCGAGCACCCCGACTGGGACGAGTACCGCGAGGCCATGCGCCGCCAGGACAAGTCGCTGATCCGGGTCGCCATCGACGACTGGGGCCCCATCGCCACCGGCGGATTCCCCGCCCGCCTCGCGCCCGGCCACGGCTAAGCCGAGGCCCCAGGGCCGGCCGGGGGGATCCGGGGCTAGCCCAGGACCTCGACGGGCAGGCCGCCGCGCGGGCGCATGGCGGTCACGCTGGTCGGGGTGACGGCGGCGGACACCAGCCGCAGCCGGGTACGGCGCAGCAGGCACGCCAGCATCGTCTTCAGCTCGACGGTCGCCAGCGTCGAGCCGATGCAGCGGTGCGGGCCGCCGCCGAACGGCAGGTAGGTCGAGGGCGTGGCGGGACGGTACAGCTCCGAGGACGGGTCCCACCGCTCGGGGCGGAACCGTCCCGCCTGCGGCCACACGTCCGGCATCCGGTGGGTGACGTAGGGGGAGTACAGCACCATCGCGCCCGCCGGGACCCGGTGCCCGGCGTACTCGAAGTCCTCCACGGGCACGCGGGCGCTGAGCACGGCGGGCGGGAACAGCCGCAGCGTCTCGTTGACGACGCCGTCCAGGTAGGTCAGGGCGGGCAGGTCCCCGGCCCGCGGGGGCCGGTCGCCGACCACCTCGGCGACCTCCCGCCGGGCGCGCTCCTCGGCGGCCGGGTGGGTCAGCAGCGCGTGCACCGCCCACGCCATCGCCGCGCTGGTGGTGTCGTACCCGGCCGAGATGAGGCTGATGACCTGGTCCTGGAGCTCCTGGCGGGTCAGGGCGGCGCCGTCCTCGTCGCGGGCGGCCATCAGCATGCCCAGCACGTCGTCGTGCCCGCCGTGGCCGTCGTGCCCGCCGTGGCCGGGGGCGTCCTCGCGCAGCCGCCGGTCGATCTCCTCGTCGACCCGGCGGGCGACCAGGGCGCGGGACGCGGCGACGCGCCGCATGTACGGGTTGGGGACCGACCGCAGCGCCATCTGCAGCATGAAGTTGCGGTCGATGGCGGCCAGCGCGACCTGCAGCCGCCGCCCGATCACCTCGGCGTCGGCGGCGAGCCGGTCGCCGAACAGCACCTCGACCGTGCTGCGCCGGATCACCGACCGCAGCTCGGCGTAGGCGTCCAGCGTGCTGCCGGGCCGCCACGCCTGCAGGGCGGCGCCGGTGTTGGCGGCCATCCGGTCGACGTAGGCGCCGACGCGGCGGTGGTGGAACGCCGGCTGCACCAGGCGACGGCGCCGCCGGTGGTCGGCGCCGTCGCTGACGATCAGCGCGGTCTCCCCGTTCACCGGCACCAGCAGGTCGAACGCCTCCCGCCAGCGGAACAGGCCGGAGTTGGCGAACACGAACGCGTTGGCGTCCGGGCCGAACAGGTGCACCAGCGGCTTGCGGCGCGGGCCGACGGCAGCGACCGGGCCCGCCTCGGCGTGCAGCCGCAGCAGGCTCGCGCACGGGTTGGCCGCGAACCCGATCCCGTGCCGGGCCGTCAGCGACAGCGACGGGCGGCCCCCCGTCCCGCGTGCGCGCCTCGTGCCTGCCCTGCCCGGCGGGATCTGGAGTGTCACGCGCCAACTATGGCACGCTCCTGAAGGTCGCCGCCCCCGGGCCCGGGGGCGGCGACGGCGGTGAGCTCCTCCAGCAGCGCCGCCACCGCCGGCGGGCGCGGCCCCGCCGGGACCACCGCGGCGATGCGGCGCCTGCCGACCTCGGGGACGCCGGGACGCGCGACGCCCGGCTCGGCGTGCAGGCCCAGCGCCATCTCCGGCAGCGTCGTGACGGCCAGGCCGCGGGCGACGAGCCGCTGGATCGCGACGTGGTCCTCGGTGGCGAAGGCGATGTCGGGGGTGAACCCGGCCTTCTCGCACGCCCACCGCAGATGGTCGCGGCACCGCGAGCAGCCCGACGCCCACGTCTGCCCGGCCAGGTCGCCCAGCCGGGGCCGCCGCGCCGACGCCAGCGGGTGCCCGGCCGGGACCAGCAGCCGGATCGGGTCCTCGCGCAGCACGATCTCGCGGAAGCGCGAATCGGTGTCGGGCGGCATGTAGGGGTAGCGGAACACCACCGCGACGTCGGTGTCGCCCGCGCGCAGCGCCGCGAGGGCCTCGGGCGGCTCGGCGTCGGTCAGCGTCACCGACACCCCCGGCGCGCGGGCCCGCAGCCCGGCCAGGGCGTCGGGCAGCAGCCCGCCCGCGGCGGTGGGGAACACCGCGATACGCACCCGCCCGGCGCGCAGCCCCGCGATCGCGGCGATCCGCTCCTCGGCGTCGGCCGTCCGGGCCATGACGTCCTCGACGTGCTCGACCAGGACCCGTCCCGCCTCGGTCAGCCGGACGCCGCGGCCGTGCCGGACCACCAGCGGGGTCCCGGCCTCGGCCTCCAGCCGGGCGATGTGGTGCGACACGGCGGGCTGGGTGTAGGCGAGGGAGCGGGCGGCGGCGGTCATCGAGCCGAGCCGGGCCACCTCCCGCAGGATCCGGCCCCGGTGCAGGTCCAGCATCCCCGCAAGGTATCAACCATATTGATGGGCGACCCAGAAGACCGCACTTTGTCCTATGGGCCGGGGTGGCGGAGGATCGGCGCATGACCCTTCCGAACCAGGACGGCCTCTCGATCCGGGAGGCGCAGCGGGAGTTCACCGCCGGTGTCGCCTACCTCGACACCGCCACCTACGGGCTGCCGCCGCGCGCGGCGCACGCGGCGATGCTCGCCGCCGAGCGCGACCGGGCCGCCGGGCTGATGGCCCCGGCGGCGCTGGACCAGGCGGTGACCCGCTCCCGCGAGGCGTTCGCGCGGCTGCTCGGGGTGCCCGCCGAGCGGGTCGCGTGCGGGCCCCAGGTGTCCTACTTCGTCGGGCTGGTCGCGGCGTCGCTGCCCGCCGGGACCACGGTCCTGGTCGCCGACGGCGACTTCACCTCCCTGCTGTGGCCGTTCGCGGCCCGCGGCGGGCTGACCGTCCGGTCCGTCCCGCTGGAGCGGATCGCCGGCGCCGTCGACGCCGGCACCGGCCTGGTCGCGGTGTCGGCGGTGCAGTCCGCCGACGGGCGCGTCGCCCCCATGGACGACCTCATCGCCGCCGCCCGCGCGCACGGCGCCCGGATCCTGCTGGACGCCACCCAGGCCGCCGGGTGGCTGCCGCTGCCCGCCGGCCCCGCCGGATGCGAGGTCGACTGGCTGGTGTGCGGCGGCTACAAGTGGCTGCTGGGCCCGCGCGGCACCTGCTTCCTGACCGGCACGGCCGAGGCCCTGGACGCGCTGCCCGCGGCCGGCGCCGGCTGGTACGCCGGCGCCGACATCTGGGACTCGGTCTACGGGCTGCCGCTGCGCCTGGCCCCGGACGCGCGCCGCCTCGACCTGTCCCCGGCATGGCAGTGCTGGGCCGGGCACGCACCCGCCCTGGAACTGCTCGTACGGGTCGGCGTCCCCGCGGTCCACGACCACAACGTGCGCCTCGCGCGCCGCTTCAGCGCCGCGCTGGGCCTGCCGCCCGGCGACTCGGCGATCGTGCCGGTCGAGGTCCCCGGCGGCGCCGCCGGGGTGCTGCGCTCCGGCGGGGTGGTCGCCTCGGTGCGGGCGGGGCGGCTGCGCTGCGCGTTCCACCTGACCACCACCGAAGCCGATGCGGACAAGGCGGCCGGGCTCATCGCCCCGCTCCTGGCGCAAGGCTGAAGACCCGGCAAGGCCCGGACGGCGGTGGCCGGCGACCGTCGGCCACCGCCGTCGGGTCTCAGGGCGGGGGCCAGGTGATGAGAGTGCGGCCCCAGGTCACGCCCGCGCCGAAACCGGCGAGCAGGACCAGGTCGCCCGCGGCGACCCGGTCCTCGCGCACCGCCCGGTCCAGGGCGTAGGGGAGGCTGGCGGCGCCGATGTTGCCGACGTCCTGCCCGGCGATCGCCAGCTGCGCCGGGTCGAGGCCGGCGTCGCCGGCCAGCGAGGCGACCAGCCGCGGGTTGGGCTGGTGCGGGACGACCAGCGCCAGGTCGGCGGGTTTGATCCCGGCGTCCTCGGCGGCCTCGGCCACCAGCCGCGGGAACACCCCGGCGATGAACGCGCGGACGGCCCGGCCGTCCATGCGGATGGTGTGGCCCTGCCCGGCCACGGTGCCGGCGGTGGCGGGGGAGCGGCTGCCGCCGGCGGGGATGAGCACGTCGCCGGCGCGGGACCCGTCCGACCCGAGCGTGACCGGGCCGATCCCGTACGGCAGCGCGACCGGGCCGATCACCGCGGCGGCGGCGCCGTCGCCGAACAGCGCGGCGGTGGCGCGGTCGGCGGGGTCGAGGAAGCGGGAGTACACCTCGACGCCGATGACCAGCGCGTGCGGCGCGGGCCCGCGCTGCCCGGCGAGCCAGCCGACCGCGGCCTGCAGCCCGTACACGAACCCGGTGCAGGCGGCGGAGACGTCGAACGCGGCGGCGCGGCGGGCGCCCAGCAGCGACTGCACGCGGCAGGCGGTGGAGGGGCCCAGCTCGTCGGGGGTCGAGGTGCCCAGGACGATCAGGCCGACGTCGCCGGCGTCCAGGCCCGCCTCGGCCAGCGCGCGCCCGGCGGCGGCCGCGGCCAGGTCGGAGGCGGCCTGCCCGGGATCGGCGACGTGCCGGTGGCGGATCCCGGTGCGGTCCTCGATCCAGGACGGCCCCAGCCCCATCGACCGGGACAGCTCCTCGCTGCGGACGCGCCGGGCGGGCAGGTACGCGCCGGTTCCGCGGATCGCCCACCCCCGCCCGCCGCCGTGCGGGTGAAAGCCATGACGTGCTCCTACCACTGACGGTTGCCAGACCGATCCCATGAGCGAATACTTTCATTTCAGGATTTACGTTCCATAACTAGGAGTTATGTGACCTTTTACTAAAGAGAAAAGAGAGCCTTCCTTCGAGGTAAGGAGACCCCGCGTGCCGTTCCCTGCGACTCATCCGGCCGAAGAGCTCAAACCCGACGACGTGTGCGCGTTCCTGTTCGCCGGAACCGGCTCGGCGGGGGCCCCCGACCTCCCCGCACTCGCCCGCACCGGACCCGCCGCCGCCCGCGCCGCCGCCGACGTCGTCGACGCCGCCCAGGAGGGCCTGCCGCGCGACGGATGGCCGTCCCTGCGCTCGATCCTGCTGGAGGACCCCGGCGCCTACCGCGCGGCGGCGCGCACGCCCGGCGTCGCCCAGCTCGCCGGCTACACCGCCTCCGTCGCCGTCGACCGGATGCTGCGCACGGCCGGCGTCCAGCCCGGATACGCGGTCGGGCAGAGTTTCGGGGAGATCGCCGCGCTGGTCAGCGCCGGCGCGTTCGCGATCGCCGACGGCGCCCGCATGGCCGTCGGCCTCGTCGGCGTGCTGTCGCGGCGCGGCCGCGGCGGCGGCCTGGGGATGCTGGAGACCGGCGAGGACGCGACGCGCGCCTGCATCGAGGCCGCCGCCGCCCCGCAGGTCGCCGTGGCCTGCCTGAACGCCCCCACGGTGACGGTGGTGTCCGGGCCGGACGGCCCCCTGGAGCAGGTCCTGGACGCCGCACGCGGCCGGGGGGTGCGGGCCGTGCGGCTCGCCGTCCCCTACCTGTCGCACCATCCCGCGATGGCCGGCGCCGACGACGAGTGGTACGCGATGATCCGCCGCTTCCCGCAGCGGCCGCTGGAGCTGCCGGTGCACTCGCCGGTCCGGGGACGCGCCTACCACGACGGCGACGACCTGCACCGCGCCCTGGCCGACTGCATCGTCAAGCCGGTGCGGCTCCCGCAGACGCTGCGCGCGGTGCACCAGGCCGGCGCGACGGTGTTCGCCGAGGCCGGAGCCGGCGACGCGCTGTGCCAGTGCGCGCGCCTGACACTGCCGGGCGCGCGGACCCTGGCCCCGCTGCGCGACCGCCCCGCCCGCCCCCGAGCCTGACGGAGGAGACCCCGATGGACACCCTCAACGGCATCGCCCCCGACGGGCTGCTCGGCTTCGTGCGCGGCACCTCCCTGGACGCCAAGACGCGTGCGCGGCTGGCCGAGGCCGTCCCCGACGAGTTCTTCACCTACCCCGGCGGCCTCACCGCCCGCGGCCACCAGGAACTGACCTACCAGCGGCTGCGCCGCGCTGGCCTGGCCGCGCCGCCCGCACCCGAGCTGCTGGACGACCCCCCGGCGCTGTGCGCCCTGCTGGAGCGCGCCGCGATCGCCGACCCGGCGCTGTTCCACGTGATGCTGCTGCACTACACCCTCGCGCTCGGCCCGGTCCTGCGGTTCGGCGCCGGGCAGGACGGCCCCCGCCGGGCGCGCGAGGACATGGAGTCCATGGCCTCGTTCGGGACGCTGCTGATGACCGAGGTGGGGCGCAGCAACAGCCACCTGTCGCCGCGCACGGTCGCCCGCCACGACCCGGCCACCGGCGGGTTCGTGCTGAGCACCCCGGACGCGCAGGCCGCCAAGTTCCCCACCAGCACCGCCCACCCCCGCGTCCCCAAGACCGCCGCCGTCTACGCCACCCTCGTGCACGGCGGGCGGGAACACGGCGTGTTCGTGTTCGTGGTCGCGCTGCGCGGCCCGGACGGCGCCGTCCCGCCCGGAGTGCGGATCACCGACGCGCCGGAGACGACGGGCCTGCAGGTCGACTACGCCGCCGTGCGGCTGGACGACCTGCACGTCCCCTACGAGGCGTGGCTGCGCGACGGCGCGAGCATCCAGGGCGCGGGCGCCGAGGGGGTCTTCCACGACCCGGCCGGGTCGCCGGCGGCGCGGCTGACGCGTTCGATGGGCATCGCCCCGGCGGTGTGGCGGGCCGTCATCTCCGCCTCGGCCGCGATCACGCGCGCGTCGGCGGGGATGCTGCTGGCGCATTCGGCGGGCCGCGCCACCCTCGGCCGACTCGCGCCGCGCCGCCCGCTGACCGACTACCGCAACCAGCAGGAGGCGGTGCTGGGCGCGCTGGCGTCCGGCTACGCGCTCACCGCCGTCGCCGTCCACGCCCAGGCCCGCCGCACCTCCGCCGACGCCGGGGACGGCGGCGGGCCCGACACCGCCTGGGCGCCGTGGTCGGCGGTCGACCGCGACCTGGCGCTGCTGAAGGCCGCCGCGACCACCCAGGCGCAGGAGACGGTGTCGGCGTGCCGGGTGCACAGCGGCGCGCCCGGGTTCGCCGCCGTCGAGCGCCTCAACGCCTACCGGGGCCTGACGCACGCCTACATGAACGCCGGCGGCGACAACGAGCTGATCCTCTACGACACCGCCCGCGCGATGGCCGACCTGGACCGCTATGCCCCGCCCGACCCCGGGGCGGGCCCGCCCGACGGCGGCGACCTGGACTCCCCGGCGGTGTGGCTGTTCCTGGCCCGCGACACCGAGCGCCGCATGCGCGACCGGCTCGCGGCACGGGTGCGGGCCGCCGCCGGCTCCGGCCAGGACGCGTTCACCGCGTGGAACGGCAACCTGGTCCTGGCCGCGCGGACCGCGGCGGCGTGCGCCGACCGGCTCGTCCTGGAGATCTGCGCCGCCGCCCTGGACGCGGGCCCGGCCGAACTGCGCCCCGTGCTGCGCCTGCACGCCCTCAACCTGCTGGACCGCCGCGCCGCCGACCTGCTGAACGAGGGGGTGGCGCCGCCCGGCGTGCTCGACGAGGTGTGGGCGGCGCGGCGGCGGGCCTGCGACGAGCTGGCGCCGCGCGCCGGGCAGCTGGCGGCCGCGTTCGAACTGCCCGCCGCGATCACCGCGCCCACCGCGTTCCTGGACGTCCGGTGACGGCCGCGTCCCGCCGCTGTCGGGGCCGGGTTCCGGGCCTCCGGCGGGGGAAACCAGCACGCCACGCCGTGAATTTGCCAAGCGGGAGGGGGAACCCGCGCGAAGTGGCTACCGTTTCCCGTAAGACAGACGAACGCGCGCGGGTGAACCGCACCCGGATACGGAGGTAGACACAGTGGGAGTCAGTCTGAGCAAGGGCGGCAACGTCTCGTTGAGCAAGGAGGCTCCCGGACTGACCGCCGTCGTGGTTGGTCTGGGCTGGGACGTGCGCACCACGACCGGGACCGACTTCGACCTGGACGCCAGCGCCCTGGTGTGCTCGGCGGAGAACAAGGTCCTGTCGGACCAGCACTTCATCTTCTTCAACAACCTCAAGAGCCCCGACGGCTCGGTCGAGCACACCGGCGACAACCTCACCGGTGAGGGCGAGGGCGACGACGAGGCGATCAAGGTGAACCTCGCGACCGTCCCGGCCGAGGTCGCCAAGATCGTTTTCCCGGTCTCGATCTACGACGCCGACGGCCGCCAGCAGAGCTTCGGTCAGGTCCGCAACGCCTTCATCCGGGTGGTGAACCAGGCCGACAACAGCGAGATCGCACGCTACGACCTGTCGGAGGACGCCTCGACCGAGACCGCGATGGTGTTCGGCGAGCTGTACCGCGCCGGCGCGGAGTGGAAGTTCCGCGCGGTGGGCCAGGGGTACGCCTCGGGCCTGACGGGCATCGCGTCCGACTTCGGCGTCAACGTCTGAGCGCCGGCCGCTCCGCGTCTACGCCCCCGCTCCGCGCGTGCGCACCTGGTGCGTGCGGCGGCCCGGGGGGAGCGGGTCAGGTGAGGAGTTCTTCGCGCAGGCGGGTCTTGAGGATCTTCCCGCCGGGGTTGCGGGGCAGGCCCTCGTCGCGGAACCAGTAGTGGACGGGCACCTTGAACGCGGCGATCCGCCCGCCGAGGAAGCCCCGGATGTCGGGCTCGGTGGCGGCGGCGCCGGGCCGCAGCACGATCACCGCGCCGACCTCCTCGCCGAGGACCTGGTGGGGGACGCCGATGACGGCGCAGTCGGCGACCGCGGGATGCTCGTAGAGGGCGGCCTCGACCTCGGCGCAGTAGATGTTCTCGCCGCCGCGGATGAGCATGTCCTTGGCGCGGTCGACGATGTAGACGAAGCCGTCGTCGTCCAGGCGGGCCAGGTCGCCGCTGTGGAACCAGCCGTCCACGAACGCGTGCGCGGTCGCCTCCGGCTTGTTCCAGTAGCCCTTGATGACGTTGGGGCCCTTGATGAGCAGCTCGCCGACCTCCCCGGCCGGCACCTCCTGGCCGACGGGATCGACGACCTTGACGTCGCAGACCGCGACGGGCGGGCCGACGCTCTCGGGCCGCTCCAGGTAGTTGACGCCGCCGTTGTAGGTGGTGACCGAGGACGTCTCGGTCAGCCCGTAGCCGTTGCCGGGGACCCGCTCGGGCAGCCGCTCCCTGATCTTGTCGACGAGGGCCGGCGCGGCCGGGGCGCCGCCGTAGCTGACGCCGGTGAGGCTGGAGGTGTCGAACTCGCCGAAATCGGGGGAGGTCAGCACCTGCCACGCCATCGTGGGGACGCCGCCGAACCCGGTGACGCGTTCCCGCTCGATCAGCTCCAGCGCGCCGCGGACGTCCCACTTGTACATCATCACCACGGTGCCGCCCTGCAGCGCGCTGGTCACCAGCACCGAGTGGCAGCCCGTGGCGTGGAAGAACGGGACGCTCAGCAGCGTCACCCGCCGCTGCGGCACGGCCGCCTCCTCCACCGTGGCGCCGCCGCGGACCGCCGCGGACATGATCCCGTAGGCGAGGCTGACCGGGTTGGTGGTGATGTTGCGGTGCGTGCCCAGGGCGCCCTTGGGGCGCCCGGTGGTGCCGGAGGTGTAGAAGATGGTGGCCTCGTCGTCGGGGCCCAGCGCCACGTCCGGCAGGGACGCCGCGGCGGCGTCGCCCACGTCACCGAGGACGTCGTCGAACGCCTCGCACCCCTGCGGGACGGCGCCGTCCGCGCGGGCGACCACGCAGGGGACGCCCAGACCCGGAAGGACCTCCGCCAGACGGCCGGCGCGCTCGGCGTCGGCGACCAGGACCTTGGCGCCGCTGTCGGTCAGGCCGTACTCCAGCTCGGCGGCCGTCCACCAGGCGTTCAGCGGCACCACGACCGCGCCGGCGGCGGCGGCGCCGAAGAACGCCACCGACCATTCGGGGTAGTTGCGCATCGCGATCGCGACCCGGTCGCCCTTGGCGACGCCGTACCGGTCGATGAGGCGGCGCGCGAACGCGGCGGCCCGCGCGTAGTGGTCGGCGAAGCTCACCCGGTCGTCCCGGTACACCAGGTACGGGGCCTCGCCGTGCGCGCGGGAGACCTCCAGGACGTCGCGGAGGGTGGGCGGCGCGTTCTTCCAGACGCGGATCCGCACGCCGCGGACGTCGGCCTCGTCCATCTCGAACAGCTGCCCTGGCGCCGTCATCGCGGCCCTGACCTCGGCGATGGCCGGCAATTGCTGGTCCTGCACCTGCTGGTCGTGCACTGCGCGCCTCCCGCTCGGTCACGGCGCGCCGCCGCGCGGCCCTGCCGCCGAACAAGATTCGGTGCGCCGTGCCCGAAAATCTATGATCCGCGTCACTCGCAGGTCAACGCCCCTGCCGCGCCCGTCGCGGCCGGTCCGGTGGCCGGGCGGCCGGTCCGGGCGAAGATCCCCGCCTGCGACAATGGGGGCATGAGCGAGCGCGGGCCGATCGATTACTGGCTTTCGGACATGGACGGGGTCCTGGTGCACGAGGGCCGTCCCGTCCCCGGCGCCGAGGAGTTCATCCGGCGGCTGTCGGCGTCCGGCAAGCCGTTCCTGGTCCTGACCAACAACTCGATCTACACCCGCCGTGACCTGTCGGCGCGGCTGGCGGCGGCGGGGCTGGAGGTGCCGGCCGAGTCGATCTGGACGTCGGCGCTGGCGACCGCCCGGTTCCTGGCCGACCAGCGGCCCCAGGGGTCGGCGTACGTGATCGGGGAGGCGGGGCTGACCACGGCGCTGCACGAGGCCGAGTTCGTGCTGACCGACATCGACCCCGACTACGTGGTGCTGGGCGAGACCCGCACCTACAGCTTCTCCCAGATCACCCGGGCGATCCGGCTGATCGAGGGCGGCGCGCGGTTCGTGGCGACCAACCCCGACCCGATCGGCCCGTCCCCGGAGGGCTCGCTGCCCGCGACCGGCGCCGTCGCCGCCATGATCACCCGCGCGACGCGCGTGGAGCCCTACTTCATCGGCAAACCCAACCCGCTGATGATGCGCACGGCGCTGAACCGCGTCGGCGGGCACAGCGAGAGCACCGCGATGGTCGGCGACCGCATGGACACCGACATCGTCGCCGGCGTCGAGGCCGGGCTGGAGACGATCCTGGTGCTGACCGGCGTGACCGGCAAGGACGAGATCGCCCGGTTCCCGTTCCGGCCGAACCGCGTCGTGCCCTCGATCGCCGACCTGATCGAGCTGGTCTGACCGGTCGGACCAGCTGCCGGGGCCTTCGCGGGTCCCGGCCCGCGGGGCGGGTCAGCCGAGCGCGCCGAGGGCGGTCATCATGCCCATGACGTCGGAGACGACCCAGTACTCGGCGAACCGGCCGTCCCGCGCGCGGAAGATGTCCTGGCCCCGGAACGACACGGGCGTGCCGGGCTCGGCGGTGGCGCCGGGGATGCCGCCGCGGTAGGCGCCGTGGAAGCTCCACCCGGCGGCGACCATGCCGTCGCCGCCGCTGCCGTCGATGACCGGCCCGACGTCCAGGCTGGTGCGGACGCCGGTGAAGTACTCGTGGGACCGGCGGACCTGGTCGGCGGCCTCAGCGGGACCGCGCACCTCCAGGTTCGGCCAGTGCCCGGTGAAGTCGGGGGCGAGGATCTGCCCGGTGACGCCGAAGTCGCCGTTCCACACCTCGAACAGCCAGCGGCGGTACAGCCCGTCCAGCACCTCCATCACGCCATGCTGGCCGCCCCCGGCCCGCACCGTCAAACCACACGCGCTCCGGAACCGCGGCCGGCGCGGGGCGCGGCATACACTCGGTGGCGACCATGCGCACGATCAAACAGGCGGGCTCCCGCGAGCTGGAGATCCGCAAGTCCCGGTTCGTCTGCACCCTCGCCCGCGCCGCCGACGAGGCCGCGGCCGCGGAGTTCCTGGCCCGGCACCGCCGCGCGCACCGCGGCGCCACCCACAACTGCACCGCCTACGTGGTCGGCGAGCACGGGGAGATCACCAAGAGCAGCGACGACGGCGAACCGGCCGGGACGGCCGGGATCCCGATGCTGGAGGTGCTGACGCGGCGCGGCCTGACCGGCACCGCCGCGGTCGTCACCCGCTACTTCGGCGGCGTCAAGCTCGGCGCGGGCGGCCTGGTGCGCGCCTACGCGCAGGCCGTCGCCGGCGCCGTCGACGCGGTCGGCGTCGTGGAGCTGCGCCCGGTCGTGACGGTCACCGTCGGCGTGGACCACGCGCTGGCCGGACGGTTCCTCGGCGACCTGCACGCCCGCGGCGCGCAGCCCGGCGACGTCCGCTACGGGCAGCGCGTGGAGGCCGACGTCGCGGTGCCCGTCACCGACCTGGACGATTTCGAGGCGTGGGCCGCGCGGGTCACCGCCGGGCGTGCGTCGCTGCGGCGCGGCGCGCCCGGCCACGTCGAGGTCCCGGCGCCCCCGTAGCGCGGGCAGCCGGGCCCGCGGATAAGACAGGCTGTCTCTTCGGGGGAGCACGGTGTCGTGCAGCGCGACGGTGGTGTAGCGTTCCGCGCGATGAGCAGGAACATGATCTTGCGTGACCATGTGCGGGCGGGCATTCTCGACGTGGCCGCCGCGGTGCTGGCCGAGCGCGGCGCGTCGGTGAGCATGACCGACATCGCGCAGGCGGCGGGGGTGGCGCGGGCGACGCTGTACCGCTACTTCCCCAACCGGGAGGCGCTGCTGCACGCCCTCTACGAGGCGGCGCTGGCGGACCTGACCGAGCGGCTCACCGACGCCCGGCTGGACTCGGTACCGATCGAGGAGGCGGTGGCCCGGATGACGCGCGCGACGATCGCGGCGACCGGCAGGTACCGGGCGCTCGGCCTGTTCGACAAGACGCCGCGGGAGGCGCGGCGGGTCGAGCGGCAGCTCGCGGCGCCGCTGCGGGCGGTGTTCGAGCGCGGCGCGGCCAGCGGCGCGTTCCGGCGCGACCTGCCCGTCCACACCCTGGCCGAGCTGTATTTCAGCCTGCTGGAGGGCGTGGTGTCGCGGGTGATCCGGCACCGGCTGAGCGTGGAGGAGGCCAGCGCGTCGGCGACCACGCTGTTCCTGTCCGGCGCGCTGGCACCGCCCGAACCTTCGCCGCCGCCGTCCTCACCCTCCTCGCCGTCGCGCTGAGCCGGGCCGATGGCGGCGCTCGACCCGGCCGCGCTGGTGGCGCTGGCGCTGATCGGGCTGGTCGCCGGGGTCGGGATCACCTCGGTGGGGCCGGGCGGGGTGCTGGCCACGGTGGGCCTGTTCGCCTTGACGCCGCTTTCGCCGGCGCAGGTCGCGGGGACGGCGATCGTCACCAACGTCGCGACGGGGGTGCTGGGCACCGTCGTGTACACGCGGTCGGGCCAGCTGCGCGAGCCGGGGACACGGCGGACGGCGGTGCTGCTGTCCGCCGGCGCGGTCGCCGGGACGCCGCTGGGGGTGCTGGTCAACGGCATGGTGACGGGCCGGGTGTTCGGG
>NZ_SMKK01000239.1 GCF_004348425.1 Actinomadura sp. 7K507
CCCCCTCCGGCCCGCAGAACCCCTCCGGCACGCCGGATCGCGCCGGCCCGCCGAATCGAGGCTCCCGCCGGGGAAACGAACGGGGCCGCCGTGGCGTTGTACATGGTGAGGCTTTCAACGACCCGAAGATGGAGCCATGCTGCCGCTGCTGATCGTCCTGGCGTTCGTGCTGGTGCCGGTCCTGGAGATCTACGTGCTGATCCAGGTCGGCCAGATGATCGGGTTCTGGCCGACTGCGGGGCTGCTGGCCGCCCAGGCGGTCCTCGGCGCCTGGATCATCCGGCGGGAGGGCCGCCGCGCCTCGGGCGCGCTCCACGAGACCCTCCGCAGCGGCGTCCTGCACGAGCGGGAACTCGGCGACGCGGCGCTGGTCATGGCCGGCGGGGTGCTGCTGATGCTTCCCGGGTTCGGCACCGACCTGCTTGCCGCCCTGCTGGTGCTGCCGTTCACCCGGCCGCTGCCGCGCCGGGCGCTGTCGGCGTTCGCGGCGCGGCGGATGCGGGCCGCCGAGGCGCGCGCCGCGATGTTCCCGCCGCCGGGCTTCGGCGGCGCCGGGGGTGCCGGATTCGGGGGCGCCGGATTCGACCCGTTCGGTCGGCGGCCTGGACCGGAACGGGTGGAGACGCCTCCCGGGCCCGTGGTCCGCGGCGAGGTCATCGACGACGAGACCGCCCACGGCGAGGACCCGACGTCCCGCACCTGACGGCCCCTCACGCGTCCCGCGCGGCGAGCAGGACGCCGCCCGCCAGCAGCGCCGCCCCCGCGTAGCAGGCCAGCACGCCCAGCCCCGCCCACGGCCCGATCGGTAGCCGGTCCAGGTCGCGGGTCGCCTGCACGGCCAGCCCCGCCGGCATCGGCGCGAACTTCTCCAGCCGCTCCTGCCACCGCGCGTCGCCGACGAGCCGGGTGACGACCGGGACGAGCCACAGCAGCGCCAGCACGGCCGTGATCGCCGCCGCCTGCTCCCGCACCGCCGTGCCCACGCCGAGGCCCAGCAACGCCACCAGCACCAGGTACAGGACGGTCCCGGCCGCCGCCCGCGCCGTGGAGCCGTCCAGCAGCGACAGCGGAGGGTGGCCGTTCGCGGCCGTGAACCCGTTGCCGGGCAGGATGCCCCGCCCCGCCGCCAGCGACGCCAGCACCCCGGCCGACCCGGACGCCGCCACCGCGGCCGCGACGACGGCGGCCTTCGCCGCCAGGACGGCGCCGCGGCGCGGGACCGCCGCGAACGTCGCGGCGATCGTCCCGGTGGCGTACTCGCCGCCGACCGCCAGCACGCCCAGCACGACCGCGGCGACCTGCCCGACCTGCACGCCCGACAGCGCCAGCTTCGGCGTGTCCTCCCGGCAGCCGGCGGGGCTCGGGCAGTTCGAGGTGTCGACCGCACCGGTCACCGCGACCCCGGCCGCCACGGTGATCCCCGCCAGCGCCGCCAGCAGCCACATCGTGCTCGGCAGCGTCCGCAGCTTCGTCCACTCCGCATGGACCGCGCTCACGCGTCACGCCGCCTGACCAGATAGAGCGCCGCCGCCAGCGCCGCCGCCGTGTACGCGCACAGCACCGCGAACCCGGCCCACGGCCCGATCGCTTGGTCGTACCGCGCCACCGTCTGCTGGACCGCGAACCCCGCCGCCGGGGTCAGGCGTTCCAGCCACCGCGCCGCCGAGAGCGGCAGCCCCGTCGCCATGATCTGCGGGACGAGCAACAGCAGCAGCACCAACGTGATCGCCGGCGCGCTGCGGCGCACGATCACCGCGACCGCCATGGCGAACACGGCGATCACGCCGAGCAGCGCCGCCGTGCCAAGGACCGCCCGCAGCACCGTCGCGTCCCACAGCGGTGGTGGTGCCACGCCGTTCGAGCGCAGCAGCGGCCCGGACAGCAGCATGGCGCCGAACGCGGCGGCCAGTCCCGCCGCCAGCGACACCGCCCCGACGACGATCCCCTTGGCGGCCAGCACCCGGCCGCGGCGCGGGCTCGCCGCGAACGTCGTGCGCAGCGTCCCGCGCCGGTACTCGGCCGTCACGAACAGCACCGCCAGCGCGACGATCGCGGTCTGGCCGATGAGTACGCCGGTGAGGATGGTCCTGGTGAGGTCGTCGGCGAACGCGTTGGGCCCGATGTCGCCGTACCCCGACAGCGTGAACGTCCCGCCCGACTGCGTGCGGCCGTGGCCGCCCGGGTCCCCGGGACCGCCCGGAGCGCCCCGGTCGCGCCACACCGCGCCCGGCTGCGCCGGGGACACCGACACGTGGTCGAAGGTCGCGGTGGTGTCGGCCGGCTCTGAGGAGACGCTCTCGGCGCCGAACTGCCTCTCCACCACCGTCCTGTCGGGGGCGGCGACGAACATGCCCGCCGGCGCGGACGCCGGCAGCCCCTCCAGCCGCACCGACCCGACCCGGCGCCAGCCGCGCCCGTCCGGCGACTCGTATCCCGTCACGGTCGCGCCCGAGCGGGTCAGCCGGAGCCAGCGCGGCGCGCCCCCCGTCCCCCCGCCGTCGCCGTCTCCCCGGTAGCCGGTCTCCAGCCGGACACCGTCCCCGGGTGTCACCATCAGCGCCGCGTACGGGGTGCCGCGCTCCGTGCTGCCCCGGATCATCAGCCCCGCCTTCGCCTGCGCGCCGCCGCCCTCCTGGGACGTGACGCGGGCGACGACCGTGCCTTCCGCGGGCAGCGGACGATAGGTGAAGTGCCCCTGGTCGAAGATCTCCGCCCGGCCCGGGTCGGCGGTGCCCTCCCCGGTGCCGCTCGACGCGCTCCCCGCCGCCGTCAGCAGCGCGACCAGCACCGTCAGCGCGACCGCCGCAACGAGCGTCAGCACCCAGCGGGGGACGGTGCGCAGCTTGGTCCACTCGGCCAGCAGCAGCCGCCCGAACCCGTCGCGGGCCTCCGCCTGGACCGTGCTGCGGTACGACGTGGCCGCGGTCACGGGGCCTCCCGCCCGGCCACGGCCCGGAACTCCACCGCGTCCCTGGTCAGCTCCATGTACGCCTCCTCCAGCGACGCGCGGTGCTCGGCGATGCCGCTGAACCCCACCCCCGCCTCGTTGAGCAGCGCGATGATCCGCCCGGCGGCCAGGCCGGCGGCGGTGACCGTGTCGCGGCCCGTGGCGGTCACGGTCGCGCCGGCCCGCGCCAGGACGGTCATCGCCTGCTGCCGCTCGGAGGTGCGCACCTCGACGCGCCCGCCGGACGCGGCGTCCAGCAGGTCGGAGACGCTGGTGTCGGCGATCAGCCGGCCGCGCCCGATCACCACCAGATGGTCGGCGCCGCCCTCCAGCTCGCTCATCAGGTGGCTGGACACCAGCACCGCCCGCCCTTCGGCCGCCAGCGACCGCAGCAGTCCCCGGATCCAGGTGATGCCTTCGGGGTCCAGCCCGTTGACCGGCTCGTCGAACATCAGCACCGGGGGGTCGCCGAGCAGCGCCGCCGCGATCCCGAGCCGCTGCCGCATACCGAGTGAGAACCCGCCCGCGCGGCGCCGCGCCGCGCTCGCCAGGCCCGCCAGCTCGATCACCTCGTCCACCCGGCGGCCGGGCAGGCCGTTGGCGTGTGCGAGCCACTTCAGGTGGTCGCGGGCACGGCGTGCGGGATGCACGGCCGAGGCGTCCAGCATGGCGCCGAGGCGGCACAGCGGCGTCCGCAGCGACCGGTACGGTTTCCCGCCGACGAGCGCCGTGCCCGCGTCGGGCCGGTCCAGCCCCATGATCATCCGCATGGTGGTGGACTTGCCGGCGCCGTTCGGGCCGACGAACCCGGTGACCTGCCCCGGGGCGACCGTGAACGACAGATCGTCCACGGCCGTCTTCGGGCCGTACCGTTTGCGCAGGGCCCGGACCTCGATGATTGCCTCCATGGTCCGGAAGGCTACGGAGCGCCGCGGCTTCGGGGCGTCACGCCGCGGAGCGGTTTCCGGTGCCCGGCACCGGGGGACCGGGCGTCCCCCTGGGGAGGGACGCCGCCGCGCCCCCGTTCACGCCACAATGGCGACCGTGCGGCGGAGCGGCGGAGCGGCGGGTGGTGCGGGGGCGGTCGGGCGCGCGGCGTGGCGCCGGGTGCGGTGGCCCGGGCCCTGGCCGGCGGCGGGCGCGTGCCTGGCACTGGCGGGGGCCGCCGAGGCCGTCCTGCGTACGCACGGGTCCGGCGCCGTGCTGTCCCTGGCGATCCTGGTGGACGTGGCGGCGACGTTCCCGCTGGTCCTGGCCCGGGACCGGATCACCGCCGCCGCCGTCACGATCACCGCCGGGGCCGCCGCCGCGTGCGTCCTGCACGGCGGTGCCGCCGTCGCCGCCCTGGCCGCGCTGATCACCGTCTGGACGGTGCTGGTCCGCCGCAGGATCACCGGGCGCCGCGCCCGGGCCGCCGAGCTGGACGCCTCCCGGCGCGCGTTCGAGAACACGCTGCTGGAGCACACCGCGCGCGGCGAGCGCGCCCGCATCGCCCGCGAGCTCCACGACGTCGTCGCCCACCACATCTCGATGATCTCCGTCCAGGCCGAGACCGCCCGCCTCGCCGTCCCCGGAATGCCCGCCGAGGGCGCCGAGCGGCTGCTGGCGATCGGTGACACCGCCCGGACCGCCCTCACCGAGATGCGGCGGCTGCTCGGCGTGCTGCGCGAGGACGCCGGGCCCGGCGAGGGCCGGGAACCCGCCCGCCGGCCCCAGCCCGGCCTGCGGCAGCTCCTCGACCTGGTCGACGAGACCCGCGACTCCGGCGCGGCGAACGTCCGGCTGATCCTGCGCGGAAGCGTCGCGGTCCTCGACCCCGGCCTGGAGCTGGCCGCGTACCGCATCGTCCAGGAGGCCCTCACCAACGCCCGCAGGCATGCCCCCGGAGCCGCCGTCGACGTGGAGATCGAGTACCTGCCGGGCGCGCTGCGCGTCGGCGTCCGCGACAACGGCCCCGGGCCCGCCCCGGGCGCCGTGCCCGCCGGTCACGGCGTCCTCGGCATGCGCGAGCGCGCCGCGGCCGCCGGCGGGGAGCTGCGCACGGGTCCCGGCCCGTTCGGCGGCTTCCTGGTGGAGGCGACGCTCCCGTCCGCGGAGACACCATGACCGGCGGAGCCGGGACAGGCGCCGGTACCGTCCGGGTGGCGGTGGCCGACGACCAGGAGGTGGCCCGCGCCGGATTCGGCGCCCTGCTGGCCACCCAGCCCGACCTGGACGTCGTCGCCACCGCCGCCGACGGCGCCGCCGCCGTCCGCGCCTGCCGCGAGCACCGGCCCGACGTCGTGCTCATGGACGTGCGGATGCCCGTCATGGACGGCATCGAGGCCACCCGCCGCATCACCGCCGAGCCGGACGCCCCCCGGATCCTGATCCTCACCACGTTCGACCTCGACGAGCACGTCTACGACGCCCTGGTCGCCGGCGCCAGCGGCTTCCTGCTCAAGGACGTCACCGCCGAGCGGCTGTTCGACGCCGTCCGGGTCGTCGCCGCGGGGGAGGCGCTGATCGCCCCGGCCGTCACCCGCCGCCTCATCGGCGAGTTCGCCCGGCTGCGGCCACGCCCGCCGTCCCGGGGGACGGGCGTCCTGGACACCCTCACGCCCCGCGAGATCGACGTGCTGCGCCTGGTCGCCGGGGGCCTCACCAACGCCGAGATCGCCGGCCGCCTCGTCGTGGGGGAGGAGACGGTCAAGACGCACGTCAGCCGCATCCTGCGCAAGCTCGGGCTCCGAGACCGCGTCCAGGCCGTCGTCGCCGCCTACGAGAGCGGACTCGTCCTGCCCCGCACACGCTGACCGTCCTCCGGCACCCCGACTCGGACGCGCCCGGACACGGGGCGGGCCCGTACCGTCACCGGTACGGGCCCGACCCACTCGAAATCTCAGTCGCTCATGCGGACTTCCTGCGCCCCGCTCGCAGGATCTCCAGTCGCTCGGCCAGGACCTCCTCCAGGTCCTCGACCGTCCTGCGCTCCATGAGCATGTCCCAGTGGGTACGCGGCGGCTTGCCCTTCTTGGCTTGGGGCAGTTCCCCGTCCACCCTCAGGGCCGTGGCGCCGCAGTTGCGGCAATCCCAGGTCATCGGCACCTCGGCCTCGGCGGCGAGCGTCACGGTGAACCGGTGGCCCTTGGTACAGGTGTAGTCCACCTCTTGCCGAGGGGCGAGATCGGTGTTGCGATCGTTCTCGTAGCTCGTCGCTCCGAGTCGGGTGCCGCGAAGTGCGCGCTCGGCCATCGTCACGTGCCTCCCAGACGGCTTGCGGTCTTGCCCTCACCAACGCTGAACACGATGACAAAGATTCCCGCACGCAGCATGATCCAACCCTGTTGTTTCCGGCCGCGCCGGGCCACCGGGAGGAAACGTCCCACCCGGACGCTAGTTGCGGGAGGTGAGGACCTCGTCGATCAGCCCGTAGTCCTTGGCCTCGGCGGCGGTGAAGAAGCGCGCCCGGTCCAGGTCGTCGCGGACGGTCTCGGGATCGCGGCCGGTCGCCTCCGCCACGATCGCCTCGGTCTGCGCACGCAGCCGCAGCACCTCGCTGGCCTGGATGTCCAGGTCGGTGGTGTAGCCGCGCGACACCTCGATCGCCGGCTCGTGCAGCAGGATCCGCGCGCCGGTCAGCGCCGCCCGCCGGCCCGGCGAGCCCGCCGCCAGCAGGACCGCCGCCGCCGACCCCGCCTGCCCGACGCAGGTCGTCTCGATCGGCGGCGCGACGTAGCGCATGGTGTCGCAGATCGCCAGCATCGCCGTCAGCGACCCGCCCGGCGAGTTGATGTACAGGGCGATGGGCCGGTCGGAGTCCATGCCCTCCAGCGCGAGCAGCTGCGCGGTGACGTCGTTGGCGCTGATGTCGTCCACCGGCGCGCCGAGGAAGACGATGCGGTCCTCGAACAGCTTGTTGTAGGGGTTGGTGTCCTTGCGCCCGAAGTTGGTCTGTTCCTCGAACTCCGGAACGAGGTAGCGCCTTTCCGCGCGTGTCATGTGCCCACCCGGTCGGTGCTGTCGATGACGTGGTCGACGAAACCATAGTCGCGCGCCTCGTCCGCCGTGAACCATGCGTCCCGGTCCCCGTCGGCCTCGATCTGCTCCAGCGTCTGCCCGGTGTGGAACGCCGTCCGCTCCGCCAGGGTCCGCTTGAGGTAGAGCGACTGCTCCGCCTGGATCTTGATGTCGGACGCGGTGCCGCCGATCCCGCCGTGCGGCTGGTGCATCATCACCCGCGCGTGCCGCAGCGCGTACCGCTTCCCGGTCGTCCCGGAGCACAGCAGCGTCTGACCCATGGAGGCTGCCATGCCCATCGCGACCGTGGAAATGTCATTGGGGACGAACTGCATCATGTCGTAGATCGCCATCCCGGCGTCGACGACCCCGCCGGGCGAGTTGATGTAGACCGTGATGTCGCGCCGCGCGTCCTGCGCCGCGAGCAGCAGCAGCTGCGCGTTGACCCGGTTGGCGACCTGGTCGTCGATCTCGGTCCCGAGGAACACGATCCGCTGCCCCAGGAGCCGCTCGTAGAGCTGCGCGTCGGCCAGCCGCGGCATCTCCGCCACACTGGCCCGCGACCGTCCCACAAAGGTCTCCATCTGCCGCTCAGGCCGGTTCGGCTCCGCGTTCTCGCGCATGAGTCCCTCCTTGATCGATATGTACATACTGTACGTTTTAGGTGCCCCTCCGAGCGAGTCGGGCAAGGTGCGTTCGCTATAGGATGAATGACGTGGAAATCGCGGTGACCAAGGCCCGGAAGATCTTCGCGGAGCTGCTCAACCGGGTCGTCTACGGTGGTGAGGAGGTTGTTCTCACTCGCCATGGCAAGACCGTGGCGGGACTCGTCTCGGCCGAAGACCTGGAGTTGTTGCGGCGGGCCCGGTCCGCTCGGCTCGATCTGACCGGAGCGGAACTGCCCACCGTGGAGGAAGGCGCGCGAGGCCAGGAGCCGCCGTTGCCGATCGCGGCGCAGTACCGGCCCCCGGGTCAGCAGCGACCGGGCTTCGGTCGCTGACCTGTCGGAGTGCCGGGCGTGTCCTGAGGGGCGGGCGCTAGTGAGCGGTGACGTGCCATCTCGTCACGGTAGGCCATGAGAGGTTCGTAGTCCTCAGCAGAGACCATGCCGACCATGACCTTGTCTCGTCGCGTGAGCCGGACGGGCGCATTCCGATAGGCGACGTGATCCACCAGTTCCTTGAACATCATCCGCGCCTGCGTGTTGGGCAGTGTCGTGAGAGGTGCCTGGGCCTCCTCGATCTGGGGTTCGGTGCCGTCTTTGATCTCTTCCGCGGGCGAGGTCGCGTGGGCGGGCGGTCGGACTGATGGGACGCACGTCGAATTCCTCCGGAGCCGCGCGGCTGATTGCGTTGTGTATGCTACCGCTTCCACAGCGTAGTCGAACATGGGATCGAGTACGTGGTGATTCCGGAAGGAAGGCGAGCGGCTGTCAGCCGGACGTGGGAGCGGTGCCGGGCCAGAGGCCGCGGGTGGTCATGATGCGGCGGAGGGCGACGATCTCGTCGGTCATGATGCCGTCGACGCCGAGGTCCAGGAGGCGTTCCATGTCGGCGGGTTCGTTGACCGTCCAGGCGTGGACGCGCAGGCCGAGTTCGTGCGCGCGGGCGATGAACGACTCGGTGACGAACGGGACGGGGCCCAGGCCGTAGGGGACCTGGGCGCAGGCGACGCCGGTGTCGGCCAGCCGGATGAGCTTGGCGGCCGGGCCGCCGTAGGACTTGGCGCGCAGCGCCATCACCCCGCGCGGGCCGAGGGCGGTGCACACGTCCCGGTCGGTGAACAGGGGGAGCCGGGCCCGCATCTGGGCCAGCCGGCGGGTGGAGAAGGACGTGATGCACACCCGGTGCCAGGCGTCGGCGCGGTGCAGCGCGGCGGCCAGGGGGCCGATGGCGGGGGCGTCCTTGATGTCGATGTTGACGCGGGCGCCGGGGAAGGAGCCGAGGATCTCCTCAAGGCGGGGGATGGGCTCGGTGCCGCCGATGCGGGCCTTGGCGACCTCGGAGTAGGGGAGCCGGGCGATGGTGCCGGTGCGGTCGGTGACGCGGTCCAGGGTGCGGTCGTGGAACGCGACGACGACACCGTCGGCCGTCGCGTGGGCGTCGGTCTCCAGATAGCGGTAGCCGAGGTCGATGGCGCGCTGGAACGCGGCCATGGAGTTCTCCGGGCTGCCGCCCGCGCCGCCCCGGTGGGCGAAGGCGATCGGCCCCGGATGGTCGAGGAACTCGTAGCGGCGCACCCGCACGATTATGGCGGACCGCCCGCCCCGACTGAACCTTACTACGTAAAGGGCGCAGGCCGGACGGCCGCTGCTACGGTCGGGCCCGCGAACTTATCACCGAGGGAGTGCGCACATGGCTGATGTGAACGACTACCGGGCGACGTTCGAGCTGGTGGACGTCGACGGCGACGGGTACATCTCGACGGACGAGCTGAAGAACCTGATGGCCGCGCTCGGTGAGGAGATCACCGGCACCCGCGCCGTCGAGGTGGTCGTGGCCGCCGACGCCAACGGCGACGGGAAGATCTCCCTGGAGGAGTTCAGCGCGCTGATGGAGCGGACCGCCCGCCCGTCCTGACCCGTCCCCGTGCGGATCGGCTCGTGCGGATCGGCCCGAGCGGATCAACTCGTGCGGCGCCTGAGCATGAGGGCGTTGTCGGTACGGGTCATCTCGCGTCCGTCGGGGGCGGTCTGGACGCGTTCGTGCTCGCCGCTGCGCAGCACGTCCCATTCGCCGCCGGGCAGTTCCAGGGACTGGAGGAGCTCGCTGGCCGTGGGCAGGTGCACATGGGGATGGGCGTCGGGGTCCCAGGGCGGTGGCCCGGCGTGTCCGATGACGAGCAGCGTTCCGCCGGGCGCGACGGCCGCGGCGGCGGCGCGCAGGATCTCCTCACGCGGCATGCCCTCGGTGGGGGAGTGCAGGAACGCGGCGGAGACCAGGTCATAGACGCCATCGGGGAAGGCGGACGCGAGGTCGTGGCGCTGCCAGTCGATGCGGTCGGTCACGCCGGCGGCGCCGGCGTGCCGGGCGGCGCGTTCGAGGGCGACGCCGGAGATGTCGACGGCGGTGACGCGCCATCCGCGGCCCGCGAGCCAGATGGCGTCGGCGCCTTCGCCGCATCCGAGGTCCAGGGCCGTGCCGGGGGTCAGTCCGGCGGCCTCTTCGACCAGGACGGCGTTGGGCTCGCCGCTCCACATGTGCTCGTGCTCGCCGTAGCGGCCGTCCCAGAACTCTTCGTCGGTGGTGTTGGTGTGCTCCATGCCCCGATGGTGCGTCTTGGCCGTCCGGTTCCACAAACCGCGTTGCCGTTCCGGCAAGACGAGCACGAGCAGCGCGGCCAGGACGGCCGGTGCCCCGGCCAGGGCGTAGCAGGCCGGCAGCGGCAGCGTGTTCAGGAGCACGCCGGTCGCCGCCGTCCCGCCGGTCGCGCCGAGGTTCAGGGCGGTGTTCACCCAGGCGAGCGCGCGTGTCCGGGCCTCGGGTGGTGCGGCCGCGTCGGCGAGGAGGTAGGCGCTGGTGAGGGCCGGGCCGATGAAGAGCCCGGCGGCGCATGTCAGTGCGGCCAGGACGATGATGGACGGCGCGAGACCGGCGGCGGCCAGCGCGACGCCGAGCGGGCACAGGAGGGCGGCGAGGCTGCCGCGTCCGGGGAAGGACCGGCTGGCGGCGCCGTAGGCGAGGCCGCCGAGGGTGCTGCCGACCGCGAGCGCGGCCTCCACCCAGGCGACCGCGGCGGGCTGGTCGTGCTGCCGGGTGAACGCCACGGCGAGCAGGGCGGTCGAGCCCAGGACGGCGCCGGTGGCCGCGGCGGCGGCGGCCGGGGCGAGGGGGATCGCGAGTGCGCGCCGGGTCCGGTGGCGGCCGCCCGCCCGCGGCCGCGGGCGCGCCGCCGGGGAGGTGCTCAGGCCGAGGGCGCCTACGGCCACCAGGACGGCGCTGACCGCGATTCCGAGGGACGGTGAGGCGACGGCGGCCAGCAGTCCCGCCAGGAGCGGGCCGGCGACGAACACGAGTTCCTCGGCGACGGTGTCGAGGCTGTAGGCACGCTGGAGCAGGGTGCCGTCTCGCAGCAGTCCCTTCCAGAGCGTCCGCATGACCACGCCGATCGGGGGAGCGGTGACGCCGGCGGCGGCGGTCAGGGCCGCCAGCAGTTCTACGGGGGCGCCGGGACGCCAGGTGAGGGCCGCCAGGGCAGCGAGGGCGAGGCCGTAGGCGGCGGCCATCGGAGGCAGGGTGCGCCGTGGGCCGTGCCTGTCGATGAGGGCGGCGCGCAGGGGTGTCAGGAGGGAGACGGTGAGGCCGAGGAGGGCCAGGAGGCCGCCGGCTTGGGCGTAGGAGCCGGTGGAGGCGGTGAACGCCAGGGTCAGGGACAGGAAGACCGTCCCGTAGGACAGGCGTCCCAGCAGTGCCAGGGCGAAGGTCCGGGAGGCGTGCGGGGTGCGCAGGACGGCCGCGTATGACGCAGTCACGGGAGTTCCTCAAGAAGGCCCCAGGTGGGGCGGAGTGCGGGGACGCCTGATGCCGCCGTCGCGTTCATGGCGGCGGCGGGGGCGTCCTACGCGTATATGAGGAACTGCACGCGGCGATCATAGCGCGCGGCGGCGCCGCGGCGGATCCGGGTGCGGGACGACCTGCGGGTCAGTCGCTCCATTCGCGGCGGCGGGCCTCGGCGAGGGCGACGGCGGTGGCGACGGCGACGTTGAGGGAGCCGACGCGTCCGAGCTGGGGGATGTAGGTGACGGCGTCGGCGGCGGCGAGCAGGGCCGGGGAGCAGCCGTGGTCCTCTCCGCCGACGGCGAGGCAGACGTCGCCGCCGAGGGGCGCCTCGTGCAGGGGGACGGCGTCGGTGGTGAGCTCGACGGCGACGAGGCGCAGGCCCTCCTTGCGGACGGCGTCCGCGGCTTCGGCGGAGGTGCCGGCGTGTTCCCAGGGGACGAGGCGCTCGGTGCCGAGGGCGGTCTTGGCGACGTTCCGGTGGGTCGGGGGAGTGGAGTTGCCGGCGAGCCAGAGGTGTTCGACGCCGAACACGGCGGCGCTGCGGATGATGGAGCCCACGTTGAACGGCTGGGTGACCGATTCGACCAGGAGGCCGAGGCGTGCGTCGGTGCGGCGCCGCCAGTCGCGGTTGAGGCGTTTGACGTCGGTGGGGCGCAGTTGCCTTCGCCCTTGCGCGGGGCCGGGGGTGGTCATGGGGTGCGGCCTTCCGTGCGGGGCGCGACGCGCAGGACGCGGTAGGCGGACCGGGAGGCGATCCGCTCGGTGGGGAAGCCCTGGCCGTTCAGCCACCGCTGGAGGGAGTCGGAGCCGAGGTGCTTCTGGACGACGAGGTGGGCGAGCCCGCCGGGGGTGAGGCGGGGGAGCCAGGTGAGGAGCAGGTCGTGCAGGGCGGTCTTGCCGATGCGGATCGGCGGGTTGGACCAGATCGCGGCGAAGCGGAGGCCGGGGGCGATCTCGTCCACCAGCTTGAACCTTACATTGTCAAGGCCGACGGCTCGGGCATTGCCCTCACCGAGCGTTACGGCCCGTTGATTCACATCCACTCCCCAAACCGTCGCCTGCGGCGACCGGGTGGCCAGGGTGAGGGCGATCGGGCCGTAGCCGCAGCCGAGGTCGAGGAGGTCACCGGCCTCGGGTGGGCTGGGCGCGGTTTCGAGGAGGATGCGGGTGCCGGGGTCGACGCGGTCGGGGGAGAACATGCCGCTGTCGGTGTCCAGCCGCAGGTGCAGGTCGGGCAGGACGAGGTCGACGGAACGGCGGCGGGTGGCGGCGTCCGGCCGTTCGGCGAAGTAGTGTTCCCCCACGTCGGCCGACCGTATCAGCGTTCGGCGGGTACCGGCGCCGTCAGGGCAGGCGGGAGAACCAGGCGAGCGAGGCTCCGCCGGCGGCCAGCGCGAACAGCAGCGCGATGCCGATGTAGCGGGCGGCGACGTCCTGGTGCTCGATCTCGAAGCCGAGTGAGCTTCCGATGTTGGTGTAGACCTCGCGGAGCTGGCCGGCGTCGGCGGCCTCGTAGGCCTTGCCCTCGGTGCTGTCGGCGAGGGCGCGCAGGGTCTCCTTGTTGACCGAGACGCTGGTGGTCTCGCCCTCTATGTCGACGGTGCCGTAGGGGGTGCCGAAGGCGATGGTGGAGACGGGCACCTGGGCGACGCGGCTGGCGTCGATGGACTCCTGGACGGTGCGCCCGGTGGTGTTGTCCCCGTCGGACAGCAGGACGATGTGGGCGGGCGGCGGGTCCTGGCGGGCTTCGGCGTCGAAGGACCGGACGGCCTGCAGCGAGGTGAACACGGCCTCGCCGATGGCGGTGCGCTTGGCCAGGGCGAGCTGGTCGAGGGAGGCGATGGCGGCGGAGCGGTCGGCGGACGGCGCGGCGACGAGGTTGGCGTTGCCGGCGAAGCCGATGACGCCGACGTTGAAGCGTTCGGGGAGCTCGCCGATGAACTTCTTGGCGGCGGCCTTGGCGGCTTCGAAGCGGCTGGGGGAGACGTCCCTGGCCATCATGGACAGGGAGACGTCGACGGCGACCATGATGGTGGCGCGGTCGCGGGGGACTTTGACCGAGTCCGCGGGGCGCGCGAATCCGACCATCATGAAGGTGATCATGACGAGGAAGAGGGCGGCGGCGACGTGCCTGCGCCAGCCCGGTCGTCTGGGCGCGACCTGCGACAGCAGGGCGAGGTTGGTGAAGCGGACGGCGTGCCGGCCGCGGCGCATCTGCAGCAGCACGTAGGCCGCGCCGAGGAGCGGCAGGATGCCGAGGAGCCAGAGGCGTTCGGGTGACAGGAAGGTCATTGGCGCGCTCCCGCTGTAGTAGCGGACCGTCCGCCAGCCCCCCGCCGTTCAACGGACGAGCTCCGCTCGACGGACCTGCCTGCGGCGCGGCGCTGGCGGAGGGCGAAGCGGGCGATGTCGGTGATCCAGTCGCGGTCGGTGCGCAGGACGAGGTGGTGGGCGCCGCTGCGGCGCATGGCCTCGCTGGTGCGTTCGCGTTGGGCGGCGGCCGCTGCGGCGTACTTTTCGCGGACCCGGCGGTTGAGGACGATCTCGTGGACGGTTCCGGTCTCGGGGTCGGTCATTTCGACGAGGCCGACGTCGGGGAGGTCGAGTTCGCGGGGGTCGATGATCTCGATGGCGAGGACCTGGTGGCGGGCGGCGAGGCGGCGCAGGGGGCGTTCCCAGTCGGGTCTGCCGAGGCCGGGGTGGGTGCCCGGGTCGGCGGGGT
>NZ_SMKK01000023.1 GCF_004348425.1 Actinomadura sp. 7K507
GGCCTGCTGCGGCTCCTGCTGCTGGGCCTGCTGCGGCTCCGGCTGCTCGGCCGGGGCCGCCTGGGCCTGCGGCTCGGGCGCCTCCTGCTGATCCTGCGCGGCCGGGGCGCCGCCGCCGGACGGCGCCTCGCCCTCGTCCCCGATGACGGCGAGTTCGGCACCGACCTCGACGGTCTCGTCCTCGGCGACGGTGATGCTGGTCAGAACGCCCGAGGCGGGCGAGGGGATCTCGGTGTCGACCTTGTCGGTCGACACCTCCAGGAGCGGCTCGTCGGTCTCGACGCGCTCGCCCTCCTTCTTGAGCCAGCGGGTGACGGTGCCCTCGGTGACGCTCTCGCCGAGCTGGGGCATGGTGACGGAGACCGGCATGTCTCAGCGACTCCTTCGGAATACTCGCACGGCGTTCAGCCGTGCACGTGCAGTGGTTTGCCGGCGAGGGCGAGGTGTGCCTCGCCGACCGCCTCGGACTGGGTCGGGTGGGGGTGGATCAGCTGGGCGACCTCGCCGGGCAGGGCCTCCCAGTTGTAGATGAGCTGGCCCTCCGCGATGAGTTCGCCGACGCGCGGGCCGACCATGTGGATGCCGAGGACGGGACCGTCCACGGCCGCGATCACCTTGACCTCGCCCTGCGCCCCCAGGATCTTGCTCTTGGGGTTGCCCGCGAGGTCGTAGGCGACCTCCTTGATCTCGTACCCGCGTTCACGGGCCACGGCGGACGTGATGCCGACCGAGGCCACCTCGGGTTCGGAGTAGGTGATGCGGGGGACGCCGTCGTAGTCGATCGGGGCCGGGGCCAGGCCGCCGAGCCGCTCGGCGACGAGGATGCCCTCGGCGAAGCCGGCATGGGCGAGCTGCGGTGTCTGGATCAGGTCGCCGACCGCCGAGATCGTGGGGACGTTCGTCCGGCAGTACTCGTCGACCTTGACGAAGCCGCCCTCGGTCTCGACGCCGGCCTCGGCCAGGCCGATGCCCTCGGAGACGGGGGCGCGCCCCACCGCGACCAGCAGCAGCTCCGCGTCGACGTTCTTGCCGCCCTCCAGGGTGACGGAGACGCCGCCTTGCGTCGGCTTGACGCTCTCGAAGCGGGTGCCGACCTCGAACTTGATGCCGCGCTTGCGGAACGCCCGCTCCAGCCGCTTCGAGCCGGACTCCTCCTCCAGCGGCAGCAGGTGCGGGAGGGCCTCGATGATGGTGACCTCCGCGCCGAACGAGCGCCACACGCTGGCGAACTCGACGCCGATCACGCCGCCGCCGAGGACGACGACCGACCCCGGGACGCGGTCGAGCCGCAGCGCGTGGTCGCTGGAGATGATCCGCTCGCCGTCGATCTCCAGGCCGGGCAGCGACTTGGGCACCGCTCCCGTGCCGAGCACGATGTGGCGTCCCTCGATCGTCCGGGCCTCACCGCCGTTGGTGGTCACCTCCACCGTGGTCGGGCCGCTCAACCGCCCGGCGCCGTGCACGACCTCGATGCCCCGCGTCTTGATCAGACCGGTGAGGCCCTTGACGGTCGTCGAGACGACCTTGTCCTTGTAGGCGTTCACGCCGACGATGTCGATGCCCTCGAACGTGGCCTTCACGCCGAACTTGGCGGCTTCGCGGGACTGGTCCGCCACCTCGGCCGCGTGCAGCAGCGCCTTGGTGGGAATGCATCCGCGGTTGAGGCACGTCCCGCCGAGGGACTCGTCCCGCTCGATGAGCGCGACGGACTTGCCGAGCTCGGCGGCGCGCAGCGCACACGCGTATCCGCCGCTGCCGGCACCTAGGACGACGATGTCGAAGGGGCCGCTGTCAGCCACTGGTCCGCTCCCTTTCCCCGGTTGTGGCACCGCGTGGATCGAGGCGCCCTGGGCGGGACGGGGCGCACCGGTACCCGGGCCCCCACCGCCACGAGAAATCTATTCTGTTCTCCACCCGATGACAGCGGGCGGGCCCCCTACAGAATTCCGGCCGCGACGTCCTCCGCGATCTGGATGAGCGTCCGGGCCGCGGCGCCGGTGCCGCCCTTCGGGGTGTAGCCGTAGGGCTCGCCCTTGTTGAACGCCGGCCCCGCGATGTCGAGGTGCGCCCACCTGACGCCGTCCGGCACGAACTCCTTGAGGAACGTCCCGGCGACGAGCATTCCGCCCCACCGCTCGCCGCTGATGTTGGCGATGTCGGCGACCGCCGAGTCGAGGCCCTTGCGCAGCTCCGCCGGGAGCGGCATGCCCCACGACGGCTCCCCGGCGCGATCGGCCGCCGCGACCACCTTCTCACGGACGTCGTCGTCGTTGGCCATGACCCCGGTGGTCCGGGTTCCGAGCGCGACGAGCTGCGCGCCGGTCAGCGTGGCCACGTCGACGATCAGGTCGGGGGAGTCCTCGCCCGAGCGGACGAGGGCGTCGGCCAGGACCAGGCGCCCCTCGGCGTCGGTGTTGAGGACCTCGACGGTCTTGCCGCCGTAGATGCGCAGCACGTCGGACGGGCGCTGGGCGGTGCCGCTCGGCATGTTCTCGGCGATGGCCAGGTAGCCGACCACGTTGACCTTGGGGGCGAGCCCGGCGATGCCGGCCAGCGCGCCGAGCACCGCCGCCGCGCCGCCCATGTCGGACTTCATCCAGTCCATGGCCTCCGCGGGCTTGAGGGACAGGCCGCCGGAGTCGAACGTGATGCCCTTGCCGACGAGGGCGAGGGTCTTGGACGCCTCGGGGTGGGTGTAGGAGAGGCGGACGAGCCGCGGCGGGTTGACCGAGCCCTGCCCGACGCCCGCGATGCCGCCGTAGCCGCCTTCCACCAGGCCCTTCTCGTCGAGCACCTCGATGGACAGGCCGGTCTCCCCGGCGACCCGCTCGGCCTCGTCGGCGAGGTCCTCGGGGGACAGGTGCGACGGCGGCGTGTTGACCAGGTCGCGGACGAGCCGGACCGAGGCGGCGAGGGTCCGCGCGCGTTCGACGGCGGCCTCTCCGGAGGCGGAGGTGACCAGCCGGATCTCCTCGACCGGGCTCTTGTGCTCGTCGCCGGTGCGGTAGGAGTCGAAGGAGTAGGCGCCGAGCAGCGCGCCCAGCGCGACGGCCTCGATGCCCTCGGCGGAGCCGTCGCCCGACGCGGCGGGCAGCGCGACGGCGACCCTGGCGGTGCCGGCGAGGGAGCGGATCGCGGCGCCGGCGGCGCGGCGCACGTCCTCGGCGGCGGGGCTGTCGCCGAGCCCCACGGCGACGACGACCTTGGCGGTGACGGCGCCGAGCGCGGGCAGCTTGGTGATCTCCCCGGCCTTGCCGGTGGCGCCCAGCGCGCCCAGCGCCTCCGCGAGCCTCCCGTCCAGCGCGCGGTCGAGGTCCTCGGAGCCGGCGGCCGGGGCGGGGCCCGCCTCGGCTGGGGCGACGCCGATCACGATCGCGTCGACGTCGATGCCGGCCAGGTTTCCGCTGTCAAGGCTGATGGTCGTCACGTAGCACGATGTTAGTCCTCCCGGTGACCGGTTTCGTCCTTTTGGATCAAGCATTGCGCGTCCCGGGGGCTCAGCGGCCCGGCGGGACGGCGGCGAGAACGATCAGTGCGGCCGTGGTCGCGACCTCCACCAGAGCGCCCAGGACGTCGCCGGTCACGCCGCCGAGGCGGCGGACCGCGTGGCGGAGCAGCAGGAGCGCGGCGGCCGTGGCGGCGGCCACCGCGGCCACGGCGTGCACGGCGCCGCCGAGACCTCCGGCCGCCGCCCCGGCCGCCGTGGCGGCGACCACGACCGCCGCGGTGACGGCGGCCGCGGCGCGGGCGGGAACGGTGCCGGCCACCGTGGCGCCGAGGCCGCCGGGACGCGCGGACGGGACTCCGGTGCGGCAGGCCCAGGGGAGCGCGAGGCGTCCGGCGGCCGCCGCGATCAGCACCGCCACGGCGGGATCGGGGGCCGCGGCCAGGGCGGCGACCTGGATCAGCAGCGTCAGCAGGAGGGTGACGACGCCGAACGGGCCGATGTCGGACCGCTTCATGATCGTCAACGCCTCGCCGGCGGGCCGCCCGCTGCCCAGGCCGTCGGCGAGGTCGGCCAGGCCGTCCAGGTGCAGGGCGCGCGTGACCGCCGCCATCACGGCCACGGCGAGTGCGGCCGCCGGCAGACCCGGCATGCCGAGCAGGCCGCCCGCGAGCAGGACCAGGGCGGCCGCGCCGCCGGCGATCAGGCCGACCGCCGGGGCGAGCAGCATGGCCGCGCGTGCGGTGCCCCGGTCGATCCGCTCCGTCCCGGCCGGGACGACGGTGAGCAGCGTGACCGCCAGCCGCAGACCGGCGATCATCCGAGCTCCATGACGCGCCCCGCCATGACCAGCGCCGCGTCCTCGGACTCGGCCGCGAGCATCCGGTTGATCCCGCCGAGCATGTCGCGGAACGCGCGTCCGGACGGTGTCGCGGGCACCAGCGACAGGCCGACCTCGTCGCTCACGGCGACCACGCGCGCCCGCGTCCCGCGCCATGCCGCGACCAGATCGTCCAGAAGCGGCTGGACGAGCCGCGGGTCGTCCCATGCGGCGGCCTCGTCCATCGCGGCGGCGAGCCATGTGCCGATGCCGTCCACCAGTACCGCCCCCGTCGCGGACTCCAGGACACCCGTCAGGTCGGTCGTCTCGGCGGTGCGCCACCATGCCGGACGGCGGAGCCGATGGGCGGCGACACGTTCGTTCCATTCCGCGTCGTCGTCGCTGACCGGGCCGGTCGCGACGTAGAGGACCTCGGGGCAGGCGGCCAGACGGAGTTCCGCCTCGGCGGACTTGCCTGACCGCGTCCCGCCCAGGAGGAGGGTCCGGTGCGGGCCCTCCTGGGGGGCGTTCCAGAAGGCCATGCGGCGTGTCAGTTCGGCGGAAGACGGGACGCGGTGGTTCACGTGAATGGCCACCACGTCCGTCTTGGACGTGGCCGCTCCCATGTGCCGCAAATAGCCCAGGTGTTCTGGGGAACCCGCGAGGTCCAGCAGGACGGCGTCGTACCGGACATCCGCCGCAGGCTCCGGTCTGGCGCCTGGGGAGCCCGCCACCAGAACCCGTTCGCCGTGCGGGCCGCGGAACTCGTATCCGCCGGGTACGTCCGTGCGGTGGCAGTCTTCGAGCGGCACACCGTCGATGACGGCTCCGAACGGCTCATGCCGGACGCCGGCGGCGCGCAGGCGGTTGCACGACGCGCAGCGGCACCCCTGCTCGGGCCAGCCTTCCGGAGCGGCGACGCCGCGAAGTTCGATGTTCATCTTGTCCCGAACCCTACGATTACGCTCACCTGGAAGGATCACGACGTCCCCGTCAGGAGGACTCCGGTGGGCAACCCCCCGAACGCACCATGGCCGGGCGCGCAGCCGCCCTACGGCCCACCGCCCGGCGCCCCGGGCGGCCCACCCGGAGGTCCCCCGCCGGGCGGGCCCGGCTGGCAGCCCGGCCCTCCCGGGCCACAGCCCCCGCCACGGGGCAAGGGCGGCGGCGCCGGCCTGGCGATCGCGCTGGGCGCCGGCGGCCTGGTCCTGGTGCTGGCCGCGGCCACGGTCCTCTTCTTCGCCTTCCAGGGCGACAGCGGCGACGGGGGAGGCGGAGGCGATCTCCAGCTGAAGGCGGGGAAGATCGCTGGGGGCGCCGAGGCCACGCCGCTGCCCGACGGGAGCCTGGCGATGGCCCGCCCAGGCGTCACGTCCCCCGTCGTGGACGTCTACGAGGACTTCGCCTGCCCGCACTGCGGCGACTTCGACCGCAAGCACGACCCCATGCTCAAGGAGCTGGCGGTCTCCGGGGACGCCAAGGTGGTCTTCCGCCCGATGCTGGTCTTCAACGAGAGCAACCAGCCGGCGCACGACAACTCGCTCCGCGCGGCGGCCGCGCTGCGCTGCGTCGGAGACGGCGCGCGATGGCTCTCCTACCAGGACGCCCTCTACGCCAACCAGCCGTCCTCCCTCACCTCGGCCGGCTACCCGAAGGAGGACCTGATCTCCTTCGCCGCCGAACTCGGGATCACCGGTGACGACTTCACATCATGCGTCGAGTCCCAGCGCTACGCCGAGAGCGTGAAGAAGGTCAGCCAGGGCTACATATCCTCCGGCGTCCAGGGAACCCCCAGCGTGCAGGTGAACGGCCGCACCCTGAGCTCATCCGAGATCGACACCCCGGACGCGATGCGCCGGGCCATCCAGGCCGCGTCCTAGGAAAGCGCTAGTCTCACCGCTACTAGGGAGGTGGGCGCGATGGCGTGGAGCTGGCGTTTGGAGAGGGCCGACGGACGCACGGTCGGCGTGTCGGAGGAGACCTTCTCCACTCAGGCCGACGCGGAGAGCTGGCTGGGAGAGAACTGGCGGGGGCTGCGCGCCGAGGAGGTCGACAAGGTGACCTTGCTGGACGGCGAGTCGCTCGTCTACGAGATGAGCCTGCACGACCCGGAGTGACCGGACGCGGAGGGCCGCGGGGCGATCGGCTCCGCGGCCCTCGCGGGGGGCCGTCAGGGGCGGCGGTCCGGGCTGACGGTCTTGCCGGGGTCGCGGATGACGACCGGGTCGAGGATGGCGTCGATCCGCTTCAGCACGTCGGCGTCGAGCTTGACGCCGGCCGCCTTCACGTTGTCGGCGACCTGTTCCGGACGGGTCGCGCCCACGATCGCCGACGACACGTTCGGGTTCTGGAGCGTCCAGGCGATGGCGAGCTGAGCCATCGACAGCCCGAGGTCGTCCGCGATCGGCCGCAGTTCCTGCACGCGTGCCAGCAGGTCGTCGTTCAGGTAGCGCTTGATCATGTCGGCGCCGCCCTTGTCGTCGGTGGCGCGCGACCCCTCGGGCAGCGGCCGCCCCGGCTCGTACTTGCCGGTCAGGACGCCCTGCGCGATCGGAGACCAGACGATCTGGCCGATGCCCTCCCGCTCGCACAGCGGGACGACCTCGCCCTCGATGACCCGCCACAGCATCGAGTACTGCGGCTGGCTCGAGACGATCCGGTCGAACCCCATCTCGTCGGCGATCCTGAGGGCGCGTTCGATCTCCTCGGCCCGCCACTCCGAGACGCCGACGTAGAGGACCTTGCCCTGCCGGACGAGGTCGTCGAACGCCCGCAGCGTCTCTTCCAGGGGCGTCTCGTAGTCGAACCGGTGGGCCTGGTAGAGGTCCACGTAGTCGGTCCCGAGGCGGCGCAGGGAGCCGTGGGCGGACTCCATGATGTGCTTGCGCGACAGGCCCCGGTCGTTCACGCCGGGACCGGTGGGCCAGTAGACCTTGGTGAAGATCTCCAGCCCCTCGCGGCGCTGCCCCTTGAGCGCGCGCCCGAGGACGTCCTCGGCGCGCGTGCCGGCGTAGGCGTCGGCGGTGTCGAAGGTGGTGATCCCCTCGTCGAGGGCCGCCCGCACGCACGCGCGTGCCGCGTCCTCCTCGACCTGGGAGCCGTGGGTGAGCCAGTTGCCGTACGCGATCTCGCTGATCTTCAGACCGCTCCGGCCCAGTTTTCGGAACTCCATGGCCCGACCCTAGCCCGCCGGTGATCCGATGGATCCGGCCGCGGGCCGCCCGGTCAGACCTTGTCCTTCTCCCCGATCTTCACTTGCGGGTTGGGGATCCGCAGCCGCCGGATCTGCATGGCGCGCATCGCGGCGTACATGCCGACGCCCTTGGCGCTCTCCTCGGGATAGCGCTCGGCGGCCAGCCTCTTGATGCCGCGGCTCAGCAGGATGCCCTCGGCGAACACGACGAAGAGCAGCAGCGGCGGCGCGAACAGCACGAGCAGCCGGGCGACCGGGATCGGCATCACGCTCAGCAGCACGATCGCGAACATGGCGTACATGAGGTAGGAGCCGACGGTCCGCCGCGAGTCGACGTAGTCGCGGGCGAGCCTGCGCACCGGGCCCTTGTCCCGCTTGAGCAGGTGCGCCTCGTCGCCCTTGGCCATGCCGGCGCGGACCTTGGTGCGGTCGGCCGCCTGCTTCTCCCGCATCTTCTTGTAGGCCTCTTTGCGGGTGGCCGGTGCGGTGATCGGCTGCCTGCGGAGTTTCTCGGCATCCCTGCGCTTGGGCGTGGGGCGGCCCTTGCCTCCCGGCTTTACTACCTGAGGAGGATTCGCCGGGGCCTCAGGGGTACGACGCTTGAACACGGGATCAGCCTACCGGGCTGCGAACATCGTGGCTGCCTCGCGCGTTAACGCGTAGGGTGATAAGAACCCCAGCAGTGGTCATTGAGCCCAGTTCACGACTGAGGCGACAGCACGAAGGGACCGGCGCCGCGCGATGAGCGTGATGAAAAGAATGTCGATGATCTTCAAGGCCAAGGCCAACAAGGCGTTGGACCGGGCGGAGGATCCTCGTGAGACCCTCGATTACTCCTACCAGCGACAGCTGGAGATGCTGCAGAAGGTCCGTCGCGGGGTCGCCGACGTCGCCACCTCGCGCAAGCGTCTCGAGCTGCAGATCAACCAACTTGAACAGCAGCAGGAGAAACTGACCGACCAGGGTAAGAAGGCGCTGCAGGTCGGTCGTGAGGACCTCGCCCGCGAGGCGCTCACCCGCCGGTCCGGCCTGGAGAGCCAGCTGAACGACCTGCGCGTCCAGTATCAGCAGCTGCAGGGCGAGGAGGAGAAGCTCACGCTCGCCTCCCAGCGGCTCCAGGCCAAGGTCGACTCCTTCCGGACCCGCAAGGAGACGATCAAGGCGACCTACACGGCCGCCGAGGCGCAGACCAAGGTCAACGAGGCGTTCTCCGGCATCTCCGAGGAGATGGGCGACGTCGGCCTGGCGATCCAGCGCGCCGAGGAGAAGACCGACACCATGAAGGCCCGCGCCGGCGCGATCGACGAGCTGCTGGCCTCGGGCGCCCTTGAGGACTTCTCCGGTCCGAAGGACGACATCCAGGCCGAGCTGGACCAGATGGCCTCCGGCCCCGGCGTCGACATGGAGCTGGAGCGGCTCAAGGCCGAACTCGGCCAGGGCCCGGCGCCCAAGGAGCTGAACGAGGGCACGCCGACCGCGCAGCCGCAGCAGCAGGACACCCCGCAGCAGGCCCAGTGGCCGCAGAAGCCGGGGGGTGCCCAGTGATCGTCCGCCTGATGGGTGAGGGCCAGCTGGACGTGGCCGATGAGGACCTCTCCGCCCTCAACACGCTCGACGACGAGCTCGAGTCGGCGATCGAGTCGGGCGACGAGACGACCTTCCGCGCCGCGCTGCACGCGCTGCTGGAGAACGTCCGCAAGGTGGGCAAGCCGCTTCCGGCGGACAGCCTGGCGCCGTCCGAGCTGATCCTTCCGCCGTCGGACGCGCACATCGACGAGGTGCGCTCGATGCTGGGGGACGAGGGCCTGATTCCCGACTGACACGCACCGGACCCGGCGGTCCCCCCCGGTCGAACTGGACAGTCAGGCACAAAACCCGGGTCTCGTGCGTTGTGACAACTGAATAACGAAATCGGGGAACCATCAGGGGGTGGCCGCATGGCCAGTACGCGCTACGCCTCCGACAGGGGGCTGACGTCGCGCATGCTCGTGACGATGTTCCTGCTGGGGCTGGTCTACGTCGTCTTCGTGGGGGCGTTCTTCGTCTTCGTGCCCGAGTGGGCGTTCGTCGCGCTGGCCGTGGCGGGGCTTTTCCTGCTCGCTCAGTACTTCTTCTCGGACAAGATGACGCTGTTCGCCATGCACGGCAAGATCGTCTCCCCGGAGGAGGCGCCAGAGCTGCACGGCGTCATCGACCGGATCTGTGCGATGTCGGACGCTCCGAAGCCCGGGGTCGCGATCGCCGACACCGACGT
The DNA here is from genome assembly GCF_004348425.1 of Actinomadura sp. 7K507. Classification (GTDB taxonomy): domain Bacteria; phylum Actinomycetota; class Actinomycetes; order Streptosporangiales; family Streptosporangiaceae; genus Spirillospora. The sequence continues at coordinate 9,713 of NZ_SMKK01000023.1, forward strand.
GCCGAACGCGTTCGCCACCGGGCGCAACCAGAAGAAGGCCGTCGTCTGCGTCACCACCGGGCTGCTGCGCCGCCTCGACCCGGTCGAGCTGGAGGGCGTCCTCGCGCACGAGATGGCGCACGTCGCCCACAAGGACGTCGCGGTCATGACGATCGCCTCGTTCCTCGGCATCTGCGCGGGCCTGATCACCCGCTTCGGCCTGTACGCCGGCCTTTGGGGCGGCTTCGGACGCCGGAGCAATGACCAGAACACCGGCCTGATCCTGCTGGTGGTGGTCGCGGCCAGCGCCCTGGCCTACGCGATCAGCTTCATGCTCACCCGGGCACTGTCGCGCTACCGGGAGCTGTCGGCCGACCGGGCGGCCGCGCTGCTGACCGGCCGCCCCTCCGCGCTGGCCAGCGCGCTGACGAAGGTCAACGGGGAGATCGCGCGGATCCCGACCAAGGACCTGCGCTCTTCGCAGGCGTTCAACGCGTTCTTCTTCACCCCGGCGCTCGGCAAGGGTGTCAGCGTCTCGGCGCTGTTCTCCACCCACCCGCCGCTGGACAAGCGGCTCGCCCAGCTCTCGAAGATCTCCGACCAGCTCAGCAGGGGAGTCTGACCCGTGGGTTTCCTGGACACGCTGCTCGGCCGCTCCAAGCCGGTCAAGCCCGACCTCGACCGGATCTTCGGGCTGTCGACGGCCGCCATCACGCTGGAGGCCGCGACGGGCTTCACCCCGACCGGGCTGGGCTCGGTGTGCTTCCGCGCCGCGGAGGGCGGGGCGTTCGCGCGGCTGCAGCGCGACGTCCAGGAGCTGCTGGACGCCGACGAGGGCCCCAAGGTCGAGATCAGCACCGACTCCTACGGCTACACCTGGCTGCTCGCCAAGCACCGGACCGACGAGCTGCCCGACCTCGTCACCGACCTGCACGCGGTGAACGCGACGCTGGAGTCCGGCGGGTTCGGCCCGCACCTGCTGTGCTCCCTGGCCGGCTTCCGCGGCCCCGACGGCCAGCGTCTCGCCCTCGTCTACCTCTACAAGCGGGGCACGTTCTACCCCTTCGCCCCGCTGCCCGGAGACAAGCGGGACAACGCGCTGGAGCTGCAGGTGCGCGGTGCCGTCGGCGCCGACCTGCCGTTCGAGGACGACCTCGGCCGCTGGTTCCCCCTTTGGGGCGCCCCCGGCCTGTGATCCCGGCTCCCGGGGTCGTAACCCCGTAACCATCTTGTATCCGGGATTTGTGTCATAAGACGCTGAACGCCGTGCCCGGCCGTTCTAGCGTCAGGCCATGGCGCCCTCCCGTGACGCACCCGACTCCGGGCTGGCCTGGCGGATGCTCGCCACGACGGTCCTGGTCGCGCTCGTGTACGCGGCCGCCGTGCTGCCCGCGTTCCTCGCCGGTCCGGTGTGGGGCGCGGCCGCGGCGGCCGCGGCGGTGGCCCTCGCGGTCGTCTCGACCCGGGCGGCGGACCGGCTGGCGCTGTACGCGATGGACGCGCGCCCGGTCGGCAGCGATGAGGAGCCGGAGCTGCACGCCGTCCTTGACCGGCTGTGCATGTCGTCCGGCCTCCCCAAGCCCCGCCTCGCCGTCTCCCCGCTGAAGATGCCCAACGCGTTCGCCGCCGGGTCGGGCACCGGCTCGGCGGTGGTGTGCGTCACCGACGGGCTGCGCTCGCGCCTCGAACCGGCCGAGCTCGCCGCCGTCCTCGCCCATGAGACGGCGCACGTCGCCAACCGGGACGTGCTCGTCGGGGCGATCGCCGCGTTCCCCGGCCTGTGCGCCGGACTGGTCCTCGGCTGGTGGACGGGCCTCGTCACCGGCCGGGACAGGCACGGCGCCGGACGCGCCGCGGCGGTGGCGGGCGGGGTCCTGCTGCTGCCGCTCGGGGTGGCGGCGGCGGTGCTGCACGGCGTCGGGACGCTGGTCGGGCTCGCTCTGTCGCGGTACCGGGAGCTGTGCGCCGACTCCACGGGCGCGCTGCTGACCGGGCGTCCCGCGGACCTCGCGTCCGCCCTCGGCAAGGTCGACGAGGGTCTGCGGGACGCGTCCCGGAACGACCTGCGGGCGCTGCGCCCGGTGAGCGCCCTGTGCGTGGTCGGGGTGCGCGGCGGGAGCGTGGACGGCCTGCTGTCCAGCCACCCGACGCTGCGGGCGCGCACGGAACGGCTGTCGGCCCTCTCCTGGCGGCTCGCGAGCGGCGGCTGACGTGCGGATCCTGGACGGGCTGCTCGGGCGCCGCGAGCCCGGCTTGCCCGACCTCGACCGGCTGTTCGAGCTGCCCGCCGCCGCGCCGGCGCTGGAGGCCGCGACGGGCTTCGCCCCGGACGGCACGGGCGCCGTCTGCCATCGCCTCGTGGAGGGCGGGCCGTTCGGCGCGTTCGACCGCGCCCAGCGGGACGTGGTCCGGCTGCTGCACGGCGACGGGACCCGCGAGACGGGCCTGAGCGCGGGCCCCCACGGCTGGGGATGGGCGCACGTCACCCGCCCCCCGGACGCGTTCGAGCGGCTGATCTCCGACCTGCAAATGGTCAACGCCACGCTGACCGCAGCCGGATACGGGCCGTACCTGCTGTGCACGGTCGCCGGCTTCCGCAGGAGGGACGAGCCGCAGCGGCTCCTCCTGGTCCATTCACCGGGCCGCGGGACGTTCTACCCGTTCGCCCCCGGCGTCCCCGGCGAGGCAGGCGAGCCGGGGACGCGCCGCCGCAACAACCTGGTCGAGACGCACGCCCGCGACGCCCTCGCCCACGACCTGACCATGGAGCCGGACACCGCCCGCTGGTTCCCAGTATGGGACGCCCCCGGCGTGTCCTGAGATGCGTTCCTGCAAACTAAAGCGCGAGCATTTGGTTCAGGGCCGTGCGGGCGTGGTAGGTGGTCTCCTCGTCCACCTCGATGACGTTCTGCACGTCGCCGCGGGCCAGCGACTCCAGCGACAGCACCAGGTGCGGCAGGTCGATCCGGTTCATCGTCGAGCAGTAGCAGACGGTCTTGTCGAGGAACGTGACGTGCTTGTCCGGGTGCGCGTTCGCCAGCCGCCGGACGAGGTTCAGCTCGGTCCCGATGGCCCAGGACGATCCCGGCTCGGCCCCCTCGATCGCCTTGATGATGTACTCGGTCGAGCCGACCTGGTCCGCGGCGGTGACGACCTCGTGGCGGCACTCGGGGTGCACCAGGACGTTCACGCCGGGGACGCGCTCCCTGACCTCGTTCACGGACTCCGTGGTGAACCGGCCGTGCACCGAGCAGTGGCCGCGCCAGAGGATCATCTTGGCGTCCTGCAGCTGCCGTGGTGTCAGGCCGCCCTCGCGGCGGTGCGGGCTGTAGACCACGCAGTCGTCCAGGGAGAAGCCCATCTGCAGGACCGCGGTGTTGCGTCCGAGGTGCTGGTCGGGCAGGAACAGGACCTTCTTGCCCTTCCCGTAGGCCCAGTCCAGGGCGCGCTTGGCGTTGGACGAGGTGCACACCACGCCGCCGTGCCGTCCGACGAACGCCTTGATGTCGGCCGAGGAGTTCATGTACGTGACCGGGACCACGTCGTCGGCGACGCCCGCGTCCTCCAGGACGTCCCAGCAGTCCTCGACCTGGTCGAAAGTGGCCATGTCGGCCATCGAGCAGCCCGCGCCGAGGTCGGGCAGGATCACCCGCTGGTGCGGCGCGGTCAGGATGTCGGCCGACTCGGCCATGAAGTGGACGCCGCAGAACACGATGTAGGGCGCCTCGGGCCGGGCCGCCGCCTTCTGGGCCAGCTTGAACGAGTCGCCGGTGACGTCCGCGAACTGGATCACCTCGTCCCGCTGGTAGTGGTGGCCGAGCACGAACACCTTCTCGCCGAGGGCGGCCTTGGCGGCGCGGGCCCGCTCGACCAGCGCGGGGTCGGAGGCCGGGGGCAGTTCGCCGGGGCAGTCCACGCCTCGTTCGCTGGCGGGATCGGCGCCGCCGCCGAGCAGCAGCAGTTGGGTGGTCACGGCGGTCTCCCTTCACGACGGGGCTTATCGTCGTTTTGACGACTAATGATGGCACATCCCCGGCCCGCCCGGGGTGTGACGTAGACCGCACCATCGCCTAGCGTTAGAGGAGGCAGATAAGCGGAATGGCCATGTAGCGAGGTACGTTGTCCTACGGGAAGGGGCGTACGCGTCCTCGGACAAGCGACAGCCTGCCGCCCCGCGCGGCGTAGCGAGACCCGGGAGCTGAACACATGACGGTTTCAGGTGAGACCACGCAGGAGACCACGCAGGGCGTCGTCCTCACCGACGTCGCCGCCGAGAAGGCCAGGGGCCTGCTCGAGCAGGAGGGCCGCGACGACCTCGCGCTGCGCGTCGCGGTGCAGCCGGGCGGCTGCTCCGGCCTGGTCTACCAGCTCTTCTTCGATGAGCGGCAGCAGGACGGCGACCAGATCCAGGACTTCAACGGCCTGGCCGTGCGCGTCGACCGGATGAGCGCGCCCTACCTCACCGGCGCCACCATCGACTTCGTCGACTCGATCGAGAAGCAGGGCTTCACGATCGACAACCCGAACGCCGGCGGTTCCTGCGCCTGCGGCGACTCCTTCAACTGAGCGGGGAACCGGAAAGAGGCGGCCGGAAACCTTTCCCGGCCGCCTCTTTCCGGTTGCCGGAGGTACTCCGGTCGTGAACCCCGGTGTGGTGGGGGGTTACGCTTTCCGAGTTCGAAACAGCCGGTGAACAGCCGGACGACCACGACGAGGAGAGCGACTCAGTGCGCATCGCCGTGACAGGCTCCATTGCGACCGACCATCTGATGACCTTCCCCGGAAGGTTCACCGACCAGCTACTGCCCGACCAGCTCGACCGGGTGTCGCTGTCCTTTCTGGTGGACGAGCTGGAGATACGCCGCGGCGGCATCGCCGCCAACATCTGCTTCGGAATGGGAAGCCTCGGCAAGGAGTCGATCCTTGTCGGTTCCGTCGGCGCCGACTTCGACGACTACCGCTCCTGGCTCGAACGGCACGCCGTCGACACGGCGTCCGTGCACGTGTCCGAGATCCACCACACTGCCCGGTTCCTGTGCACCACGGACCAGGAGCAGAACCAGATCGCGACGTTCTACGCCGGCGCGATGAGCGAGGCCCGCTCCATCGAGCTCAAGCCGGTCGCCGACCGGGTCGGGGGCCTCGACCTCGTCGTCGTCAGCCCCAACGACCCCGACGCGATGCTCCGGCACACCGAGGAGTGCCGCACCCGCGGCATCCCGTTCGCCGCCGACCCCTCCCAGCAGCTTGCCCGGATGGACGGCGCCGACGTCCGCCGCCTCATCGACGGCGCCGCCTACCTGTTCACCAACGACTACGAGCGGGCCCTCGCCGAGGAGAAGACCGGATGGAGCGGCGAGGAGATCCTCGACCGCGTCGGCGTCCGCGTCACCACCCTCGGCGCCAAGGGCGTCGCCATCGACCGCAAGGGCGAGGAGGGCGTGCACGTTCCCTGCCTCACCGTCGAGAACATCGTCGACCCGACCGGCGTCGGCGACGCCTTCCGCGCCGGCTTCCTGACGGCCACCGCCTGGGGCGTCCCGCTCGAACGCGCCGCCCAGGTCGGCAACGCCGTCGCGGCGCACGCCCTCGAATCCGCCGGCCCGCAGGAGTACGGCCTGGCCCGCCAGGCGTTCCTCGACCGCTTCGCCGCCGCCTATGGCTCCGGCGCCGCCGACGAGGTCGCCCCCCACCTCGCCAGCCCCACCCCGTAAGCCGCACGCACCTCGAAGGGCCGCGCCCCCCCGGCGCGGCCCTTGTTGCGTCTGGTACGCGAAGTGCTAGTAGGTCCTGCGGATGTGGAAGCCCCAGCCGCCCTGCTGGAGCGTCTCCTCCCGGACGAAGTCCTGGGACTTCATGCGGCACCAGGCCGGGACGTCGGTGCGGGCGGCGGCGTCGTCGGCGAGGACGGCGACGATCTGCCCGACCGGGACCTCGCGGATCCGCTCGGCCAGCATGATGATCGGGATGGGGCACTTGCGTCCGAGCGCGTCGATGACGAGGACGGGCGGCGGGCCGGCGGGCGGCTCGGCGGGGGACGGCGCGGCGTCGCCGGTGGACGTCCCGCCCTTGGCGCGGCCTCGGAACCTCATGGGCGCGACCGCCTCCCCGTCTCGAAGGTGCTCATGGCCGGCTCCCGGTGTTCATCGTCGCCTCGCGGAGGCGGGCGACGGCGCCGGGAAGCTCGGCGAGGAACCGGTCGACGTCCGCCGAGCCGACGCCACGCGGCAGCGATACCCGTACGTTCCCATGGGTAATCACTCCCATCGCCTCCAGCACGTGACTGGGACGCAGCGTATCCGCCGTGCACGAGCTACCGGAGGAAACCGCGAAACCCAGCCGGTCGAGTTCGGTCAGCAGCGCCTCGCCCTCCACGTAGAGGCACGAGAACGTCACCAGGTGCGGCAGGCGCCGGACCGGGTCGCCGGCCACCTCGACGTCGGGGACGCTGTCGGCGACCCGCGTGCGGATCCGGTCCACGAGCGCGGAGACGCGCGGCGCGTCGGCCGCCATGTCCGCCCGGTACGCCTCCAGCGCCGCGGCCGCCGCCACGATCGCCGGGACGTTCTCGAACCCGGGGACGCGGCCCCGCTCCCGCTCGTCGTCCGGCAGCGGGGAGCGCCACCGGGTGCCCTTGCGGACGGCGAGCACGCCGACGCCGGCGGGGCCGCCCCACTTGTGCGCGCTGCCGGCGAGGAACGACCAGCCGCCCGGGACGTCCGCGCGGCCGAGGGACTGCGCGGCGTCGACGAACAGCGGCACCCGGGCGGCGCGGCAGGCCTCGGCGGCCTCGGCGACGGGCTGGACGGTGCCGACCTCGTGGTTGGCCGACTGCAGGCACGCGAGCGCGGTGCCGGGCCGCAGCGCCGCGGCGAACTCCTCCGGGTCCACGCGGCCCGCCCGGTCGACGCCGACGGCCGTCACCTCGCCGCCGTCGCGCTCGTGCGCCTCCGCGGCGTGCAGCACGCTGGAGTGCTCGACGGCGCTGACCACCAGATGCCGGCCGACCCGGCGGCGCGCCTGGAGCCCCCCGAGGACCGCCAGGTGCACCGCCTGCGTACCCGAGGACGTGAACGAAACTTCGTCGGGACGGGCCCCCAGGACGGCGGCCACACGCGCGCGGGCCCGGTCGAGCGTCATGCGGGTGGCGCGGGCCGTCCCGTACAGCCGGGCGGGGTCCGCCCAGCCCGCGTCCAGGGCTTCCAGCAGCGCCGACCGGGCCGCGGGGTGCGGCGGCTCGGTGGACGCGGCGTCGAAGTAGGCGTGCGGCGTGCTGGGATCGGCCACGCGGAAACACTAACCGGGCACCCGATCGGGGGTTCGCGCGACCCTAGCGCTAGTGTGTCCACCACACGTGTAACAACTGTTCTCTCCGCCCGGCCGACCGGGCTTCATCCGTGGGGAAGGCATTCCGTGAGTCCGACCCGCTCTAGGGAGCGGCGTACGCCTGTGCGCAGTCGCCGTGCATTGAAAAGCGCCGGTGCGCTAGGGGTGCTGGCGCTTTCCGCCACCGCGTGCAGTGGCAGCCGCCTTGGCCTGCCCGAGCCGATCAGCATCCAGGGCGAACGCATGCTGCACCTGTGGCAGGGCTCCTGGATCGCGGCGTTCGCGGTCGGGGTCCTCGTCTGGGGCCTGATCCTCTGGGCGGTGGTGTTCCACCGCAAGCGCTCTGACGATCTGCCGCCGCAGGTCCGCTACAACCTGCCGATCGAGATCCTCTATACGGCGGTCCCGTTCGTCATCATCGCGGTCCTGTTCTACTTCACCGCCCGCGACGAGAACTTCGTCGAGAAGACCACCGCCGATCCCGCGGTGGTCGTCGACGTGACCGGGTTCCAGTGGAGCTGGCAGTTCGACTACAAGGAGGAGGACGCCTCCGGGAAGGAGCAGACCGTCGCCTCCGTCGTCGGTGTGCCCGTCGCGCCGAACGGTCCCGCCCCGGGCAAGCCGGTGATGACGATCCCCTCGGGCGAGACGGTCCGCGTGCGGCTGCACTCCAATGACGTCATCCACTCGTTCTGGGTTCCGGCGCTGATCTACAAGAAGGACGTCATGCCGGGCTTCACCAATGAGTTCGAGTTCACGGCGACCAAGACCGGTACCTATGAGGGCCGCTGCGCCGAGCTCTGCGGTGTCGACCACAGCCGGATGCTGTTCCAGCTGAAGGTCGTGACGCCCGAGCAGTACGACAAGTTCATCGCCGATTCGAAGGCCGCACTGGCCGCGGGAGGTGCCCAGTGACCACGACCAGTCAGGCACCGACCGCGCCGATCGCCGCGCCGCGGACGAGCAAGGGGCGCATCCTCGCCTCGTGGATGTCGTCCACCGACCACAAGGTGATCGGCTACCTCTACCTGATCACCTCGTTCTTCATGTTCCTGTTCGGGGGCGTGCTCGCGCTGGTCATGCGCGCGGAGCTGTTCGAGCCGGGAATGCAGGTCGTCAGCAACGAGCAGTTCAACCAGATGTTCACCATGCACGGCACGATCATGCTGCTGATGTTCGCGACGCCGCTGTTCGCCGGCTTCGCCAACGTCGTCATGCCGCTGCAGATCGGCGCGCCGGACGTGGCGTTCCCCCGGATGAACATGCTGGCGTACTGGCTGTTCCTGTTCGGCAGCCTCATCGTCATCGCGGGCTTCCTGACGCCGGGCGGCGCGGCCAGCTTCGGCTGGTTCGCCTACGCCCCGCTGTCGGACGAGGTGCGCTCGCCGGGCGTCGGCGGCGACATGTGGGTGATGGGCCTGGCGATGTCGGGCTTCGGCACGATCATGGGCGCGGTCAACTTCATCACCACGATCCTGTGCATGCGCGCGCCGGGCATGACGATGTTCCGGATGCCGATCTTCACCTGGAACATCCTGCTGACCTCGATCCTGGTCCTGCTGGCGTTCCCGGTCCTGGCCGCGGCGCTGCTGGCGCTGGAGGCCGACCGCAAGCTCGGCGCGCACATCTTCGACGCGGCGCACGGAGGCGCGTTGCTCTGGCAACACCTCTTCTGGTTCTTCGGGCATCCGGAGGTCTATATCATCGCCTTGCCCTTCTTCGGCATCGTGACCGAGATCCTCCCGGTGTTCAGCCGCAAGCCGGTCTTCGGGTACATCGGCCTGGTCTTCGCGACCATCAGCATCACCGGCCTGTCCATCACCGTGTGGGCGCACCACATGTTCGTGACCGGCCAGGTGCTGCTGCCGTTCTTCTCCTTCATGTCGTTCCTCATCGCCGTACCCACGGGGGTGAAGTTCTTCAACTGGGTGGGAACCATCTGGCGAGGACAACTGACGTTCGAGTCGCCGATGCTGTGGTCGCTGGGCTTCTTGGTGACGTTCCTGTTCGGCGGTCTCACCGGCGTGATCCTGGCGTCGCCGCCGATGGACTTCCAGCTGTCGGACTCCTACTTCGTGGTGGCGCACTTCCACTACGTCGTCTTCGGAACCGTGGTGTTCGCGATGTTCGCGGGCTTCTACTTCTGGTGGCCGAAGTGGACCGGCAAGATGCTGAACGACCGGCTCGGCCACGTGCATTTCTGGATGCTGTTCATCGGCTTCCACGGCACGTTCCTCGTCCAGCACTGGCTGGGTGCCGCGGGCATGCCGCGGCGCTACGCCGACTACGCCGCCGAGTTCCACGCGCTGAACGAGGTCTCCACCATCTTCTCGTTCGTCCTGGGCGCCTCGATGCTGCCGTTCTTCTACAACGTCTACATCACGTGGAAGCGGGGCAAGAAGGTCGAGGTGGACGACCCCTGGGGTTACGCCGGCTCGCTGGAGTGGGCGACGTCGTGCCCGCCGCCGCGGCACAACTTCAACTCGATTCCGAAGATCCGCTCCGAGCGGCCGGCGTTCGACCTGCACCACCCGCACGTGGGTGCCAAGGGCGAACTGGCCGGGACGAAGGGGGAGTAGCCGATGCGCGTCCAGGCGTTCATGTTCTACGGAAGCGCCCTCTTCTTCCTCGTCACCACCGTCGTGTACTGGCTCTGGTCCAATGACTGGACGGGGACGACGGCGCTGGGGCTGTCCGTCGGCCTCGCCGGGCTCATCGGGTTCTACGTCCACTTCACGATCCGCCGCCTCGAGCGGGCCAACAGCGGGCCGCTGTACGAGGACGACCCGCAGGGCGAGATCGCGGACGCGGCGGGCGAGCTGGGCTTCTTCAGCCCGCACAGCTGGTGGCCGCTGTACCTCGGGCTGTCGGCCGCGACCGTGGCGCTCGGCATCGTGTTCGGCTGGTGGCTGTTCATGCTCGGCGTCGCGGCGGCGCTGCTGTCGACGATCGGGCTGGTCTTCGAGTACTACCGGGGTCATTTCGCCCATTGATCGGTAAAAGAACCCCATAAAGGGCCGGTGTCCGCTTTTTCGCGGGTACCGGCCCTTTCACATACTGGGCGCCGTTCCAGCGAACGGGCTGGGCAGGCGGACCGATCGCCCAGTGGGACGACCGGGGGGACCACATGCGGGTGGGTGGCTCAGGACCGGGAGGCCGGGGCCGGCGCGCGGCCGCCGTGCTCGTCGGCGCGAGCATGGTGGCGGGCGCCGCGGCATGCTCGGGGAGCGAGGAGCAGGACGGCGACGGCGTGCGGCTCTCGGTGTCGCCCGGAGGCGGCGGAGCCGCGCTCAGGCCGGACAGCCCGATCGCCGTCCAGGCGCAGGGCGGCACCATCGAGAACGTGACGGTGTCGGCGGAGGACGACCGGGTCGAGGGGGAACTGAACGAGGACAGGACCGGATGGCGCTCACGGTGGACGCTGAAGCCGGGGGAGACCTACACGGTCGACGCGACGGCTCTCGGTGCGGACGGCAGGACCCGGACGGTCAAGAGCCGCTTCACCACGGCCGAGGTCGAGAAGACCAACGAGGTGACGTTCGAGGGGCCCCGCGACAAGGAGACCGTCGGCGTCGGCATGCCCATCGTCATGCAGTTCGAGCGTCCGGTGAAGGACAGGGCGGCGGTCGAGCGGGCGCTGGAGGTGCGCGCGGACAAGAGCGTCCAGGGCGCCTGGCACTGGTTCGGCGACCAGGAGGTCGCCTTCCGGCCGAAGAAGTACTGGCCCGCCCACACCAACGTGGCGTTCAAGGCCCACCTCAGCGGAGTGCGCACCGGCGGCGACGTGTACGGCGGGAAGGACTACGCCCTCGCCTTCAAGGTCGGCGACTCGCAGATCTCCACGGCGGACGAGGACTCCCACAAGATGGTCGTGAAGGTCAACGGCGAGAAGGTCCGCACCGTCCCGCTCAGCATGGGCAAGGGCGGGGTCCGTAAGTACACCACCACCAGCGGTGTCCACGTGGCGATGTCGAAGGAGGACCCGACGGTCATGACGTCCTCCTGGATGGGGATCGCCCCCGGCAGCCCCGGGGGCTACAGCCTGACCGTGTACAAGTCCGTGCGGATCTCCGACAGCGGCGAGTACATCCACAGCGCGCCCTGGTCGGTCGGCAGCCAGGGCAGCTCGAACGTCAGCCACGGATGCATCAACCTCAGCCCGTCCGACGCGAAGTGGTTCTTCGACCGCACCCAGCGGGGCGACCCGGTCGTGGTGACCGGGACGGACCGCGAGCTGGAGGTCGACAACGGCTGGAGCTACTGGCAGGCCGGCTGGAAGGACTGGGTGAAGGGCAGCGCCCTGAAGCGGCCCGTCACGACCGCCCCGCTCGCGGACTCGGCGACGGTGACCGCGCAGGGCGGCGGCGCCGGGGCCGGCCAGGGCGGGCAGCACGCGGAGGGCGACTGACGCCGGCTAGCGCAGCGGCGGCGGCTCCTGGACGTTATTGACGCGCGCCCACTCCCGGGCCATGGCGATCCTGCCGGGGCCCGGCGGGTGGGTCATCCACAGCAGGGACTCAAGGACGTCCGGGTCCAGGTCGGAGATGTTGCGCACCGAGAGCTCGTGCTGCATCGACACGAACGTCGACGGATCGCGGGTGATGTCCAGCGCGTGCACGTCGGCGCGGGCCTCGATCTTCCGGCTGACGAGGTTCTGGACGGGTGCGCTGATCTGCGTCCCGGCCGCCACGAGCGCGAGGACGAGCGCGATGGACCGCGGATCGGCGGCGCCGCGGGCGCCGTCGCGGTCCCCTTCCGCGGCGCCGCCGCCGGAATCGACGCCCGCGCGGCGCAGGAGGCGCGGCGAGGTCATCAGGAGGTACAGCAGGCACATCGCTCCGGCGACGCCCAGCGCGCCCACCAGCGTGCCCCACAGGACGTCGTTGCGCTTGGCGTGGCCGAGTTCGTGCCCGACGATCGACTCGACCCGCTCGGGCGGCGACTCCAGCAGCGTGTCGTACAGGACGATGCGGCGCGTCGAGCCGAAGCCGGACACGTAGGCGTTCAGCGACGTCGTCCTGCGGGAGGCGTCCGCGACGAGAACGTCCCCGACGGGCACGCCGTCCCGTTCGGCCATCGCCAGGAGGTCGCTGCGCAGCTGGCCCTGCCGGAGCGAGTGGAACTTGTTGAACACCGGCTCGACGGCGATGGGATAGATGAACGACACCAGGACGACGAGCAGGAACCCGCCGGTGGCGGCGCCCGTCCACCAGTAGCGCGGGAAGCGGCGCACGACCGCGTACAGGAGCAGCAGGGCGACCGTGTAGATGACCCAGGTGAGGCCGAGGGACTTGAGCTGGTCCGTGAGCCAGGCGGGCCAGCTCTGCGTCGACAGCCCGTACCTGCGCAGCACCGATTCGCCCCAGACGTCGAACGGGAGGCCGGCGAGGCGGAGCAGCGCCGTCAGCGCCGCGGTTCCGGCGATGACGCGCATGGGCCGGCGCCGGGTGCGGGCGGTGACCCAGCCGATGAACCGGGCGCCCAGTGGGGTGAGGCCCAGCACGAGGACCAGCGCGAGGCCGGCGACGAGGCCCGTGTAGGCGGGCGGGTTGATGGCCGAGTCGAACGCCTCGGAACGCGCGATCTCGGCGGGGGAGAAGTCCAGCGCCGGGTCGGGCTCCACGTGCCCGCCCGGAACCGGACCGGGCATCGGGTTCCACGGAGTGGTGAGGGCGATGACGGTCCCGAGCGCGGCGAACAGCACGGCGGCCGCGACGGCGGCGGCGATCCGGGGCCGCCGCATCCGGTCGGCGCCGTCACGGGGAGCGGCGTCCTCGTCCTGCCGGCCGGAGCCGGCGGTTTCGGCGCGCCCCTCGTCCGCCTCCGCCTCGCTCATGTGAGCTCCCTCGTCAGGTAGTCGCGCCAAAGGGCGGTGAAGCGGCCCCGGGTGAGCCCCAGCACGTCGCGCAGCGCGGTGGCCTCCGGGACGCGCCCGGCGGTCCGGTAGAGCCGCACGAGCGTCGCCTCACCGTACCGGTCGGCGACCATCCGGCAGGCGAGCCAGGCCTCCTGGTAGGCCTGGGAGAGGCGCTCGGAGCCGCCGGAGAACGCGGCCGCGGCGGGCAGCGCCGGAGGGATCCGTCCCGCGGCGACCTCGCGCCGCAGCTCACCGGCCGCCGACCCGGAGTCGACGCCGGTCCCGAGGTAGCCGACGTAGTCGGCGAAGCCCTCGATCAGCCACATCGGCGTCTTGCGGTCGCGGGCGCCGCCGGTCGCGACATGGGTCAGCTCGTGGGTCAGCACGACGTCGCGCCCGAGTTCGTTGAGGTGGCCGAAGGTGCCCGGGGAGACGATGACGCGGTCTTCGCCGCGGCGACCGCCGGCGGACGGTGTCACGGTGGCCAGGGCGGCGATGTCGCCGAGGCTCTGGCCCGGACCGGCGAGGGCGGAGGCGAGGCCCGCGTCGGCGGGGACGAGCGCGACGACCCGCCGTGCCCACTCCCGGCCGACGACGGCGGTGACCGCGGGGACGGCCGCGTCCAGGCGTCCGGCGATCTCGTCGAGTCCGGTGGCGTCGCCGATGACGAGGCTCGCCTTGCCCTTGACCACGGTCAGGGGGCCGCCGTCCCAGATGGCGGCGTCGTCCTCGAACCCGTGGGACGCCCCGTCGCCGACGATCGTCCACGTGCCTGAGCGAGGGGCCAGCGTCAGGTAGCGGGTGCGGGCCACACCGCCTCGGTCGAAACCTCGCAGCCTGTAGCGCACTTCCACGCGGACGACTGCGACGCCCTTCTTCTCGTCCGCGGACTGGGTGGAGACGAAGCGTTCCTCCCAGCCGTCCAGTGGAAGCTCGCGGAGATTGCCGTACACGCGGGACTGGGCGTCCTGGAACGCGGGAGGCGCCGAGCTCACCGTCGCGAGGAAGGCCGTCCGGTCTCCGCTCCGCACTGCCCGCGCGCGGTTGGCGAGGACGGTCACGGCGTCACGGGGGGCGAAACTCCCCGCGGCCTGGGAGGCGGGGGCATGGGGCGCCGCGTCGCCGCCGGAACGCGCGCCGAGCAGGGCCGCGCCGCCGCCCAGGAGCACGGCGGCCCCGCCGGCGCCCAGGGCGAGTGCCCTGCGGCGCGTGACGGGGCCGCCGCGGCCGGGACCCTCCTCCATGTGCGCGATCCTATGCAGCGCACGGGTGAGGCGGGGCCGTCAGGACTTGTACTCGGGATAGCCGTAGCCGACGATGTCGCCGGCCGAACGCTCCCTGATCTTGACGGCGCTGTCGGTGTTGCCCTCGACGGCCTTGATCGTGTCGTCGTCGACCTTCTCGGTCACCATGCCGACGTGGACGATGTCGCTGATGTCCTTGCCGCCGTCCCAGGCGTAGAAGACGATGGCGCCGGGCTTGGGCTCGGTGCCCCACCGGCCCTGGTCCCGGAACCATTCGGCGTGGGCGACGGTCCAGGCGTCGCTGCCGAACTGGTCGGCGACCCCGAGCCGGTCGCCCAGCCACGAGATGAACATCGAGCACCACGCGGCGTCGTCGTAGGCCTGGGTGGAGCCGCCGTCGCGCGCGACGGTCTCCTTGGCACGGGGGCTTTCCACGTACCACCGGTTGAACTTGGTCTCGCCGCTGCCGTCCTCGGTGATGCCGACCTGCGCCTTGGCGAGCTCGATGGCGTCGTCGGCGGTCGGCCGCGAATCCTCGGACGGCTCCTTCGGGGCGCCCGGCTCCGGTTCCTCCTTCCCGGTTCGTCCGCCGTCCTCGCCGTCGCCCTTGCCGCCGTCGTTCTTGCCGCCGGCCTCGGACCCGCCGCCGTTCCCGTCTTTCGACCGGGAGCCGGACCCGTCCTCGCCCTCGGGGGAGGACTTGCCCGCGGCCTTGCCTTCGGACAGGTCGGCGGCCGTGATGTGGGTGGTGGGCAGGGAGTCGAACGGCAGGACCGACGCCTGCGCGGTGGCCGCGGCGGTGCCGAGGACGGCCGCGCCGACGATCACGCCGCCGGTCGTCCGCCAGGTGAGGGCGAGAGGGCTCGGCTTGCGGTGCCTGCCCGTTGGCTTTCTGCGATGTGCGCCTGGCACAGGGGGATCTCCTGACTTCCATGCCGCCTACCGGGTTAGCTGACGGGTTCGGGCGTGGAAGCCGCCCTACGGCCCGCTGGGCAGGCCGATTCACCCCGAGACGCAGTGGGTCCCCGGCTCCGCGTCCATCGCGCCTCTGGGCACGGCGGACCGCGGACTCGGCGGTGGCGGCCCGGGGTCGGGCGCGCCGGTTCGGAATGGGGGCTCCGCCGGGCGGGGGCGCCCGTGCGGAGAGAAGTGAAAGGAAAGGGCGGGCGTGGCCGCGCGGGGCGGCCACGCCCAGGTAACGCTGCGGGTCTCTCCTTCTCTCTTCCAGACGCCTACCGGGTTAGCTGACGGGTTCGGGCGTGGAAGTGGCCCTACGGCGGCTCTCACCGGTCTTTCGGAGAGAGACGCGCCGATTCACCCCGGGTGCCGGAATGCCCGTCCAGGGACGGTCCCTGGACTCCGGCGGATATGGGTCCCCGGTTCCGCTCGTCGGCGGATTCGGCGCTGCCGCTGCGATCCTGGGGGCGCGATGGGGCCCGGGCGCGGGACCTGTCTCCCGCGTGCGAAAGAGCGGCGCCTGATGTTGTGCGGACGGCGGCCCGTCACGGGGCCGTCCGGGGGGCCTGACCGCGGATCCCGCCGTGGCAGCGCTCAGCGCCATGCACGCTGGGGCGTGCGCACGGGTGGGGCCGAAGCCCGGCCGGTGGTCTGCTTGGAGACCGCCTGCGGCACCTTCGGGCGCCGCGGGAAGGCGACGCGTGGAGCGTGCCGCCAGGGGGGAGCGGCACGTGGCTCGCGCCGCCGTCACGCGGCGGCTGGATGCGCCGCGTGGGATCGTGGCGCCTGGTGGGCGCCGCGGGGTCACGGCGCTGGAGTGCGCCGTGAGTGGTGACAAGGTACCAAAGCCCCAAGAGAAGGCAAACCCCCCCAAAATCAACAACGGACCAGGTCAACCCTGGTCCGTTGTCGGGAGAGCTCCGTCGCGCCCTTCACGGGCGCCCCGGGGGGCGGGGACGTCAGGGACGTCCGGCGCCGTAGTAGTTGTTCAGGTAGTAGCCGGAGGTGTAGCTCACGACCTCGACGTTCTTCCCGGTGCGCGGGGCGTGGATCATCTTGCCGCCGCCCACCACCATGCCGACGTGGCCGAGGCCGCTGAAGAAGATCAGGTCGCCGGGCTGCAGGTTGCTCTTGTCCACCCGCTTGGTGGCCGCGTACTGGGAGTTGGTGGTGCGGGTGATGCCGACGCCCGCCGCCGCCCACGCCTTCATGGTCAGGCCGGAGCAGTCGTAGGACCCCGGGCCTTCGGCGCCGTAGGAGTACGGCTTGCCGAGCTGGGCGTAGGCGAAGTCGAGCGCCTTGCGGGCCGGGCCGCTGGCCGGGCCGTTGTAGGAGCCGCCGGTGCTGCCCGAGCCGCCGCCGGACGACGGCGAGGTCCCGCCGCCGAGCCGCCGCAGCAGGGCCTTCTGCTTGGCGACCTCCTTGTCCAGCTTGGTCTTCTGGTCCCGCAGCTCCTTGGTCTTGCCCTTCACGTCCTCGTAGGCGGCCTTGGCCTGCGCCTCTTCGCGGCGGAGCCGCTGCGCGGTCGCGAGGAACTGGGTGAGCTGGGAGCTGCGCGCCTCCGACAGGTGCGACATGACGGCCGACTGGTCCAGGATCGCCTGCGGGTCCCCGGTGCCGACGAAGCCCGCGACGCCGCCCGTGTCACCGTTCTTGTACGCGGCCGCCGCCATCTGGGCGATCTTGGTCCGCTGCTCCTCGAAGGCCGCCTGCTCCTGCTTGCTCGACTTGCTCGCCGTCTGGTACTTCTTCTTGGCGATCTTGAGCTTCTCGTTGAGCTGGTTGAACTTCTCAACCTTGTGGCTCATCTGCTCGCCGAGCTTGTCCAGCTTCTTCTGGACCTGCGCCCTGGTCGGCTGAGGGTCGGCGTGCGCCGCCACCGGAGACGCGAGCGAGACCGTCAAGGTCACACACGCGACGGCCGCCAGGCGACGGGAGACGCCTCTGCTCGCCGAGCCGCCTCCCCGGCCGCGCTCGTGCGCCGCTTCCCCGATGAGATCATTGGCCACGGTCGGTTTCGCCCCTCTCGTCCACGACGGTCAGCGGATGACATTAGCGATACGCAACAACCGTCACAACCGGTTCATCACTCTTGGGCCGTCTTCAAGGAAAATAATCCGCTTTCCGTGTCGAAATGATCACGGAGTGCAATAATGGAAATTGCAGCCCTTTATGACCTGCCGAGGCGGCGCAGCAGGAGCGTCGACGGGCAGGGGCGGGCATTGGCGCGACGCGCCGCGTCGGCCACCTCCCGGTCCGAGGACACCACGACCACCGCGCGGCCCTGCGGCTCGGCCCGCACGAGGTCGCCGATCAGCTCGTCGGCGGTCTGCCCGGGACGGCTGAACAGCACCCGGACGCCGCGCGGCGCCGCGATGGCCACCGGCACGTCCAGCTCCGCGCCGTCGAACACGCACGTCACCTCGGCGCGCGTCTGCGCGGCCAGCCCGCCGAGCCCCGACAGCAGCCGGCTGCGCTGGTCGGCGAGCGGCAGCTCCCCGTACCCGGTCTTGGTGACGTTGTAGCCGTCCACGACGAGGTGCACGCGCGGCAGCGTCAGCAGCCGGTCGAGCAGCTGCGGGTCGCTGTCGGACAGGGCGCGGCCCGGAAGCGCGCGGTGCGCCTCCCGGCCGGGCTCCAGGCCGCCGACCGTGTCCGCGGGCCGCCCGATGGTGGACGGGAGCGCCAGCTCCCGGCGGACGCCCTGCGCGGCGTCCAGGAGCGCGTCGAGCAGCATCCGCAGCCGGACGTCGTCGACGTTGCGTCCTTCGCGCGCGGCCCGCTTGGCGGCCTCCGCGGCGGCCTCGGCCTGGGCCGCGCGGGCGCGCAGCCTGCGCAGCTCCTTCTCGGACGCGGCGGTCGACTCGCGCGCGGCCGCCAGTTCCCGCTCGGCCTCCCGCGCGACCGCGCCGGCCCGCTCCTCCGCCGACCGGTACCTGGTGCGCGCCTCGTGCAGCTTGCGGCGCAGCTCCGCCACCTCGCCCTTGGTGTCGCGCAGGTCCGCGCGCAGCCGGTCCACCTCGGCGCCGCGGGCGGTGCGGGCGGCGGCCAGCTCCTCTTTCAGCGCGGCCACCCGGCGCTCGGCGGCCTCCTCCTCCGAGGCGGTCGCGGAGCGTTCCAGCTCCTCCCGGGCGGCCTCGACGAGAGCCGTCCACCCCTCGGGACGCAGCAGGTAGGCCAGCACCGCGACCCGCACCGGGTCGGCGGCGGGCGGCACGTCCCGGGCCTCGACCGCCTCCACCAGGTCGGCCTGCGACTCGCGGAGCGCCTCGGTGACGCGGCCCCGGAAGCCGGAGTCCTTCTCCAGGACCGCCGCGATGTGCTGCCCGGCCAGCTTGGCGCGCTTGCGCCGCTCGAACCGCGCGAACCGGCGCAGCGGTGCGGGGACCTCGTCGGGGGGCAGCGCCCCGATCAGCTCGGCGGCGACCTCGACGACGCTCTGGCGCACGGCCTCGGGTAACGGCCGCCCCAGACGCTCTTCCCGGGCATCCTGAGGGGTCGCGCCCTCAGAATGACGCGGCCTCTCCGCGGATTCCTCGCCACCGGGGGTCGCTTCGGGGCCGCTGTCGATGATCCCGCTCCTTCCGGGCTTCGCCGCCGGTGGGCTGTGTCTTCCCGAGCCGCCAGCCCCCTAACCAGGGCGGACGCGTTGCCCGGACGGATCGCGCGCCGGGTCACCCCGAGCCACCCGTGCCCCCGCCCGGCGGGACGTGCCGACGCCCCCCAACCCTAGCGGGCCGGGCTTCTGTCGGTGGCGTCCTCTACGGTCGCGCACATGACGGCTGCGCACGGTGTCCAGGGGGCCGGTGTCCAGGAGACTCTGGACGACCTCGGCACGCCATTGTCCGAGGTCACCTTCGTGGTGGTCGACCTGGAGACCACGGGCGGCTCGGCCGCCGACTCGGCCATCACCGAGATCGGCGCCGTGAAGGTCCGCGGTGGAGAGGACCTCGGCGAGCTCGGCACGCTGGTCGACCCGGGCGGGCCCGTCCCCCCGTTCATCACCGCGCTGACCGGCATCACCACGGCGATGGTGACGGCCGCGCCGCGCATCGAGTCGGTGCTGCCCGCGTTCCTGGAGTTCGCGCGCGGCTGCGTCCTCGTCGCGCACAACGCCTCGTTCGACATCGGCTTCCTCAAGGCCGCCTGCGCCGAGCACGGCCACGCCTGGCCCGCGTTCCCCGTCGTCGACACCGTCGACCTCGCCCGCCGCGTCCTGACCAGGGACGAGGTGCCCAACTGCAAGCTCGGCACGCTCGCCCGCTTCTTCCGCACCTCCACCGAGCCGACGCACCGCGCGCTGGCCGACGCCCGCGCCACCGTGGAGGTCCTGCACGGCCTGATCGAGCGGCTCGGCTCCTTCAACGTCACCTCGCTCGAGGAGATGCGCGGGTTCGCCAAGGCGCCCACGCCCGAGCAGCGCCGCAAACGGCACCTCGCCGACGACGTCCCGAGCGCGCCCGGCGTCTACCTGTTCGAGGACGCCTCCGGCGAGGTGCTCTACGTCGGCAAGAGCGGCGACCTGCGCTCGCGGGTGCGCAGCTACTTCACCGGCTCGGAGACGCGGTGGCGCGTCCGCGAGATGGTCGGGCTCGCCGAGAACGTCCGGACGATCGAGTGCGCCACCGGGCTGGAGGCCGAGGTCCGCGAGCTGCGGCTGATCGCCGGGCACAAACCGCGCTACAACCGCCGCTCCAAGTTCCCCGAGCGGGCGATCTGGCTGAAGCTGACCGTGGAGCCGTTCCCGCGCCTGTCCATCGTCCGCGAGTGCCGCACCGACGGCGCCCGCTACCTCGGGCCGATCTCCTCGCGCAGGCAGGCCGAGGAGGCCCGGTCGGCGCTCAACGAGGCCGTCCCGCTGCGCCAGTGCACCCAGCGGCTGACGCTCCGGCTGATCGAGCGCGGCCGGGGCCGCGCGTGCGCGCTCGCCGACATCGGCCGGTGCGGGGCGCCCTGCGACGGCCGGGAGTCCGCCGACGCCTACGCCGTCCACGTTGGGACGGCCCGCTCGGTCATGGAGGGCGACGTGCGGCCCGTCGTCGCCGCCGCGCAGGTGCGCATCGACCGGCTCGCCTCCGAGCTGCGCTACGAGGAGGCCGCCGCCCAGCGCGACCGGCTGGCCGCGTTCGTCCGCGCCGCCGCGCGCGGGCAGCGGCTCGCGGCGCTGTCCCGCCTTCCCGAGCTGGTGGCCGCCCGTCCCGGCTTCGACGGCGGGTGGGAGCTGTCGGTCGTGCGCTACGGGCGGCTCGCCGCCGCCGGGACGGTTCCGCCCCACGCGCACCCCCGCCCCTACGTCGACGCGCTCATCGCCACCGCCGAGACGGTCTTCCCGCCCTCGGGCGAGGCGCCCGGCGGCGTGGCGCTCGGCGAGCCGCCCTCGGCGGGCGCGACGGCCGAGGAGATGGAGTGCGTGCTGCGCTGGCTCGACCTTCCAGGGGTCCGCCTGGTCGAGGTCGGCGGCCCCTGGACGTGCCCGGTGCACGGCGCCGAGGGCCTGCGCGAGTGGATCGACCGCGCCTACGAGGGGACGGCCTTCGACAGGACGCGCGAGCGGCGTGAGGCGTCCCATCCGAGGGGCGGCCGCCGCTAGGGTGACCGGGTAGACCCGCCGCCCGGAGAGGACGACCCCCGCATGGCAATGCCTCTCTACGACAGCCAGCCGGCGAGGCGCGTCCCCTGGGTGACGTACCTGCTGGTCGCGGCCAACGTGGTGGTGTTCCTGCTCACGCCGATGTCGAACTTCGCCGCCTGGTACGGCGAGGACAACGTCCGCGAGTGCAACGCGGCGCATTTCCTCTACGAGTACGCCGCGGTCCCAAAGGAGCTGACAACGGGGGACCAGCAGCCGATGCCGTCGGAGGTCGTGCGGCAGTGCGGGACCGCCGACTTCGACAAGGCTCCCTGGACGTCGGCGTTCACCTCGATGTTCCTGCACGGGGACGCGCTGCACCTGCTGGCCAACGTGGTCTTCCTTTTCGCCATCGGCATGGGCGTCGAGGACCGGTTCGGGCGATTGCGCTACCTGCTCAGCTACCTGCTGTTCGGGCTCGTGGCCGTCTACGGGTACGCCTGGATGTCGCCCGACTCCAGCGGCACGCTCGTCGGCGCGTCGGGCGCCATCGGCGGGGTGCTGGGGGCGTACATCGTGCTCAACCCGAAAGGCCGCATCACCACCCTGGTCGTGCCCATCGTGGTCCGGCTGCCGGCGTGGGCCGTGCTCGGGTACTGGTTCGTCGTGCAGTGGCTGGCGCTGGGCGACGAGCAGAGCAACGTCGCCCGCTCGGCGCACATCTTCGGCTTCCTGGCCGGGCTGGTGTTCGCGGTCCTCGCCCGCAGGGCCGGCCCGGCCGGCCGCATCGCCGCGCTGAGCCGCGGCTGACCGGCTCCCGGTAGGGTCGGACCGTCGGTTTCTCAGGGGCCGTCGGATTCTCAGGGGAGGGTGAAATGGTCACTGCGATCGTGTTCGTCAAGGCCGACGTCGCGCGCATCCACGAGGTGGCCGAGACGATCGCCGCCCTGGACGGCGTCAGCGAGGTCTACTCCATCACCGGGGAGCACGACCTCATGGCCATGGTCCGGGTCGGCGCGCATGAGGAGCTGAACGACATCATCCCCGGCCGCCTGAACAAGGTCCCGGGCATCGTCGGCACCGAGACGCACATCGCGTTCCGCACCTACTCCCAGCACGACCTGGAGCAGGCGTTCGCCCTCGGCCTTCCGGACGCCGACTAGCGCAGGCTCTGGGAGACCTCTACCCAGCGGTCCAGGAGCGTGCTCGCGGCGCCGGAGTCGACGGCGACCGCGGCGCGCTCGTTGGCGTCCCGCAGCGCCCCGGTGAGGCCGTCCGCGGCCGGCGCGCCGTCGTAGGCCGTGATGAGCGCGGCGGCGTTCAGCAGCACCATGTCGCGGACGGGCCCCGGCCGCCCGGCGAACGTCTCGCGGGCCACCCGGCCGTTGAACTCCGCGTCGGCGCCGCGCAGGTCCTCCGGCTTGGCCGGCGGGATGCCGAGGTCGGACGGGTCGAACGTCGTCTCCGCCGTCGTCCCGTCGCGGACCACCCACACCGTGGAGGTGCCGGTGGTCGTCAGCTCGTCCAGGCCGTCGTCGCCGCGGAACACCAGCGACGAGCAGCCGCGCGCGGCGAACACGCCGGCGACGACGCCCGCCATCCGCGGATGGAACACCCCGACCGCCTGGGAGCCGGGCCGCGCCGGATTCGTGAGCGGGCCGAGGAAGTTGAACACCGTCGGCGTGCCGAGCTCGCTGCGCGTCCGTGCCGCGTGCCGCAGCGCCGGGTGGTAGAGCGGCGCGAAGCAGAAGGTGATGCCGAGCTCCGCGGCGACCCGCGCCGTCGCCTCGGGGGAAAGGTCGATGGCGACGCCGAGGTGCTCCAGCAGGTCGGCGGCGCCGCACGACGACGACGCCGCCCGGTTGCCGTGCTTGACGACCCGGACGCCCGACGCGGCGGCGACCACGGCCGCCATCGTGGAGACGTTGACCGTGTGGGCGCGGTCGCCGCCCGTCCCGACGAGGTCGGCGATGGGGCCGGGGACGTCCACGGGCGTGGCGTTGTCCATCATGCCGTCGGCGAGGCCGGTGACCTCCTCGACCGTCTCGCCCTTGGCGCGCAGCGCGACCGCGAAGCCCGCGATCTGCACGTCGGTGGCCTCCCCGGCCATGATGCTGTTCATGGCCCACGCGGTCTCGCCGCTGGACAGCGACTCGCCCGAGAGCAGGGCGTTGAGGAGCGTCGCCCAGGTGGGGCGCGCGTCCCGCTGCCCCGAGGTCACAGGACCGGCAGGCGGGTCTCGATGCGCTTGCGCATCAGTCCGGCGAGCGCCTTGGCGACGGCCATGGGGTCGAGCGGCAGGCTCACCACGGCGTCGGCGCGCGACCAGGTCGCCAGCCAGCCGTCGTCGCGGCGGGCGATGACGGCGAGGACGGGCGGGCAGTCGTACACCTCGTCCTTGGCCTGGCGGCACACGCCGAGGCCGCCCGCGGGCTGCGCCTCGCCGTCCACGACCAGGACGTCGATGCCGCCCTCGTCGAGTCGCTCGACGACGGCGGGCTGCGTCGCCCGCTCGATGAACTCGACCTTCGGGAGGCCGGCGGCGGGGCGGCGCCCGATCGCCATCCGGATCTGTGCGCGCGTGTTCGCGTCGTCGCTGTAGACGAGAACCTTCATCGGGCTCTCCGGGGCGGTGCTCATGGACGTGAAGGCTACCGGGTCGCGGGCCTCGCGGACACGCTCGGGAACCCTAGGAGGGGGGTCATGCGTCACTCACGGGGTAGGGGCGCAATAATGTCGCCCGTGACAGCTTCCGCCATAGAGACAACACCTCACACACGGGCGAACCGTCCCAATGTGGTCAGCGTGGGGACGATCGTTTGGCTGTCGTCCGAGCTGATGTTCTTCGCGGCGCTGTTCGCGATGTTCTTCACGATCCGCTCCGTGACGATCGGCCAGTCCGGGACAGACGCATGGCCGGGCGCCCACCTGAACCTGCCGCTTTCGGCGTTCAACACCACGATCCTGGTGCTGTCCTCGGTGACGTGCCAGATCGGGGTGTTCAAGGCCGAGGCCGGGAAGGTGGGACGGGACGGCGGGCTCCTGAACGTCCGGCGCTGGGGCCTGCGCGAGTGGTACGTGCTCACCTTCCTCATGGGCGCCTACTTCGTGGCCGGCCAGGCGTACGAGTACTACGCCCTCGTCGCGCACGAGGGGCTGACCTTCTCCTCGTCGGCCTACGGCTCGATCTTCTACCTGTCGACCGGCTTCCACGGCTTGCACGTCGTCGGCGGCCTCGTCGCCTTCCTGTTCATCCTCGGGCGGACCTACGCCGCCAAGAGATGGACGCACGAGCAGGCGACGGGCGCGATCGTCGTGTCCTACTACTGGCATTTCGTCGACGTGGTGTGGATCGGCCTGTTCTCGGTCGTCTACCTGCTCGACCTTTGACCGCCCGACCCTGACCACCACCAGACATGACCCGAACGGGGATTTCCGTGAAAAGGATCACCGCATGGCGACGGCGCCCGTGGGCGGGCTACGCCGTCGTGCTGGCGGCCCTGGCGGCGATCGGCGTCGTCTACGCCGGCTTCTCGCCGAAGACCGACCGCGCCGAAGCGCAGAGCAGTGCCCAGGCCGCGCAGGACCTGAAGAACGGCCAGGAACTGTTCAACAAGAACTGCGCCAGCTGCCACGGTCCGAACGCCGAGGGCACCAAGGACGCCAAGGGCAACCCGATCGCTCCGAGCCTGATCGGCGTGGGCGCCGCGTCCGTCGACTTCCAGGTCACCACGGGCCGGATGCCCGCGATGAACCCCGGCGCGCAGGTGCCGCGCAAGGACCCGATCCCCGCCTTCGACACCTCGATCAAGACCGACTACGAGGACCCGGAGAGGCGGCGGGCCGCCGAGGAGCAGCTGGCCCAGGCGCGGAAGAACGTCGCCGACCTGAACGCCTTCATCCAGTCGCTGGGCGGCGGCCCGGAGGTCCCGTCGGCCGAGGCGGTCGACCCCGAGAAGGGTGACGCCGCCCTCGGCGGCAAGCTGTTCCGCACCAACTGCGCCCAGTGCCACAACTTCACCGGGCAGGGCGGCGCGCTCACCGGCGGCAAGTACGCCCCGCCGGTCGACCTCCACAGCGTCACGCCCACCCAGATGTACGAGGCGATGCTGACCGGCCCGCAGGCGATGCCGGTGTTCAACGACACCACCCTCACGCCGGAGGACAAGCGGGCGATCATCGCCTACCTGGTCCAGGTGCGCGAGGAGCCGAACCCGGGCGGTCACGGCCTCGGCCGCATCGGCCCGGTGAGCGAGGGCCTGGTCGGCTGGCTGGTCGGGCTGGGCCTGCTGGTGGTGGCCGCCATGTGGATCACCGCGAAGAAGCCGAAGAAGCTGAAGAAGTCATGAGTGAAGAGAACAAGGAGCCCGCGGGCTCGCAGGACCCGCGCGAGGACGACGGCCGTCGCGAACGCGTGATCGGCACGCCGTCCCCTGCGACGGAGAAGGCACTGCTCGCCGAAGACGACATCTCGGCCCCTGCGGGGGTCGGGGAGCAGCTCGACGAGGCGTCGGCCAAGCGGGCCGAGCGGATCGTCGCGGCGTTCTTCCTGCTCGCGTTCGCCGCCAGCGTGACGTTCATCGCCTACTTCATCGGCTGGAGCGGCCGCGACGGCGGGATGCACGGCGTCCTGGACGCCCGCGAGAGCAACTTCTGGCTCGGCGGGTCGATGGCGGTGGCGTTCCTCGCCATGGCGATCGGCGTGACGATCTGGGTGCGCCGGCTGATGACCAGCAAGCCGATCGTCCAGGAGCGGCACGAGCTGGCCAGCGACGAGGAGAGCCGGTCCGCCTTCGCCCAGGACTTCATGGAGGGCGCCGAGGACAGCGGCATCACCAAGCGGCCGCTGCTGCGCCGCACGCTGCTGCTGGCGGCCGCGCCGCTCGGGCTGGCCCCGCTGGTGCTGCTGCGCGACCTCGGCCCGCTGCCGGAGAAGAAGCTCCGCAGCACCTACTGGGCCGACGCCGTCGAGCGGGCGAAGTCGCAGGGCAAGAGGGGCGTCCGCCTGGTGGTGGACGGCACCGACAAGCCGCTGCGGGCCAGCGACTTCGCCACGCCCGGCGCCATGATCACCGTGCTGCCCGAGGGGATGCACGAGCACGTCTCCCACGAGCAGCTCCTGACGGAGGCCGCCAAGGCGGTCACGATCCTCATCAATGTGCCCGAGACCGAGTTCAAGCCGGCCCCGGGCCGCGGCAACTGGCACGTCAACGGGACCGTGGCCTACTCGAAGGTGTGCACGCACGTGGGCTGCCCCGCGGCCCTGTACGAGCAGACCACGCACCACATCCTGTGCCCCTGCCACCAGTCCACCTTCGACGCCACCGACGCGGCGAAGGTCATCTTCGGCCCGGCCGCCCGGGCTCTGCCGCAGCTGCCGCTGTCGGTGGAGGACGGCTACCTCATCGCCACGAGCGACTTCCCTGAGCCCGTCGGACCGAGCTTCTGGGAGCGCGGATGAGCGACACCACTACTCCGAAGGCCGTCGAGGGCACACTCGGCTTCATCGACGAACGCCTCGGATCCACCACCTTCTTCAGGCGCAACGTCAAGAAGGTGTTTCCCGACCACTGGTCGTTCATGCTGGGCGAGATCGCCCTGTACTCCTTCATCATCCTGCTGCTGACCGGGACGTTCCTGACGCTCTGGTTCAAGCCGAGCATGGTCGAGGTCGTGTACGACGGCTCGTACCCGCAGCTGCAGGGCGTGGCGATGTCCGAGGCGTACGCCTCGACGCTGCACATCAGCTTCGACGTCCGCGGCGGCCTGCTGATGCGGCAGATCCACCACTGGTCGGCGATCCTGTTCATGGCGTCCCTCATGGCGCACATGCTGCGGGTGTTCTTCACCGGCGCCTACCGCAAGCCGCGCGAGCTGAACTGGCTCATCGGTCTCGGGATGTTCACGCTGGGCATCCTGGAGGGCCTGTTCGGATACTCGCTGCCGGACGACCTGCTGTCCGGTACCGGGCTGCGGATC
This sequence comes from Actinomadura sp. 7K507, assembly GCF_004348425.1. Lineage (GTDB taxonomy): Bacteria > Actinomycetota > Actinomycetes > Streptosporangiales > Streptosporangiaceae > Spirillospora. The sequence goes on from NZ_SMKK01000023.1 coordinate 36,624, forward strand.
ACCCAGGGCGTCGCGGAGTCGATCCCGATCGTCGGCAGCTACATCTACATGTTCCTGTTCGGCGGCGAGTTCCCCGGCACGGACATCGTGTCGCGCCTGTACATGCTGCACATCCTGCTGATCCCCGCGCTGCTGCTCGGGCTGATCACCGCGCACATGATGATCATGTGGCATCAGAAGCACACCGCGATGCCGGTCAAGCACCAGACCGAGAAGCAGGTGTACGGCTACCCGTTCTACCCGGTGTTCATGGCCAAGACGGGCGCCTACTTCCTGTTCACCTTCGGCGTCACGGCGCTGCTGGGCGCGTTCGCGCAGATCAACCCGGTCTGGCTGTACGGCCCGTACGATCCCGGCGCCATCTCGTCCGGCTCCCAGCCGGACTTCTACATGGGCTTCCTCGAAGGCTCGCTGCGGATCATGCCGGCCTGGGAGATCAACGCCTGGGGCCACACGCTCAGCCTGAGCGTGCTGATCCCCGCGCTGCTGCCCCTCGGGATCATCATGACGGGCGCGGCCCTGTGGCCGTTCCTCGAGGCGTGGGTGACCGGCGACAAGCGGCAGCACCACGTCAACGACCGCCCGCGCAACGCCCCGGTCCGCACCGCGACCGGCATGGCCGCGGTGACGTTCTACGGGGTGCTGTGGGTGGGCGGCGCGAACGACGTCATCGCCGAGCGGTTCGACGTGTCGCTGTTCGCCACGACGTGGTTCTTCCGTGTGACGTTCTTCCTCGGCCCGATCCTGGCGTTCATCATCACCAAGCGGATCTGCCTGGGGCTGCAGCGCAAGGACGCCGACAGCATCGGGCACGGCGTGGAGAGCGGCGTGATCCTGATGTCGCCGGACGGCAAGTTCTCCGAGCGGCACGAGCCGGCGCGCGACGAGGAGAAGATCGTCCTGCTGTCCAAGGAGAAGGCCCCGCCCGCGCTGCCCGACAAGGACTCCCAGGGCATCCCCGCCGCCAAGGGGCCGATCGGGCACCTGCGCTCGCGGCTGAACCGCGCGTGGAACTTCGACGACATCCCCGTCGAGGAGCACGAGCCCGGACACGGTGAGCACGGGCACGGCGAGCAGGAGGCGATCGAAGGCGGCAAGGGGTCGGAGCAGGTCAAGCGCTGACCCGTGACCCCGGCATCAAGGGGGCCCGGCACCGCACGCGGCGGTGCCGGGCCCTTGCCGTGTCCGCCCGGCCGGGGCCCGCGCCCGGTCCGTATGCTGGCCGGCGATGACCAAGACCCTGTTCGTCACCAATGACTTCCCGCCCCGTCCGGGCGGCATCCAGGCGTTCGTGCACGGCCTCGCCGCCCGGCGCCCGCCCGGCTCGGTGGTCGTCTACGCCCCGGCCTGGAAGGGCGCCGCGGAGTTCGACGCGGCGCAGCCGTTCCCCGTCGTCCGGCATCCGGGTCCGCTGATGCTGCCCGAACCCCGCGTGCTGCGCCGCGCGGCGGACGTGCTGCGCGCGGAGGGCTGCGACTCGGTGGTGTTCGGCGCGGCGGCGCCGCTGGGCCTGTTGGCCCCGGCGCTGCGGCGGCGCGGCGCCGGGCGGCTCGTCGGGATCACCCACGGGCACGAGGCGGGCTGGGCGTCGCTCCCGGTGGCGCGGGGCCTGCTCGGGCGCATCGGGGACGGCGTGGACGTGCTGACCTATCTGGGCGAGTACACGCGGTCCCGGATGGCGCGCGCGGTGTCGCCGGACGCGGCGTCCCGGATGACCCGGCTGGCGCCCGGCGTCGACGACGAGGTCTTCCGGGCGGGCGCCGGCGGCGCGGAGATCCGGGCCCGCCACGGCCTCACGGACCGTCCCGTGGCCGTATGCGTCTCCCGGCTGGTGCCGCGCAAGGGACAGGACGCCCTCATCCACGCCTGGCCGCGCGTCCTGCGGTCGGTGCCGGACGCCGCGCTGCTGCTCGTCGGCGGCGGGCCGTACCGGGCCGACCTGGAACGCCTCGCCGCGTCGCTCGGGGTCGGCGGGTCGGTCGTGTTCACCGGCGGCGTCCCGTGGGAAGAGCTGCCCGCCTGCTACGACGCGGGTGACGTCTTCGCGATGCCGTGCCGCACCCGCCGCCGCGGCCTGGACGTGGAGGGGCTCGGGATCGTCTACCTGGAGGCGTCGGCGACCGGGCTGCCGGTCGTGGCGGGCGACTCCGGCGGCGCGCCCGACGCCGTCCTGCAGGACGAGACGGGGGTCGTCGTTCCGGGCAGGTCGGTCGCCCGTGTCGCCGAGGCGCTCACCGGCCTGCTCGCGGACCCCCGCCGCGCCCGGGCGATGGGGGAGAAGGGGCGCGCCTGGGTGGAGCGTGAATGGCGCTGGGAGGTTCAGGCCGCCCGCCTCGACGGCCTGCTCGCGGCCTGAGATGGCAGGATGCCGCTATGGACATCGAGGACGCATGGGCCCGCGTTCCCGGGGAGGCCGCCCGGTGGCTGCACGATCTGGATCCCGACCACTGCTACTCGGGGTTCGAGCCTCCGCGCCGCCCCGACGCCGTCTGGCTCCTGCACGCGATGTACGCGTGGGAGGAGGGGCTGGTCACCACGACCCACGACGATGTCCACCAGTCCGTGACGGCGGCGGGCCTGACCGACCCGGCCGGTGAGATGCCCGGCGACGTGGGCGACCTGCTGGAGGGTGCGATCGTCACCGGCACCGATCTCGGCCGCAGCGGCGACCCGGGGGCGGGCTGGCGGCGGCTGCGCTGGCGGGAGCTGGCGCGCGGCTTCGGCGAGCCGGCCGTCCCGGAGGGGGAGCTGCCCGGCAACCGCTGCCTGCGGCAGGGGCATCCGGCCGGGAGCTGGTCGGCCGCCATCCAGCCGCCCGCGGAGGGCTGCCTCGACCGGGAGAGCTGGCACCGGCTGATCGGGGTGCTGCTGCGGCACAGCCCGTCGGGCGCCGGTACCCGCTGCCTGGCGTACTACTGCCCCCTCGTCACCGCCGACTGGGACGACGAGACGGTGTTCGCGGGGCGGCTTGGCGACGCGGCCGCGCTGTACGACCATCCGGCCATGTCCAGCTGCCCCTCTGACCTGTGGGCCGAGGACCGCTCCTGGGTCGTCTACTGCGACTGGGACCTGTGGGGGACGAAGATCGTCGGCCCCGCCGCGCTCGTCGACGCCGTCCTGGCCGAGCCGGCCCTGGAGGCCGTGCGCCTCCCCTGGACGCGCTGACGGTCGTGAGACCGGTCCCCGGCCGGGATCCCGCCCCCGCGCCGTAGGCGAGGTCCCGTCCCGGGGACCGGTCGTTCTGGGGGAGCCGAACCCCGCCCTGAAGGCGCGGGGGCCGGCCGCACGTCCGGCAAGGGCACTGCCAATGAACAAACACCCTACGGACCGGTCCGCCGCCTCGGCATGCCCTTAAAGCGCACTTAAGGAATGGATCAGTCGTCACTAAGCCGGTCACCACATGTGGCCAGGTGACACCGCAGGCCGCGCCCTTCCGGCGGCCTTCCTCCGATCACGTAATCAATGGCGGGCGGGCTGAACGCGCCGCGGCGCGCGCACGTATTCCACGGAGATCGGAAGGCCGCGTGATGAGGTCTGTTTCGGATTTTTTGGTGCCAACTCGCTTCTAAGTGGCTCTTGGGGCGTTATGCTCCCGAGTGATCGAGCGGGTTCGTCGAGAATCCGTCCGGGGAACGCGGTGGGAGCGAGCGGGCTCCCGCGCCGCGGTCCCCGTTGTCTCAGCGGGAAGGCCGCCGGGTGATGAGCCGGGCGGTCCGGAGCCAACCGGCGTTCGCCGAGCCCTCCGTCTCCTCCACAGGAGAGGGCATGGCGCGACGCGATATCGGGCATGCGTCCAGGAACGACTCGCATGCTCCACCGTGGGCGGACACGCCCGCGCGTCCCTCGCCGGGACCTGAGCCCCGTCCGGGCTCGAGCTCCGGCGAGGCGAAGCCGCGGCCGCAGTGGCCCGAGGGGTCCTGGTGGTCGGAGCAGCCGGACGGGACCGAGCGGGGACGGCGGTCGTCCCGCGGCCCGAGCCGGCGCGACATCAAGCGGCACGAGGCCCGCGCGAAGCGGTCCCGGCGGCGCGCGGAGGACCAGTTCGGCGCGCGCAACGAGCCCTCCGGGAACCGGGACGACCGGTTCGAGTCGAGGGTGCGCCAGGCGGCCCCGCGGGCGCGGCCCCCGGCGCCCCGGGACGAGCAGCCCGACGCCCGGCTGCGCTTCGGCGCCCGGAACGGCCCGCCGGATGCCCGGACGCGCCAGTCCGGCGCCCGCGACGACGAATCCGGCGCACGGGCGCGGCAGCCCGGTCCCCGCGACGGCCGGCCCGACGCGCGGACCGGGTCCGGTGCCCGCGACGGCCGGTCCGAGGGGCGGGCGCGGCAGTTCGGTCCCCGGGACGGTCAGCCCGGTGCGGGGGCGCGACCGTCCGACCCGGGGGCGGAGCGGTTCGACGCGCGGATGCGGCAGCTCGGCGCCCGCGACGCCGGATCGGGCGGGAGGGCCCGGCAGGGCGGTTCCCGTGATGACCGGTCCGAGGCGCGGACGCGGGGGTTCGGTCCCGGCGACGACGGGTCCGACGCGCGGACCGCGTTCGGTGCGCGGGACGGCCGGCCTGATGCGCGGACCGGCTTCGGTGCGCGGGACGGCCGGCCTGATGCGCGGACCGGCTTCGGTGCGCGGGACGGCCGGCCTGATGCGCGGACCGGCTTCGGAGTGCGGGACGACCGGTCCGAGGCGCGGACGCGGCAGTTCGAGGCGCGGGCGCGGCGGTCCGACCCGGGGGCGGAGCGCTTCGACGCGCGGAGCGAGGGGTTCGGGCCGGGCCGCGACCGGTCGCGGGAGTTCCAGCCGCGTTCCGGGCGGCCGCGGCGCCCGGAACGGCCACGTGCCCAGCGGGTGGAGGACCGGCCCCAGCGGCGGCGGACCCGGTCGCGGCAGCCGGCCGGTCCGCCGGGGCCCAGGCGCCCGGCGCCGCCGCGGCCCGGCCCGAAGGCCAAGCCGCGGCGCGGCCCCGCCGACCGCATGAGCATCGGCGCGATCGTGCTGTCCACCGCCGTCGGCCTGGCCCTGCTGGGCATCGCCGAGCGGGCACTGCTGGACGGCGGGCCGATCGGCGGGGACTCCGGTCCCGCCGGCTCGGAGCGCGCGATCGCGCCGCCGCAGCAGGGCGGCGCCCCCGGGGAGCAGCAGCCGCAGCAGCCGCGGCAGCCCGGCGAGGGCGGCGGGGCGACGCCCAAGTCCCCGCCGAACCTGGGCGTGCTCGCCGGGCAGGTGCGCAAGCTGACGATCGACGAGCGCGGCGCCGCCGCCCGGCAGTCCTACGGCGCGCCGGCGGGCGGCCGCCCGATCGTGGACACCTCCCGGACGAGCGCCGACAACGGCTGGGTGCTCGGCACGACCGCGCTCCCCGTCCCCACCGGCAGCCAGGCCTCGCCCGAGGTGGCGTTCTACGCGGCGCGCTGGACGGGCGAGAGCTGGCAGGTCGCGCTGTCGGGCGGCAAGGAGTTCGGCGCCCTGCTGGACGCCGTCCCGGCGAACGTCATGCCCGCGGCGGAGGTGCGCGCCCTGCGCCGGTACAGCTCCGTGACCGCCGGGCAGGCCACCGCGCTCGTCAACGGCACCCGCGCCGGTGACGGGCTGGTCCTGCCGTGGAAGGTCGGCGAGGTCTGGACGATGACGACCTCGGAGGGCGCCTCGCGCCCGCTGGGCTCGCTGGCGTTCTCGGGCGGCGACGGCCGGGTCGTCGCGGCCGGCGACGGACGCCTCTACCGCTTCTGCGCCGACTCCACCGGCAACGCGCTGATCATGCTGATCCACCCGAGCGGCGTCGCCAGCACCTACTACCACCTGCGGGGCGTGTCGCGGGTGCGGGACGGCGGCGTCGTCGAGCAGGGCGCCGCGCTCGGCCGCACCGGCACCGACCGGCCCTGCGGCGGGGCGGCCTCACCGCGCCCCGAGGTCGGGTTCGGGCTGCGCAGCGGCGGCGGGATCGTCCCGCTCGACGGCGCGCAGATCGGCGGATGGACGTTCCGGGAGCGGGCCGACCCCCTCCTCGGGTTCGCCGAACGAGGCGCCCTCCAGGTGCTTCCCGGGGGCCCGATGGCCAACCTCGGCCGGGCCCCCGTGGCGGACGATCTTCCATCGTCATCGCCGTCCCCCCGTCCGTCGGCGGGTCGCGGCGCCGGATCGCCTCCCGCCCCGGCGGCGGGCGCTACCCAGAACAGGAGTCAGAGCGGTGCGAATTCGCAGCAGTGATGATCCCATGGTCCCCACCTGGGCCCTGCGCCTCGTCCTCGCGGGCGCGGTGCTGGTGCTCGTCGGCGCGGCGACCCCGCAGGGCGCCGTCGCGGTCGCGAACGTGCAGTACTTCCTCAACTTCTTCGCCGGTGTCTTCGCCCTCGTGGCGCTCACCGTCGCGGTGATGAGCGGGCTGCTGGCCACCGACCGCCTGATCCTGAAGATCCGGCACCGGGTCCTCGCGCAGGCCCTGCACCGCGCCTCCGCGATCGTGGCGGTCGCGATGCTGTTCGCGCACGTGCCGGTGAAGGTGATGGCGGGCCTCGCGCTGCCCGCCAACGTCATCATCCCGACGGCCGGGGCGATCGGGCTCGGCACGATCGCGTTCGACCTCATGCTCGTCATCGTCATCACCGGCATGCTGCGGGCGCGGTTCGCGTTCCGCGGCAAGGCGTGGGTGTGGCGGACGATCCATGCCCTGGCCTATGTGGCCTGGCCGTTCGCGATCGTGCACGGCCTGATCGCCGGGCGGGCCGCGGCGAACTGGGTCGTGCTCGCCTACGTGCTGAGCGTCGTGTTCGTCGTGCTCGCCCTCGCCACCCGGCTCATCGTGGTGGTCAAGCCGCGGGAGCTGAACCGGGCCGGCGACGGCATCGACCCGTTCACCCGGCCGGACGGCGCCGGACGCCGGCGCGACCGGCGCGCGATGGCGGCGATGGAGCACGAGGAGGGCCGCGCCGCCGCGGCCGCCCGCGCCAGGGAGGCCGATCCCTTCGACGACTACGCCGGCTACGACGAGTTCGAGGACTTCGACGACCCGCGCGGCACCGTCAAGGACCCCCGCGGCATGCCCGTGTACGGCGGCGGACCTGACACCGAGGTCTACCGATGACCTCGGCCGTCACCGTCTCCGGAATCGGCGGGCCCCGGCTGACGCTCGGGTTCGACCGGTTCGACCGGCTCGACCTCGACCGGCACCTGGCCGTGCACGGCAAGCTCCGCGCACCGGAACTGGACGACCTCGTCCGCATGTGCGAGCAGGTCGATCTGAGGGGACGCGGCGGCGCGGGCTTCCCGTTCGCCCGCAAGCTGATGGCCGTGGCGGCGCGGGTCAACTACCCGACCTCCGACGAGACCGTGCTCCTGCCCGGTGAGACGGGCGGTTCGCGCGGCTCCAGCGAGGACGTCGTCATCGTGGTGAACGGCGCCGAGGGCGAGCCCGGCAGCGCCAAGGACAAGGTCCTGCTCGGCCGGGCGCCGCACCTGGTCCTCGACGGCGCCCAGATCGCCGCGGCCGCCCTCGGCACGCAGCGGATCGTGGTGGCGGTCGAGGACGACGAGGCCGCCCGCTCGGTCCGCGCCGCGATCAGCGAGCGGCGGATGCCGGCGCGGGTCGTCCGGCTGACCGAGCGGTTCATCTCGGGGGAGAGCGGCGCGGTGGTCCGCGCGATCAACGGGGAGACGCCGATCCCGCCGGGCGTCAAGGTCCGCGCGTCCGAGTCCGGCGTGGACGGCGAGCCGACGCTGCTGTCCAACACCGAGACATTCGCGCAGCTCGCCGTGCTCGTCTCCCTCGGCCCCGACCTGTACGCCTCGGCCGGGACGGAGGACGAGCCGGGCACCACGATGCTCACCGTCGGCGGGACCCAGGTCGTGGAGGCGCCGCTCGGTACCCCGCTCGAGACCGTCCTCGACCTCTGCCAGGTGCCGCCGTCGCCGGGCGTGCTCGTCGGCGGCTACCACGGGATGTGGCTCGGCCCCGCCGGGACGTCGCGGGCCGTGCTGTCGCGCGCCGGGATGCGCCGGGTCGGCGGGACGGTGGGCGCCGGGATCATCCTGCCGCTCACCCGGGGCACCTGCCCCCTCGGCGAGGTCACCCGGATCGCCTCCTATCTGGCCGCGCAGTCGGCCGGGCAGTGCGGGCCGTGCCGGCTCGGTCTCCCCGACGTCGTGCGGTCGCTCAACTCCCTGACCGAGGGGGCGGGGACGGTGGAGGACGTCCGCCGCTCCGCCGGCATCGGCCGCGGCCGGGGCGCCTGCACCCATCCGGACGGGACCGCCAGGTTCGTGCTCTCGGCGATGGAGGCGTTCGCCGCCGACATCGACGAGCACCGGTGGGGCGGCGGCTGCGGCCAGTCGACCTACGGGGTGCTGCCGCTGCCGGTGCCCGACGGCTCGGAGGGCCGGGTGGCGATCGACTGGAGCCGCTGCGACGGGCACGGCCTGTGCGCGTACATCGTCCCGGAGCTGATCCAGCTCGACCGTTACGGCTTCCCGGTGGTGCTCGGAACCGACATTCCGCCGTGGATGGAGAAGGACGTGCAGAAGGCGGTCGCGATGTGCCCCGCATTGGCACTGCGCGTCGTCGACGGCGTCCCGGGCATGCCGTCGCGGCGCTGACCCGCGGGCCCGCCGGGCCGATTCCGGGCCGCGATAAAAGAGGAAAAAGATGAGTGCCTTTGAACCCCGGCCCCGGCGCGGTGCGTACCACTCCCAGAACCCGCGCCGGGCCCATCGAGAGATCCTCGAAAGGAGGAAGAAGTTCCCTTGAGGAAATCTTACGGAATCGCCGGAATGGAGAGGCCTTCGCGCTTTCGCTTCGGCCGTGCCCTGCTGATTCTGGCGGCCGTCGCGGCCGTAGGGGCCGCCTTCGTGGTCGTCATGAACCCGGTCGGCGTCCCCACCAGCGGAGCGGCGAACCTCGGTGGCACCGTGAACACTCGCTGGGGACGGCTGAGCACTTTGGACAGAAAGCTGCTTGTCGCGGTGCGACAAGCCGGCCTGTGGGAGATCCCTGCAGGCCAGCAGGCACAGCAGCGTGCCTCCAGCCCCCGGGTGAGGGAGGTCGCCGAGATCATCTGGCAGCAGCACGTGCAGCTGGACGCGGATGCTCGCGCGACCGCGGAACGCCTCGGCGTGATTCTTCCCAATGAGCCCAACGGGAGCCAGAAGGCCTGGCTGAGAGAGATGTCGGGCAAATTCGGCGCCGATTACGACAAGATCTGGGTGCACCGGCTGCGCGCCGCGCACGGCGCGGTGTTCACCGTGATCGCCAAGGTGCGCTCGCAGTCCGAGAACAGCGAGGTCCGTGCGTTCGCAGAACGCTCCATGAAGTTCGTGAACACGCACATGTCGCTGCTGGAGAGCACGGGCCTGGTACCCAGGCGTGCCCTGAAATGACGTACATCCCACCCCGCAAAAGGGAGTACCTTTCCATGGGAAGCAGGAAGAAAGCCTTCGCCGTGATGATCCCGGCGCTCGCCCTTGTCGCGTCGGCGTGCCAGGTGGAGCCCGGCGGGAACGCGGCTCCGCAACCCGGCGCGAGCTCGCCGGCCGCCGGTGGCGGCGATCTCGACGGCGGCGGAATCAACGACGTCGACAACCCCGGCGACCCGGGTGGCGGCGGCCAGCAGCCCAGCGAGCAGCCGCCGGAGGGCGGCGGCCAGCAGCCGGGCGAGCAGCCTCCCGGCGACGGTCAGCAGCCCGGCGAGCAGCCGCCCGGAGACGGCGAGCAGCCCCCCGGCGACGGTGAGCAGCCGCCCGGGCAGGGCCAGCCCAGCGAGCAGCCTCCCGGCGATGGTGAGCAGCCCCCCGGTGACGGCGAGCAGCCGCCCGGTGAGGGCGAGCAACCTCCTGGAGACGGCGAGCAGCCCCCCGGTGACGGCGAAGAGGTCGAGATCCCGGAGCTGCGGCCGGACCAGTACGTCCCGATCGAGCAGGCGCCGCGCGTGCGGCAGCCGCGCGCCGGCGGGCAGGGCTCGACCGGCGTGTTCGACGTGGGCGACTGCGGCACGAACGAGGGACAGGCGCACAGCAACCCCGACAACGTGGTCGCCGCGCCCGGCGTCGTGAACGGTGCGCACCACATCCACGACTACGTCGGCAACCTCGACACGGACGCCTTCTCGACCGACGAGACCCTGGCCGCCGCCGGGACGACCTGCGAGAGCGGCGACAAGTCGACGTACTACTGGCCGGTGCTGCGGCTCCGCGCGGGCGAGGACACCTCGGACCGCGCGGAGCAGAACCAGACCGACGGCAACATCGGCAGCATCGTCGAGCCGACCGAGGCGCGCCTGCAGTTCCTCGGCAACCCCCGCAGCCAGGTGACCGCGATGCCGCCGTTCCTCCGGATGGCGACCGGTGACGCCAAGGCCGTGACGAACGGCCTGCAGAACGCGAAGGCGCAGTGGACGTGCACCGGCTTCGAGGAGCGCGCGTTCACCGACAAGTACCCGCTCTGCCCCGAGGGCAGCCTCGTCACGCGCGTGCTGAACTTCGCGAGCTGCTGGGACGGGCAGAACACCGACAGCGCCAACCACCGCGACCACATCGCCTTCCCCGACGAGCGGACCGGAGCCTGCCCCGAGGGCACGCAGGCCGTGCCGCAGCTCCGGATGACGCTGACCTACGACCTGCCTGCCGAGCCGCTGGCGTTCGCGCTGGACAGCTTCCCCGAGTCCGGTCATGACCCGGTGACCGATCACGGCGACTTCATCAACGTGATGGGCGAGGAGCTGATGCAGCAGGCGGTCACCACCATCAACGGCGACGGCCAGGGCCAGGGCAACGGCCAGGGCGACGGCCAAGGCCAGGGCCAGCCTGCTCCCACGGCCAGTCCCACCCAGGCGCCGGCGGACCCCACCCAGGCGCCGGCGGACCCCACCGAGGAGCCGGCCGCTCCGACCGAGGAGCCGGCCACTCCCTCCCAGGAGCCCGCCACCAGGAACGGGCACGGTCACTGATCCATCCGACGTCCGGGTGACCCGGACCGCCCTGGGGTGACCCGGACGCGCGGCCGGTGAGGATGCCGTCTTCGACCTTCGGCGGCGCCTCACCGGCCGCGCCCGCGACCGTCCGCCGGCCCCGCCGTCCAACGGACGAACGGTGTCCGGCGTTACGATCGCGGCATGGACATCGTGATCGCGGGCGGCCACGGGAAGATCGCGCTGCGGCTGTCGCGGCTGCTGGCCGCGCGGGGGGACACCGTGCTGAGCATCATCCGCAATCCCGGCCACGCGGACGGCGTGCGCGCCGCCGGCGCCGAGCCGGTCGTGGCCGACCTGGAGTCGGCCGACGCCGGCGAGGTCGCCGGCCACCTGTCCGGGGCGGACGCGGTCGTGTTCGCCGCCGGGGCCGGCCCCGGCAGTGGCGCGACCCGCAAGGACACCGTCGACCGGGCCGCCTCGGTGCTGATGGCGGACGCCGCCGAACGCGCCGGCGTCCGCGGCTTCGTGCAGATCTCCGCGATGGGCGCGGGCGAGCCCCCCGCCGCGGGCCGCGGCGAGGTCTGGGAGGCCTACATCAGGGCCAAGGGCGAGGCGGAGGACGACCTGCGCCGCCGCGACGCCCTCGACTGGCTGATCCTGCGGCCGGGCCGCCTCACCGACGACCCGGCCACCGGCAGGGTGAGGCTCGCCGAGCCGCCCCTCGGGCACGACGCGGTGACCCGCGAGGACGTGGCGGCGGTCATCGCGGCGCTGCTCGACGCCGGCGACGTCCGCCGCCGCACCCTCGACCTGCTCAACGGCGACACCCCGGTGGAGGAGGCGGTCGCCGCCCTGCGCTGACCGGGATCGGCCGGAGTGGCGGGATCAGCCGGTGTAGAGGGACTCGATCTCGTCGGCGAAGTCCTTGATCACGACGTTGCGCTTCACCTTCAGGCTCGGCGTCATGTGGCCGGCCTCCTCGGTGAAGTCGACGCCGAGGATGACGTGCTTCTTGATCGACTCCGCCTGGCTGACCGACTTGTTGGCCTCGGCGACCGCGGCCTCGATCTCGGCGACCACGTCGGGGTCGCGGCGCAGCTCGTCCACCGTCATCGTCTCGGCCTTGCCGTGCTGGGCCTTCCACGGGCCGAGCGCCTCCTCGTCCAGCGTGACGAGCGCGCTGATGAACTTGCGGCCGTCGCCGACGACGAGGCACTGGCTGATCAGCGGGTGCGCGCGGAGCCTGTCCTCCAGCGGCGCGGGCGCGACGTTCTTGCCCGCCGCGGTGACGAGGATCTCCTTCTTGCGCCCGGTGATCCGCAGGAACCCGTCCTCGTCGAGGGAGCCGAGGTCGCCGGTGTGGAACCAGCCGTCCTCCAGGGCCTCCTTGGTGGCGGCCTCGTTGTTCCAGTAGCCGCGCATGATGTTGATGCCGCGGACGAGGACCTCGCCGTCCTCGGCGATGCGGACGTCCACGCCCGGGATCGGCTGTCCCACCGTGCCGACCTTGAGGGCCGTCGGGCGGTTGACGCTGGCGGGCGCGGTCGTCTCGGTGAGGCCGTAGCCCTCCAGGATCGTGATGCCGACGCCGCGGAAGAAGTGCCCGAGGCGCTCGCCGAGCGCCGCACCGCCCGACACCGCGTAGGTCACCTTGCCGCCGACGGCGGCGCGCAGCTTGCCGTACACCAGCACGTCGAAGGCCTTGTGCTTCGCCTTGAGGCCGAGGCCCGGCCGGCCGCCGTCCAGCGCCCGGCTGTAGGCGATCGCGGTCTCCGCCGCCGCCTTGAAGATCTTGCCCTTGCCGTCGGCCGACGCCTTCTGCTCGGCGCCGTTGTAGACCTTCTCGAACACGCGCGGGACGGCCAGCAGGAACGTCGGCTGGAAGGAGGCGAGGTCGGGCAGCAGGTTCTTGATGTCGCTGTGCCCGAGGACGATGCCGCCCTCGATCGTGGCGACCTGGATCATGCGGGCGAACACGTGCGCCAGGGGCAGGAACAGCAGCGTGGAGCTGCCCTCGACGGCGACCTCGGCGATCGCGCCCTGGACGGCGTTGCGGGAGGTCGACACGAGGTTCCCGTGGGTGATCTCGCAGCCCTTGGGGCGTCCGGTGGTGCCGGAGGTGTAGACGAGCGTGGCGAGGTCCGCGGCGTCGCGGGAGCCGCGGCGCTCCTCCACCACGTCGTCGCCGATCTCGGCGCCCAGTCCCTTGACCTCGTCGACGCCGCCCGCGTCGATGACCCACACGTGCGCGAGGTCGGGGAGGTTCCCCCGGACCCCCTCGACCAGGGCGACGTGCGCCTCGGTCTCGGCGAAGACGGCCTTCGCGCCGGAGTCGCCGACGATCCACTCGATCTGCTCCGCGGACGACGTCTCGTAGATGGGGACGGAGACCGCGCCCGCCGTCCATACCGCGTAGTCGAGGACGGTCCACTCGTAGCGGGTCCGCGACAGCAGGCACACCCGGTCGCCGGACTCGATCCCCGCGGCCGCGAGGCCCTTGGCGACGGCCGTGATCTCGGCCGCGAACTCGGCCGCGGTGACGGCGCTCCAGGCGTCGCCGCTCCTGCGGCGCGCCACGATGGCGCCCGGCTCCTCACCGGCCCGGGTGAAGGGCGCGTCGGTCAGTGTGGCGGAGTCGGGGACCTCCACCATCGCGGGGACGCTGAACTCGCGCACGGCGTGCTCCTATGGTCGGTCTTCGAGGTGGCGGGGAAGGCCGCGGAGGCTTCTCCGTGCACGAATGATACCTGCGAGTAGGGGTTTTTCCCGGACGTACGGTCCATCGGCATCGGCTGACAGCGCGGGTTAACGGACCGGCAAAGACCGGCCGCCGTCCCCGGGCCGCCGCCCGCGGTCGCCTACGCTTGGGCCGTCGCACACGAACGGTTCCGGGGGATCGCCATGTCACTGCTCGAAGTGATCGCGCTGACGGCCGAGGACGCGCGGGCGGCGCAGGACGGCGGCGCCGACCGGATCGAGGTCGTCGCCGACATGGCCGCCGACGGCCTGACTCCCGATCCTGACGTCGTCGAGGCCGTCCGGGAGGCCACGTCCCTGCCGATGCGGGTGATGCTGCGGGCCAACGCGGGGTTCCGCACGACCGGGTTCGAGCTGGACCGGCTGCGGCGCGCCGCCGCGGGCCTCGCCCAGGCGGGCGCGGACGGATTCGTCCTCGGGTTCCTCGACCCGTTCGGCCACGTCGACACGGCCGCCACCGGCAAGCTCGCCGCCGACGCCGCCCCGCTGCCCTGGACGTTCCACCGCGCGATCGACCACGCCGCCGACCCCGGCTCCGCCTGGGACGCCGTCCGCGGCCTCGGCGGCGGGCTCGACACGGTGCTCACGGCCGGCTCCGCGCGGGGCGTGGACGCCGGGGTCGGCGTCCTGGTACGGCGCGCCGCCGAGGACCCGGCCTCCGCCGAGATGATCATGGCCGGGGGCGGGCTGCGCCGCAAGCACGTCGCGATCCTCGCCGCCGCGGGCGTCACCGCGTTCCACGTCGGTACCGCCGTCCGCCCGGACGGCGCCTGGGACGCCCCGGTGGACCCCGTCCTCGTGAGCGAGTGGCGTTCGCTGGTGTCCGCCGCGGCCGGCTGACCACCGCTCGCGCGCGCCCGGGGTTTGGCCGGGCGGGCGCGGAACCCGGCCGTTCTCGCGAGCAGTGTGTCCTATTAGAGTCGGTTCATGCGGATCCATGTGGTGAGCGACGTCCATGGACGCGCGGACGCGCTGCCCGGCGCGGCGGACGGCGCGGACGTGCTCATCTGCCTGGGCGACCTGATCCTGTTCATCGACTACGACGACCACGCGCAGGGGATCTTCGCCGACCTGTTCGGCCAGGAGAACGCCGACCGGTTCATCGCGCTGCGCACCGAGAAGCGCTTCGACGACGCCCGCGAGTTCTCCCGGGGGCTGTGGTCGTCCCTGGACGGCGACGCGTGGGCGCACATCGAGCGCGCCGTCGACCGGCAGTACGCCGAACTGTTCGCGGCCATGCCGTCCCCCGCGTACCTGACGTACGGCAACGTGGACGTCCCGCGCATGTGGGGCGCGCATCTGCGCGAAGGCCACCGGGTCCTGGACGGCGAGACCGCGGAGATCGGCGGGCTGCGGTTCGGGTTCGTCGGCGGCGGCCTGCGCACCGAGTACCGCACCCCCTACGAGCTCGACGACGACGCCTTCGCCGCCAAGGTCGAGGCCGTCGGCGAGGTGGACGTGCTGTGCTGCCACATCCCGCCCGACGTGCCGGAACTGCTGTACGACACGGTGGCGCGCCGGTTCGAGCGGGGGAGCAGGGCGATCCTGGACGCGATCCACCGGACGCAGCCCAGGTACGTGCTCTTCGGGCACGTCCACCAGCCGCTCGCGAGCCGGATGCGCATCGGCCGCACCGAATGCGTGAACGTGGGCCATTTCCGGGCCCGTGGCGTGCCGTACGTCCTGACGGTGTGAAAGATACTTTCTCTAGGACAGCGGGCCCGCGCGGGCCCATGGCGAGCCGGAGGGAGACGCAGATGGCGGACCGCACGAGTTCCACCATCACGGTCAAGGCGGGGAAGGCCGGGATCATGGCGGTGATCGCCGACCTCGAGGCGTACCCGAAGTGGGCGAGCGGCATCCGGGAGATCACCGTCGAGGAGACGGGGCCGGACGGCCGGCCTTCGCGCGCCAGGCTCACGTTCGACGGCGGCCCCTTCAGCGACACCGTCGGGCTCCGCTACACCTGGGAGGACGACGACCGGGCGGCGTGGGAACTGGTGGAGGGGGGCTCCGTCGTCACCGGCCTGCACGGCTCGTACACGCTGGACGAGCGGGACGGCGCCACCGAGGTGACCTACGAACTCGCCGTGGACGTCCGGATACCGCTCATCGGCATGGTGAAGCGCAAGGGCGAGAAACGGATCATCGACACGGCCCTCAAGGGCCTCAAGCGCCACATGGAGAACTGAGCAGCCCCGAGGCGATACCGTGCACGCCGACGACCGATGGAAGATGGACTCATGAGCGAGCAGCCGGGCGGAGCCCTGGACGAGGCGGCCAAGCTCTTCGACGCCCTGATCAGGCGCGTGAGCGGCGGAGGCGAACGAGACCCGGGCCGGGACGCCGGCGCGGACCCGGGCCGGGACGTGTGGGGCACGGCCACCGCCGAGGAGCCGCGCATCGCCACCGGCGCCCCGGAGTGCCGCGACTGCCCGGTCTGCCGGGCGATCGCGGTCAGGCGCGAGGCGGGCGGCGACGTGGGCCGGCATCTGCACGAGGCCGGGCAGTCGCTGATGGCCGCCGCCCTGGACGTGGTCGCCGCGTTCGACCGGACGCGTTCCGACCGGACGCGTGGCGACCGGACGCGCCGGAACCGGCCGCCCGAGCCGCCGGAGGCGTCGAAGAGCGCGCGGGCGGGTAGGTCCGATCGGTCGGAACGTCCGGAGAGGGGCGATGCGTGGTCGGCCGCCACGGACGGCGGCCCCGCGGGCATCGGATAGTGCGGTACGGGCTCCAGCCGGGGCGCGCGAGGAGGAGGAAGGGTACATGGCCCTGACCATCGGCGTGGATGTGGGCGGCACGAAGGTCGCCGCAGGGGTCGTCGACGACCGGGGAACGATTCTGGAGAAGGTGCGCAGGCCGACTCCGTCGACCAACCCGAAGGAGACCGCCGAGACCATCGCCGAGGTCGTCGACCTGCTGGCGGGCAAGTTCGAGGAGGTCTCGGCGGTCGGCCTGGGCACCGCGGGCTTCGTCGACGAGGACCGCGCCACCGTGCTGTTCGCGCCGAACCTGGCCTGGCGCGAGGAGCCGATCAAGGAGAAGGTGGAGAGCCTGGTCGGGCTGCCGGTCGTGGTGGAGAACGACGGCAACGCCACCGCGTGGGGCGAGGCGAGGTTCGGCGCCGGACGCGGCGAGAACATCCTCGTCCTGGTGGCCCTCGGCACCGGCATCGGCGGCGGCATCATCATCAACGGCGAGCTGTACCGGGGGCGCTTCGGCATCGGCGCCGAGATGGGCCACTTCCGCGCCGTCCCGGACGGCCGGCGCTGCGGCTGCGGCAACCGCGGCTGCTGGGAGCAGTACGCCAGCGGCAACGCGCTCGTCCACGAGGCCCGCGACCTGGCCAGGGTGGCGCCCGCGATGGCCGGGCGCCTGCTGGAACTCGGCGGCGGCCGCCCCGAGGGCATCAGCGGCCCTGAGGTGTCGCAGGCGGCGCGCGAGGGCGACAAGGCCGCCCTGGAGTGCTTCCGGACCATCGCGCACTGGGCGGGCCAGGGCCTGGCCGACCTCAGCGCGATCCTCGACCCGGGCGCGTTCATCATCGGCGGCGGACTGTCGGACGCCGGCGACCTGCTGCTCGACCCGATACGCGCGTCGTTCGAGGACGCGCTGACCGGCCGCGGCCACCGCCCCCTGCCCGACATCCGCATCGCCGAACTCGGCTCCGCCGCGGGCATCGTCGGCGCCGCGGACCTGGCCCGTGTCCGGCCTCTCCAGGACGTCATCGTCTAGCGGCGTCAGCGGATATGACCTCCGTCCGGCTGCTGAGCTACAACGTCCGGTCGCTGCGGGACGACCCGGCCGCCGTGGCCCGGGTCGTCCGCGCCATCGCCCCGGACGTCGTCTGCGTGCAGGAGGTCCCGCGCTTCGGGGCCTGGCGCGTCCGGCGCCGCCGCCTGGCGCGGGCGTGCGGCCTGCGGATCGCGGCGGGACGGCGGGCGTGCGGGCTCGCCGTCCTCACGGCGCCGCACGTCCGCCGGGAGGGCCGCGAGTTCCACCTGCTCACCCCCGATCCCGGCCTGCACCGCCGCGCCCTGGCGATCGCCGTCCTGGAGACCGGCGGGACGCGCTTCATCGCCGCGTGCACCCACCTGGACCTGGCGGACGGCCCGCGCCTGCGCCACGCCCACGAGATCCTCACCCACCTGGACCGCGCCCGCGCCCGCTACCAGGCCCCGGTCGTCCTCGCCGGCGACATCAACGAGGAACCGGGCGGCCCGTCCTGGACCCTCCTGACCGAACACTTCCAGGACGCCTACGCGGTCGAACCCGCAGGAGGCGAACCGACTTTCTCCGCCCGCAACCCCACCAGACGCATAGACGCGGTCTTCACCGACCCCACGATCCAGATCACGAGCTGCGGAGTACCGGTCGAGAACACCGCCCTCACAGCCGACTACCCCAAAGCCACAGACCACCGCCCCCTGGCAGCGGACGTGGAGGTCCCCTGAGCCGACCTCGGCCACGCACGCGAGCGCAGTGGGCCGTTACTGCAAAGAATTCAGACGACGGCGCCGTCGTCGGGGTCGCGGGGTTCGTCGCCCATGCGCAGGACGAGGGTGACGAAACCGCCGATGAAGGCGGCGACGGCCAGGAAGGCGGCCCAGCCGGGGACCTCCCAGTCGAGGATCACGGTGACCAGCAGGTAGACGGGACCGCCGATCAGGGCGGCCCAAGCGCCCTTGGTG
>NZ_SMKK01000240.1 GCF_004348425.1 Actinomadura sp. 7K507
GGTCGGGCGAGCGGGGGCGGGTGCCCTTGATCGGCTTGGACTCCACCCTCCCGTCCGCCGAGATGCGCAGGAAGCGTTCGGGCGAGGCGCTCAGCACCGCCAGGCCGCCGAACCGGAGCAGGGCCCCGAACGGCACCGGCTCGCGCCTGCGGAGCAGGCGGTAGAGGTCCCACGGATCGGCCCGCACCGGGGCCGTGAGCATGTTCGTCAGGCATACCTCGTAGGTCTGCCCCTCGATGATCTCCCGCTGGGACGCCTCGACCTTGTCCAGGTAGCGCCCGCGGCCGTGCCGCAGCGCGAGCGCGTCCGCCTCGGGCGGCTCGATGACCGTGGCGTTCCGGCCCGGTGGCAGCCCGGCCAGGCGGGCTTCGGTGTCGTCCAGCCAGGACCGCGCCGCGCGCTCGTCACCGGCCGGGCACAGGGCCAGGAGGTGGACGGTCCCCTCCCGGTGGTCGAAGGCCACGGCCCGGTCCGCGAAGATCATGGCGGCGTCGGGATGCGGGGAGCGGTGGGCGCGCGAGCCTCCGCACTCGGCCTTGAGCTCGTAGCCGAGGTAGCCCACCCAGCCGAGCGTGAAGCCGAACGGAAGGTCGGGGGTGTCCGCCGCGTGGGCGCGCAGGTCCGCGTCGATCCAGTCGAAGAAGGAGGCGCGGTCCAGCCGCACGCGCCCGGCGGCCGACTCGACCGTCAGATCTCCGGTCCGCACGTCGAAGACGGCGAATCTGGCCAGCGGGCCGCTCGCGTCGCCCATGAAGGAGAATCGCCCGCCGCGCTCGCCGGACAGGCCGCGCTCGCCGGACAGGCTGCTGTCGAGCCAGAACGCCCGGTCCGACCCGGCGAACAGCGCGCCGAACACGTCCTCGGCCGCCGCCGGGGTGTCGATCTCACGCGCGATCACCCTGTACGGCCTGACCGGCGCCTGGCCGTGGTCCGTGGCGGCCGGCTCGGCGGAGGGGGACGGCGCGGCGCGGCGGCCTGGACGTTCCCGCGTGAGGTCCAGGAAATTGCGGATGATGCGCCGCCCGTGCTCCGTGCACACCGACTCCGGGTGGAACTGGACGCCCCATATCGGCCTCCGGGTGTGCCGGACGCCCATGAGGACGCCGTCGGCCGTCCACGCCACCGGCTCCAGGACATCCGGCAGGTCGTCGACGGCCAGGGAGTGGTACCTGACCGCCGGGAACGGTGACGGTACCCCCCGGAAAAGGCCGGTGCCCGTGTGCTCGACCGGCGACGACCGCCCGTGCCGGACCTGCGCGGCAGGCCGGACGCGTCCCCCGAACACGTGGCAGATCCCCTGGTGCCCGAGGCACACGCCGAGGATCGGGATCCGGGCGTGCTCGATCACCTTCGCGCAGATCCCGAAGTCCTCCTCGCGTTCCGGCGAGCCGGGGCCGGGCGAGATGACGGCGTTGTCGAACCCGTCCAGGAGCCCGGGTGTCCACTCCACCTCGTCGTTGCGGACGACGACGGGCTCGGCGCCCGCCTCCGCGACGTACTGGAACAGGTTGTGGGTGAACGAGTCGTAGTTGTCGATGATCAAGGTCCGCACGGGTGTCCCCCCGGCCGCAGGACGGCATCGAGCGCACCTCGCGCTCCGCCGCCTCGGCCCGCGGCCCGAGGGTACCGGGCGGCCCGGCCGCCCCGGCCCGGCCGGTCGCCCGTCCCGCCGCCCGGCCCGGGGTCAGGAGTCCCCGAGTTCCTCGCGGAGCAGCTCGGCGGCGCCCGCCATCGCGCGCATCTTGCCCTCCGCGGACTCTCGCGGCAGGTACTTCATCCCGCAGTCGGGGGCGATGACGATCCGCTCGGGCGGGACCCGGTCGAAGGCGCGGCGGACGCGGCCCGCGACGGTCTCCGGGGTCTCCACCGCGTCGTCGGACAGGTCGATCACGCCGAGGATGATCGTCTTGTCGCCGAGGTCGGCGAGCACCCCCAGATCCAGGCCCGACTGCGCGGTCTCGATCGAGACCTGATCGGCCGGGCAGCCGGCCAGCTCGGGCAGGAACGAGTAGCCCTCCGGACGCTCGTGGATGATCGCGGCGTACCCGAAGCAGATGTGCACGGCCGTCGTGCCGGTGATCCCGTCGAGCGCCGCGTTCAGCGCGGACAGCCCGTACGCGCGGGCGGCGTCCGGGCGTGCTTGCATGTAGGGCTCGTCGATCTGCACCACGTCCGCCCCGGCCGCGAACAGATCGGCGATCTCGGCGTTGACCGCCCCGGCGTAGGCCATCGCCGCCGCCTCGGCGTCGGGGTAGTGCTCGTTCTGCGCCTGCTGCGACATCGTGAACGGCCCCGGCACCGTCATCTTGATCGTCCGGTCGGTGTGCGCCCGCAGGAACCGCACGTCCTCGACCTCGATCGGGTGCGGCCGGCGGATCGGCCCGGCGATCCGCGGCACGGGGTGCGGGTGCCCGCTGCGGTCGAGCGCCGTACCGGGGTTGTCGATGTCGACGCCTTCCAGCGCCGTCGCGAAGTGGTTCGAGTAGCTCTCCCTGCGGATCTCCCCGTCGGTCAGGATGTCCAGCCCCGCCTGCTCCTGAGCCCGGATCGCCAGCAGCGTGGCGTCGTCCTGGGCCTGCGCGAGGAGGTCGGGGGCGACACGCCACAGTTCCCGGGCGCGGACGCGCGGCGGGAACCGGCCGGCGAGCTTCGAACGGTCGATCAGCCACTCCGGCTGGGCGTAACTGCCGACCAGCGACGTGGGCAGTAGCGGCAACGCTGCCATCAGCGCTCCTCGATCTCGGGGACGACCCTGACCAGTCTCGGGATCCTGCCTGGCCATGTCCACGGCCCGGAGCCGACGGCGTGCGGCGGGCCAGGGCCTCGATCAGCCGCCGGCGAGCGGGGCGCCGTAGGTCTCGCCGAAGACGATCTCGGCGGCCGGGGTGCGGGTCAGCTTGGCGGGGAAGCCGTGCTCGGGGTAGCCGACCGCGATATGCGCGGCGGTGATCACACCGTCCGGGATGCCGAGCAGTTCCTTGACCTGCGGTTCGGCATGCACGAGGAGGGTGGTCAGGGCGCTGGCCACGCCCTGGGCGCGCAGCGCGAGGCAGAAGTTCTGCGCGGTCGGGTAGATGGACCCGCCGCCCACGACGCTGATCCGGTCGAGCTCCAGGTCGGTGGGGTGCAGGCCGTCGATCTCCGCGCACAGGACGGCGATGGCCGGGACCTCGTGCAGGTGCTCGGCGAAGTGGTCGGCGTCGGCGACGGCCTTGGGCAGGGCGCCGACGGCGACGTCGCCGTCGGCGATGCCGCCGAGGTAGGTCTTCCAGGGCGCCAGATACCACTCGGCCAGCTGCCGCTTGCGGTCCTTGTCGCGGACGACGACCCAGCGGACGGGCTGCCGGTTGCCGCCCTGCGGTCCGAACCGGGCGGCGTCGAACGCCGACATCAGGACCTCGTCCGGAACCGGGTCGCTGCGGAAGTAGCGGCACGTGCCCGTTGTCTTCATGGCCTCGATGACGTCCATGTCACCTCTCCGGGGTCGGTTCAGTTCGGATCGGGCGGGCTCAGAGTTTCCGGCCGACGGCGCCGTACATCCAGATGAGATCGAGGTCCGGGGTGACCGGTTGCTCGGGGCGCCAGAGGGGGGTCTGGACGATGCCCGGTTCCAGCAGTTCGAAGCCGTCGAAGATGCGCTCGATCTCGGCCTTGCGCCGCGGCACGGCGGGGGCCTTGGCGCGGGTGTAGGTGCTGGCGACCTGGTCGACCTGGCTGGCGCGGAAGTCCTGCGTGGGGTGCGACACGACCAGGTAGCCGCCCTGGGCCATCGCGTCCCGCAGCGGGGTGACGACGTCCTGCGGCTCGACGTCGGGGACGAACTGGAGCACCGAGACGAGCATGATCGCGAGCGGCTGGTCGAAGTCGATCAGTGAGCGCACCTGCTCGTCGGCGAGGATCGCCGGGGTGTCGCGGACGTCGGCCTGGACGACGGCCGTCCGGCCCAGCCCGCGCCCGCTCAGCAGCGCCCGCGCGTGCACGAGGACGATGGGGTCGTTGTCGACGTAGACGACGCGGGTGTCGGGCGCGATCTCCTGGGCGGCCTCGTGGACGTTGCGCTGGGTCGGCAGCCCGGCGCCGAGGTCGAGGAACTGCCTGACGCCGGAGTGCACCAGGTGGCGGACGGCGCGGTGCAGGAAGGCGCGGTTCTCCCGCGCGATGGCGCGGATCTCGGGCGCGGCCTCCAGGGACGCTTCGGCGGCGGCGCGGTCGGCCTCGTAGTTGTCCTTCCCGCCCAGGTAGTAGTCGTACATCCGGGCGGGATGAGCGACGTCCACGTTCAGTTCGACGGGAGTCTGCTCGTCGTTGGTCACAGTTCGAGGCCTCTCTAGCGCGCTCGCCGACCACCACCGCGAGGAACCGCGGCCGCTGTAAAGGATCTTATTGCGCTCCCTTCGCGCCGCGCGGCGAAATGCGCAGAGTCGGTCTCGATCCGCCCTGGAAGATCACCAAGCGCCCTTCGAAATGTTTCGAAAGACGGCCCCGCTGTTACGTGCACGCTGATCAGAGCCACCGGCCTTTGCCGGATGCGTGACAGCCGAAGCGCCAGGCAGATGTCAGACGAAATCCGGTGGTCGACGGCTGGTTGACGAAAGAGGTTCCCGGGGTTACTTTCCTGTCGACTCTCGAAATATAGCGAAATGTTTCGAAGTCATGACGCTCCCGTAGTGAGGAGACAGCCGATGGGTGAATCGCGTCGGATGTGGAAGTTGCTCCTGGCCCTCGTCCCCACCTTCATCGCCTTCACCGCCTCGCCCGCCGCGGCGGACCGGGGAGGTGGGCGCCCGGGAACGGGCCATGACAGGCCCGCGGACCCCTCGTCCTATATCTCGTTCCAGGACGGGCGCGGATACTTCCCCCTGGTCGCGGACGGCAAGGCCGCACCGCTGGTCGTCAGCGACGCCGACTTCGAGGGCGTCGTGCGGGTGGCCGGGGATCTGCGCTCCGACATCGAGCGGGTGACCGGCGAGCGCCCCGGACTGTCGGCCGGCGGCGAGGTCCCGCGGGAAAGCGCCGTCGTCATCATCGGCACGATCGGCAAGAGCCCGCTCATCGACCGGCTCGTCTCGTCCGGGAAGCTGGACGTGAAGGGCATCGAGGGCAAGTGGGAGACCACGCTCGAACAGGTGGTGGAGAACCCGGTGCCGGGCGTCCGCCGCGCGTTCGTCATCGCCGGCAGCGACCAGCGCGGCACCGTCTACGGGGCCTACGACGTCTCAAGGAACATCGGCGTCTCCCCCTGGTACTTCTGGGCCGACGTCCCGTCGCGGCAGCGGGACGAGGTCTACGTGAAGCCCGGCCGCCACACCCAGGGCACACCGGCCGTGAAGTACCGGGGCTTCTTCATCAACGACGAGAACCCGGCACTGAACCGGTGGGCACCGAAGTTCTTCGGCGAGGGGAAGGCCGAGGGCTATCCCAACGGCTTCAACCACGAGTTCTACGCCAAGATCTTCGAGACGATGCTGCGGCTGAAGGCCAACTACCTGTGGCCGGCGGTGTGGGGACGCGCCTTCGCCGAGGACGACCCGCTGAACCACGCGACCGCGAAGAAGTACGGCGTGGTCATGGGGACGTCCCACGAGGCGCCGATGATGCGCGGCATCGAGGAATGGAACCGGCACGCCGTCCCCGCGGAGCGCGACGAGGACGGCAACATCACCAAGCCCGGCGGCGACCCGTACGGCGGGACGGGCGAGTGGAGTTTCCGCCGGAACGCCGGCGCCATCAAGAAGTACTGGCGCGACGGCGTCGAGCGGATGGTCGACGAGGACTTCGAGGGCGTCGTGACCATCGGCATGCGCGGCAACGGCGATGTCAGCCTGCCGGACGGCGACGGCATCGAGCTGATGCAGGACATCATCGCCGGCGAGCGCGAGATCCTCGAGGCGGTCACCGGCAAGGCGGCGTCCGAGACCCCGCAGGTCTGGACGCTCTACAAGGAGGTCCAGCGGTACTGGGACCGGGGCATGCGCGTCCCCGACGACGTGACCGTCGTCTTCACCGACGACAACTGGGGCAACATGCGCAAGATGCCCGAGCGGGACCTTCCGGAGCGCGCCGGCGGCTACGGGCTCTACTACCACTTCGACTACGTGGGCGGCGGCCGCAACTACAAGTGGGTCGACACCGCGCAGCTCACCAACACGTGGGAGCAGCTCCACCAGTCCTACCAGTACGGCATCCGGAATCTGTGGGTCGCGAACGTCGGCGACATGAAGAGCAACGAGCTTCCGCTGCAGTTCTTCCTCGACTACGCCTGGGACCCGGACCGCTGGCCCCTGCACAAGCTCGGCGAATGGGAGCGGCAGTTCGCCGCGCAGAACTTCGGGCACGGGCAGGCGGACGAGATCGCCGAGGTGCTCAACGGCTACGGCGACCTCCAGGCGCTCCGCAAGCCGGAACTGCTCAACCGCCGCATCACCGTCGACCCGGAGAAGGACCTGTCCACCGACCCGTCCGCGGTCGTCTACGACGACGAGGAGACGCCCTTCCACCTGAACCGGTACCGGGAGATGGACAGGGTCACCGCGCGGTGGCGGCGGCTCGCCGGAAAGGCCGAGCGGATACGCCGCCGATTGCCCGAGGAGTACCGGGACGCCTACTACCAGCTCGTCCACTACCGGGTGAAGGCGACGGCCAACCTGTACGAGCTGCGAAAGGCCGAGTTCACGAACATCCTCTACGCGGAGCAGGGGCGGGCGGCCACCAACGACCAGGCCGACCTCGCCGAAGCCCGGTTCGACGAGGACCAGGCGATGTCGAACTACTACGACAACGAACTCGCCGGCGGGAAATGGAACGGCTTCCAGAGCCAGCCGAAGATCGGTTACGGGGACGTGGAGCGCTACGGGCCGAACGCGCCCTGGCAGCAGCCCGAAGAGAACCACATAGCCCTGCCGGACAAGATCTTCCCCGAGCTCGAGCGGATCGATGTGCCGGACGGCTCCGAGATGGGCGTGGCCATCGACGGTTCCGACAAGTGGTGGCCGGAAGCGGAGTCCGACCCCGTCCTTCCGGAGTTCAGCCCGTACCAGAGCGGACCCCGGCAGTACATCGAGGTGTTCAACCGCGGCACCGACCCCTTCGACTACCGGATCACCCCCGGCAAGCCCTGGGTGAAGGTCACCCGCGCCAAGGGCCGCGTCGACAAGCAGGTACGGGCGACGGTGTGGATCGACTGGCGGCGTGCGCCCAAGGGAACCAGCCGCGTGCCCATCGAGATCTCCGGAGCCGGCGGCCGCACGGTGACCGTCCAGGCGGCCGTCGACAAGCCGGAATCGTTCGAGCCCCGCGGTTTCCTGGAGGCCGGCGGCTACGTCTCCATGGACGCCGACGGCTACACCCGCGCCACCCGCACGGACGGCGCCCGGTGGAAGCGGATCCCGGGAATCGGCCGCACGGACGCCGGAATGGAGCCGTTCCCCGTCACCGCGCCCGGCCAGGAGCCGGGCAAGGGCCCACGCCTCGAATACGACATGACGCTGACCACCACCGGGCCGGTGAAGATCTGGGCCCATCTGTCGCCGAGGAACAGCGTCCTGTCGACCGAAGGACTGGAATACGCCATTTCGGTCGACGACCAGGAGCCGCAGGTCGTGAACATCACCGAGGCGACCGGCGCGAACGACACGACGATGAACAAGCAGTGGGAAAGGAACACCTCCGACAACGTCAACCGCACGGTCACGACGCACACGATCACCGAACCGGGGACGCACACCCTGAAGTTCTGGATGGTCGACCCGACCGTCGTCCTGCAGAAACTCGTGGTCGACACCGGAGGACTCAGAACCTCCTATCTCGGGCCCCCCGAAAGCCGCAGGGCCGGGCTCCGCTGACCGTCTCATTCGCCCCTTCATAGGGCCCGGACAGGGCCCCGCCCCCGAGGAGGAACGAAACCATGAGAAGGGCACTCATCGCGGTGCTTGGAGCGGCGACGCTGTTCCTGGCGATGCTGGTGGCCGCCGCGCTCCCGGCATCGGCGGCACCCGGCACGCTCAAGGAGGCGGCCGCCGCCAAGGGCATCGTCTTCGGTACCGCCGCGGCCCAGAACCACCTGGGCGAGGCGGCCTACACCGAAACGCTCAACCGTGAGTTCAACCAGCTCACGCCCGAGAACGAGATGAAGTGGGAGACCACCGAGCCGTCCCGGAACTCGTTCGGCTACGGCGCGGCCGACCAGCACGTCGGCCACGCCCGGTCCCAGGGAATGGCGGTGCGCGGGCACACCCTCGTCTGGCACAGCCAGCTGCCCGGCTGGGTCGAGGACATCTCCTCGCGCACCGAGCTGCTGGACGTCATGCGCAACCACATCTCGAACGTCGCCGGCCACTTCCGCGGCGACCTCGAGTACTGGGACGTCGTGAACGAGGCGTTCCTGGACGGGTCGGGCGCGCGGCGCGACACCGTGTTCCAGCGCGTCATCGGCGACGACTACATCGAGGAGGCCTTCCGGGCCGCCCGCGCGGCCGACCCCGGCGCCGAGCTCTGCTACAACGACTACAACATCGACGGGCGGAACGCGAAGAGCGACGCCGTCTACGCCATGGTCCAGGACTTCAAGCGCCGCGGCGTCCCGATCGACTGCGTCGGGCTCCAGGCGCACCTGATCGTGGGCAGCGTCCCGGGTGACATCCAGGCCAACATCCAGCGCTTCGCCGACCTCGGCGTGAAGGTCTACATCACCGAGCTGGACATCCGGATGCAGACCCCGCCGGACAGCGCGAAGCTCGCCCAGCAGGCCGATGACTACCGCGCCGTGACCTCCGCCTGCGTGGCCGTGGCCGCCTGCAAGGGCATCACCGTCTGGGGCGTGACCGACAAGTACTCCTGGGTTCCCGACGTCTTCGAAGGCGAGGGCGCGGCGCTGCTGTTCGACGACGACTACGGCAAGAAGCCCGCTTACGACGCGACACTCGAAGCCCTCGGCGGTGATCCCGGCGGCGGCGACGGGGGTGGCGGCGACGGAAGCGTCACCTGCGCCTACACCCGCACCGCGCAGTGGGGCACGGGCTTCAACGGCCGGGTCACCATCACCGCCGGCGGCGGCTCGGTCAGCTCGTGGACGGCCGTCCTGACCATGAACTCCGGCCAGGATGTGGCCGCCCTCTGGAACGGCAGGCCGACGGAGAACGGCAGCACCGTCACGGTCAAGCCGGCGGGCTGGAACTCCAGCCTGGCACCGGGCGCGTCCGCCTCCTTCGGGTTCACCGTGAACGCGCCGGACGGGAACGTGTCCGACCCCGGCCTCGCCTGCGACACACCCTGACCCACCCCTCCAGAACCGAACATCCCCGGACACCCGGCACGGCGGCAGCTCCCAGGCCGCCGTGCCGGTGGTTTCCAGAGCCGGTGGTTTCCAGGGCCGGTGCGATTCCATGGAGGGCCCGGCGGGGGCACATACATTCACCATCACGGGTACGTCGGAGGAAGCGGGACGGGTGAGGGGGTGCGCGGGTGGCGCTGCGGATCGAGGATTACGGGCTGCTCGGGGACACGCAGACGGCGGCGGTACCGGGGCGACACGCTGATCCTGGAGTCGGAATGGGAGACGCCGGAGGGCACCGTCCGGCTGATCGACTTCATGCCGCCGCGGGGCGAGGCCGCCGACGTCGTCCGGATCGTGGAGGGCGTCAGCGGGCGGGTGCCGATGCACATGGCGCTGCGGCTGCGGTTCGACTACGGGCGGATCGTGCCGTGGGTGCGGCACATCGAGGGTGAGCGGAACGCGATCGCGGGCCCGGACGCCGCGTGGCTGAAGACGCCCGTCGAGCTCCGGGGCCGGGACCTGACCACGTACGGCGACTTCACCGTGGCCGCCGGGGAGCGCGTCCCGTTCGTCCTGACGTACATGGCGTCGCACAAGCCGCGTCCCACGGCGGTGGAGGCCGAGCGCGCACTGAGGGACACGGAGCTGTTCTGGTCGGAATGGATGCGCGACTACGACTACGCGCCGCGTCCGGCCAGTTCCAGCTCGACACCTGGGGCGAGGTGCTGGACGGCCTGCATCTGGCGCGGGAGGCGGGCATCGGGATGGACGAGAACGCCTGGGACCTCCAGGTCGCCCTGATGGACTTCCTCGAAGGGCACTGGAACGACCCCGACAACAGCCTCTGGGAGGTGCGGGGCGACCGGCGCCACTTCGTGCATTCCAAGGTGCTCGCGTGGACGGGTGCCGACCGGGCCGTCCAGGCGGTGGAGCAGTTCGGTCTGGACGGGCCGGCCGGCAAGTGGAAGGCGCTGCGGGAACGGATCCACGCCGACGTGTGCGAGCACGGCTACGACCCGGACCGCGGCACGTTCACCCAGTTCTACGGCTCCCGCGGGCTGGACGCGGCGCTGCTGCTCATCCCCCAGGTCGGCTTCCTGCAGTGGAACGACCCGCGCGTAGTCGGGACCGTCGAGGCCGTCCAGCGGGAGCTGTACCGGGACGGGTTCGTGCTGCGACACCGACACAGGCACCGACGGCGGCGTGGACGGGCTTCCCGGGGACGAGGGCGCGTTCCTGGTGTGCACGTTCTGGCTGGCGGACGCCCTGCACGGCATCGGCCGGACGAAGCAGGCCGCCGACCTGTTCCACCGGCTGCTGAACCTGCGCAACGACCTGGGCCTGCTCAGCGAGGAGTACGACACCGCCGCCGGGCGGCAGGTGGGCAACACCCCGCAGGCGTACTCCCATGTCGGGCTCATCAACACCGCCCGGCATCTCAGCGGCGGGCGTCCCACCTGGCTGGAACGCGCCCGGTCGGCGCGTACGTGACGAGCCGGGGTTACAGCGGCGGGAGCATGCCCGTTAAAGTCATGCCCTGATGCGCCGGGGTTTTGTCCGGTCGGCATGAACGTCCGTCGATGTCTGAAAGATCCCGGTTATGACGACTCTCCTGCTGGTTTTCGCCGCCCTGTTGCTGCTCGCGGTGCTGGTGTCCGCCTTCGTCCACCGCACCGTCCTGTCGACGGCCGTCCTGTTCCTGGCGGGCGGCTTCCTGCTGGGCGAAGGCGTCGGGGACGTCCTGCACCTGAGCCCCGACGACGAGATCGTCAACACGCTCGCCCAGCTCGCGCTGTTCGCGGTGCTCTTCACCGACGGGATGCACGCCGGCTGGAAGGAGGTGCGCAGCGCCTGGCGGCTGCCGGGACGGGCGCTGATCGGGGGCCTACCCCTCACGCTGCTCATCACCGCCGCCCTCGCGCACTACGTGATGGGGCTCGGCTGGATCGAGTCGCTGCTGATCGGGGCCGTGCTCGCCCCGACCGACCCGGTGTTCGCGGCGGCGCTGATCGGCAACGAGAAGGTGCCGCCCCGGCTGCGCCGCCTGCTGAACACCGAGTCCGGGGTCAACGACGGGATCGCCCTGCCGTTCGTGATCATCTTCCTGGCGATCGCCCAGGACACGGGGGACCTGCACATCGACGATCTGGCGCTGGAGCTGGTGCTCGGGCTGGTCATCGGTGTGGCGGTACCGCTGGCCGCGCTGGCGCTGGAACGCACCCGGCTGTTCGCGGTGGCGCCCAAGTTCGAGCCGTTGAACGCCCTCGCGATCGGGATGCTCGTGCTCGCGCTGTCCATGGCCACGCACGGCAACCTGTACATCGCCGCGTTCGCGGCCGGGGTGACGGTCGCGACCGTCGGCGACCACTACAAGGAGTCGTTCGAGGAGTTCGGCGAGTTGATCGCCGAGCTGTTGAAGCTCGCCGCGCTGCTGGTGTTCGGCGCGTTGCTGTCGCCGACGTTCCTCGGCGAGGTCGGCTGGTCGGGCTGGCTGTTCGCGGTACTGGCGCTCGTGGTCGCGCGTCCGGTGGCGCTATGGGTGTCGTTCCTGCGCTCGAAGCTGAGCACCCGGGAACAGGTCGCGGCGATGTGGTTCGGGCCCAAGGGGTTCGCCTCGGTCGTGTACGGGCTGATCGTCCTGAAATCGGGGATCGCGGCCGGCGACCAGATCTTCCACCTCGTCGCCGCGACGATCGCGCTGTCGATCCTGGCGCACTCGTCCACCGACGTCATCGTGGCGAAAGGCTTCGACAGCGCACGCGAGGTCCCCGCCTGGTTCGACAATGACGACAATGGCGACGACCCGGACGGCAAGGCGAAAGACTCGCCGCCATCCGGCAAATCCGGATCGCCCGGGTCACCGATACCGCCCGAGGAAGCGAAACCTTCTACGGCATCGGAATCGTCCGGCAACTGAGCCGCGCCACCCGCCGCCCACCAAAACGCCCTTTTCCACTTAATTGCCGCGAGGCAGGCCGCTCGATATCGCGAAAATCGTGCGGGAAAGCGGGCCGTGCGACCAGTATGCGGGCATGACCTTCCCGCTGATGCACGGGTACGACCACATCAACGTGGTCGCCGAGCTCGACCCGGTCGCGGCGGTGCGCGACCGGGAACTCGGCGAGCGGATCCTGCGATATCCGAAGATTCTGCCCGCCGGCTCCCCCACTTTTGGGCATGCAGTGCAAATCGGAAAAGAGTGGAGAATCGGATGTCTCGGCTCCGATGACCCGTCCGCGGCCCGCTACGGCCTGGCCATCGACCTCCGGACGGAAGCGTCCGCGGAAAAGGACCCCGCAACCGCCGAAGCCATGCTGGCGGCCGCCGCCCGGCTCGACCCCGAGGACGGCGAGCAGCTCGCGAAGGACGAGTGGGAGATCGGTGACCGCCGGTACCGGATCATCCGGGTCGAGAAGTTCATCCTGATCGGCGACCGGATCATGGAGCCGCCCCGCTCCACCGACGCCGACCTCGCCGCCGACGGCCTGCTGCGCGACCACCTGATCGACCCTCCGGCGCCGTGCGGGCAGTGGGAGGCGCAGCTCCGCCTGAACCTGGTCGCGCGCATGCCCGTCCCCGGCAGCGTCCCCGACGAGGTCCGCGCCGAGGCCCGGCACGCGATCCAGACGCATCCCGGTGTCGTGCTGCTCCCGCCCACCTTCATCGTCCTGGAGATCGACGGCGACGCGTGGGCGCCGCTCACCGGCGCGGACACCCCGGACGAGGCGCGCGACCGGCTGGCCGGGCACTTCACCCTCCTGCTCCCCCGGCTCCGCGAGTTCCAGGGCGACCCCGCCACCGCCGCCGAACTCGACGAGTGGACCGCGCTCGCCACCGAGATCAAGGCGGCCCCCGGCCACCGCATCACCGTCCGCGGGCGCGAGTTCCGCATCGTCCGCGTCTGCCAGGTACTCCGCCTCGGCCGCGACGGCCCCGAGTCCCCCCGCCCCTGCGACCAGGAACGCTACGGCCTGACCGGCGCCACCGAAGCCTGAACCCGCCGCCCGGACCCGTCGCCTGAACCTGTCGCCCGAACCCGTGGCCGGACCCGCGTCAGCCGATGTTCACGTCTCCGTGCACGTCGCGGAACTGAACGACCCGGCCCGCCTGGCCGTTGAGGACGTTGACCACGCCGTCGCCCGTGGCGGCGGCGTTGGTCTGCGCCTGGTTCCACAGGTTGCGCGCCTCCGCCCCGAACCCGGGGTCATCGGCCATGAGGTGCTCGATGGCGGAGGCGAGGGTCGCGACCCTCTCGGGCGTCGGGTCGCCGGTGGCCCTCTCCAGGGCCTCGTCCCCGGACGGACTCCCCCGAAGCCGCTCGCGAACCCGCCGCGACAGCTCGGCGACGGCGGCCCGGACCGGCTCCCCGGCCACCTCCACGGCCTTGCCGGCCATGGCGGTGGCGATGGCCACGGTCATCGGATCTGTCACCGCCCCAGTTCACCACGCCTGGACAAGCACGGACAATCACCATTCTGACCAGTACCCCATAAACGGCATGACCAAAATTGCAAACACCGCTCACTGTTACCTTAAACCAGACGTCCAGGTACGTTAACCATAAAACGGGCGATCAACGCGCCACCGAGCCAAAATGGGATGGATAAGAACGTGCACTCTCCCGACGAACGGGACCGGTGGACCAACGAACTGACGGGACGGATAGCGGGATCCAGTGTCCAGGCCGGGTCCATCGCCGGCGGGGT
This sequence comes from Actinomadura sp. 7K507, assembly GCF_004348425.1. GTDB lineage: Bacteria > Actinomycetota > Actinomycetes > Streptosporangiales > Streptosporangiaceae > Spirillospora. The sequence goes on from NZ_SMKK01000240.1 coordinate 13,978, forward strand.
GCACATCACCGCGCCCGCCGCTTCCCCCCTGCC
>NZ_SMKK01000241.1 GCF_004348425.1 Actinomadura sp. 7K507
CCCCACAGGCGGCTACCCGCCCACCCGCTGAACGACATAGCCCACCTACCGGCGGCCGGGAGGCTCAGTGGGGTTCAGCGGCCGCGGAAGTCCGGGGGGCGGTTCTCCATGAAGGCGGTGATGCCTTCCCGGGCGTCCTCGGTGGCGGCCAGTTCGACGAGCTCGCCCAGCAGGTGGGCGACCTGGTCTTCGAGGGGGCGGCCTTCGACGGCGAAGAAGGCGTCGCGTCCCCGGCGCAGGCCCAGCGGGCTCTTGGACGCGATGGCGCCCGCCAGCTCGTCCACGCGGGCGTCCAGCTCGTCGCGGGGGACCACCTCGGTCACCAGGCCGATCTCGCGGCCCTCGGCGGCGGTGACGCGGGAGCCGGTGTAGTAGAGCTTGAACGCGTGCTTGGGCGCGACGTTCCGGTTGATGATCGCCATGATCATCATGGGCCAGAGGCCGACGTTGACCTCCGGGGTGGCGAGCTTGACGTCGTCCGCGGCGATCACGAGGTCGCACGCGGCGGCCAGGCCCAGGCCGCCCGCGACGGCGTGCCCGGCGAGCCGCGCGATGATGGGCTTGCCGAGCTTCGGGAACGCGGTGAACAGGCGGAACGGCGCGCTCTCCCGGATCGCGCCGGGAGAGGCGAGACCGTTCTCGCTCAGCCCGCCGAGGTCGGCGCCCGCGCAGAACGCCCGATCGCCCGATCCCGTCAGCACGATGACCCGTACGTCCGGGTCGGCCTTGGCGCGCTCGAACGCTTCGAGAAGCTCGTCCGTCATACGGTCGCTGAGGGCGTTGCGCGCTTCGGGCCGGTTCAGGGTGATCCGGGCGACCCGATCCGCGACCTCGTAAAGGATCGTCTCGTACATGCCCCAGCCCCTTCCCCGGCCACGCGTCCACACCGGACCGCGAACACGTTACTGCCCCTCGGAGCGGCCCGGAGGCGTCGTTCCAAGGGGCAGTAGACGAAGCGAGGCTAGACGCGCTCGATGATCGTCGCGTTGGCCTGGCCGCCGCCCTCGCACATGGTCTGGAGGCCGTAGCGGGTGCCGGTGCGCTCCAGCTCGTGCAGCAGCTTGGTCATCAGGATGCCGCCGGTGGCGCCGAGCGGGTGGCCGAGGGCGATCGCGCCGCCGTTCGGGTTGGTCTTCTCCAGGGACGCGCCGGTGTCCTTGGCCCAGGCCATCGGCACCGGGGCGAACGCCTCGTTCACCTCGAAGACGTCGATGTCGTCGATCTTCAGGCCGCCGCGCGACAGGGCCTTCTCGGTCGCGGGGATCGGGCCCGTCAGCATGTAGACCGGGTCCGAGCCGACGACCGAGAGGGTGTGGATGCGGGCGCGGGGCGTCAGGTTGTGCCGCTTGACGGCCTCTTCGGACGCGATGAGCAGCGCGGACGCGCCGACGGAGATCTGCGAGGCGACGGCGGCGGTGATGTCCCAGCCCTCACGGAGGGGGTTCAGCCCGGCCATCTTCTCCATCGTGGTGTCGGGGCGGGCGCCCTCGTCCTTGGACAGGCCGGCGAGGGGAGCGATCTCCCGGTCGAAGTGACCCGCCTCGATGGCCTTGCTGGCGCGCTTGTGGCTTTCGAGGGCGAACTCCTCGAGGTCCTGGCGCTTGAGGCCCCACTTCTCGGCCATCAGCTGCGCGCCGCGGAACTGGGAGATCTCCTGCTGGCCGTACCGCTCGGCCCAGCCGTCGCCGTACGGGAAGGGCATGCCCTTCTCCATGGCCATCGCGACGGACGAGCCCATCGGGACGATGGCCATCTGCTCGACACCGGACGCGACGACGAGGTCCTGGGTGCCGGACAGGACGCCCTGCGCGGCGAAGTGGATCGCCTGCTGGGACGATCCGCACTGCCGGTCGATGGTCACGCCGGGCACGGTGTCCGGCAGGCCCGCCGACAGCCACGCGGTGCGCGAGATGTCGAGGGACTGCGGGCCGACCTGCATGACGCAGCCCATGATGTTGTCTTCGACCGCGGAGGGGTCGACGCCGGTGCGGTTGACGAGCTCCTTGAGCACGTGGGCCCCGAGGTCGGCGGGGTGGACGTCCTTCAGGGCGCCCTTCTTGGTACCGACGGGGGTACGGACCGCGCCGACGATGTACGCCTCGGCCACTACGCCTCCAAATTTTGGGGTTCCGTCCCGAAACCGAGTGAGATTCGGTCAGTCAGTATGAGATTACATCGCTCGCGATGCAACGCCATGTGAGCTGAGTCTCGGGCCACCTTAGGCACGGCTCCCGGTGGGCTCGGGGCCGGGGTCGGCTCGGAGGATCCCGCCGTCCGCATCGTCGCCGAGGGACGCCTCCGCCAGCCTGGTCAGCACGTCCGCCAGTTCCGGGTGGTCCTCGGGCGACCAGCCGTCCACATGCCGGGCCAGGCCCTCCCGGCGCGCGTCGAAGAGCCGTCCGGCCGCGTCCTGGCCGGTACCGGTGATGGCGAGGGTTCCGTCCCGGCGCCGGACGTAGCCCGCGTCGACGAGCCGGTCGACGTAGGGGCGGCCGTACTCGATCGGGACACCGGCGCGTTCTGCGAGGTCCTGGCCCCTGACGGTCCCGTCCTTGGCGATCCGGCAGAGCGCCCACACGCTCCCGGCCGGAAGCGCGACCCCCGCGACGGCGCCGAGCCGCTCGTAGAGCTGGAGGGCCTTCACGTCCTTGCGCATGAGCTCGCTCAACGCACGCTCGATCTCGTGCCTGGACGAACGGACGGTCGGTGCCGCACCGAAGCCTTCGCCGTAGTCGTGCGTCTGCGACGTCGCCCTGAGCGGGACCTCACGCAAGAACAACGTCAGCAGGCACCCGATGGCCACTACTGGCACGGCCCAGAAGAACACCGAGCTGATCGATTCCGCGTAAGCGTGCAGGACGCCCTGCTGCACCTCGGCTGGATACCGGTCGAGGAGCTGAGGATTGCCCTGGACGGCCGACGGATCGAACCCGGGCGGCAGGATCCGCGCCAGATCCTCCACATGACCGGCGAGCTGGTTGCTGAAGATCGAGCCGAACACCGCGACCCCGAACGACCCGCCGATCTGCCGGAAGAACGTGACGCCCGACGTGGCCGCGCCGAGATCCCCGTACGACACGGCGTTCTGGACGGCGATGACCAGCACCTGCAAGACCAGGCCGAGCCCGAAGCCGAGCAGCGCGAACCGCAGGCTCATCGACAGCGTGGACGCGTTCTCGTCCAGCCGCGAGCACAGGTACAGCGCCAGCGCGATGATCGGGGTACCGGCCACCGGGAAGACCTTGTAGCGGCCGTAGCGGGTGATCAGCTGCCCCGAGCCGATCGAGCTGGCCAGCATGCCGAGCATCATCGGCAGCAGGTGCACACCGGACAGCGTGGGCGAGATGCCGTGCACCACCTGCAGGAGGATCGGCAGGAACGTCAGCGCGCCGAACATCGCGAACCCGACCGCGAAGCTCACGGCCGAGCCGATCGCGAACACCCGGTCGGTGAGCAGCCGCGGCGGCATGATCGGCTCGGCGGCGCGGCGCTCGACCAGCACCCAGACCCCGATCAGCGCGACGGACCCCGCGGCGAGCCCGATGATCGGCGCGGAGATCCAGTCGTAGGTCGTCCCGCCCCAGGTCGTCACCAGGACCAGGCCGACCGCCCAGCCGACGATCAGCAGCGTGCCCAGGTAGTCGATGCGGTGCCGTTCGCGCTCGCCGGTCCGGGGCAGCACGGCGGCGATGACCAGCAGCGCGAGGACGCCGATGGGCAGGTTGATGTAGAACACCCAGCGCCACGAGAGGTTGTCGACGAACCAGCCTCCGAGCAGCGGGCCGCACACGCTGGACACCCCGAAGACGGCGCCGAACAGCCCCTGGTAGCGGCCGCGTTCGCGCGGCGGCACCACGTCCCCGACGATCGCGACGACGAGCACCATCAGCCCGCCCCCGCCGAGGCCCTGCATGGCGCGGAACACGATCAGCTCCATCATGTCCCGCGACAGACCGCACAGCGCCGACCCGATCAGGAAGATGACGATCGACGTCTGGAAGAGCCGCTTGCGCCCGTACTGGTCGCCGAGCTTGCCCCACAGCGGCGTCGAGGCCGTCGCGGCGAGCAGGTACGCCGTCACGACCCACGACAGGTGGTTGAGCCCGCCGAGCTCGCTGACGATCGTCGGCAGCGCCGTGGACACGATCGTCTGGTCGAGCGCGGCCAGCAGCATGGCCAGCATGAGCGCGCCGAGGACGACGTACAGGTCCCTGCCTTTGGGCATGACCCGCTCGTCCTGCGCCGCCGTCCCCGCAGTCATGCAGCCCCCCGCCACGCTGAAGCGTCAGTACGCGGACTGGGGAGAACTACCCATCAGCCGTAGGAGATCACCGGCCGCCGGGGGCGCGATCCCGGGCCGGGTCAGCTCATGATGTCGCGGACGACCTTCGCCGCACCGAGCCCGGCGGCGCTGCCGGCGATGCCCACGGCCCCGGCGGTGACCCACAGCGGCAGCCCCGAGCGCGTCTTCAGGCCGCTCACGAGGTCGAGGGTGTCGACGGCGAGGCCGAGCCGGGCGAACAGCCGGCGTCCGGAGTCGTCCCGGCTGAGCAGGTAGCCGGCGCCGAGCGCGATCTCCCGCGCGCCGAACGCCCTGACCAGGTAGTCGCGGCCCGTGTCGGTGCCGCCGCCCATCCCCATGGCCTTCACGGTCAGTCCGGGTGCGGCGATCGCCGCGACGCCGAGGGCGACCCGCCCGCGCGCCATGTTCGTCATCATGCCGTCGAGCTTGTCGCGCTCGTCTGTTTCCTTCACATCTGCCACAAGGGGAGATTATCTGGCCCCCTCCCGGGCGCGACCGGCGGGTAACCCGTTCCTTACGCGTCTATCGTGGCAAGAGGCGGCACTCCCCCCGACTACGAAGGTGACCATGGAAGGCATTCTCAGCCTCATCGTCGTGTCACTGCTCGCCGCGTTCTGCGTTCGCTGGGCAGCGGTGCGCCTCCGGCTGCCCATGCCCACCCGGCTCGCGGTGATCATCGTGTTCGTCCTGGTGGTGCTGGCGTTGTACGGGCAGCACCTGAACGGGTGACGGACCGGGCGAGGCGGCATCCCCGGGCCGGGCGGCGAAGATGGGACGAATTTGTGTCCGTCCGGCCCCGAACTTACCGCCTCGACGGGGAGTCATAACTGGCGAAACCGGCTTCACGCCCGTTCAACGCCCCCGCCGAGGCAGACGTGCGGCGCCCGGACGACCCGGGTGCCCGGGCCCCTGCCCCGCGCGGCGGACGCGAGCGGTACCCCGTCCGGCGAAGCCGGCCCGAGCCGAGGGAGTCACCCCGTGAGCAATTTTCATCCTCGGTCGCCTGCACCGGTCAAGACCCCCGGCGCCAGGCCGGATGAAAACTGTTCAGTGCCGCGTCCGGCCACCGCGACCGAGGAGACCGGCGGGGCGATCGCCCCGCATCTGAGGCGGCTGCTGGAGTTCGTCGAACCCGCGCGGGACGACGTGTGCCTCGACGTGGCGCGCGGTCACGGCCCGATGCCCGCGGCACTCGGCCCGCGGGTGCGCCACATGACCGCCGTGGACGCCATGCCCGCGTCCGGAACACCTGTACTGTCCGGATCATCCAGCTCCTCCGGCGCTTTCGCGCGGATGTCGACGGTGGAGTTCGGGACCGGTCCGGTACGGATCACCGACGGCGACTCGCCCCCGGCGTCCACGACGCGCGAGGACCGCATACCGCATCCGCTGGGCCCCGACCGCACCACGGTGAAGGCGGACGCCGCCGCACTGCCGTACAGGGACAACGCGTTCTCCCTGGTGACGGCCAGATTCTCGCTCTACAACCTGGGCGACCCCGACCACGTGCTGCGCGAACTGCTGCGGGTGTGCCGCCCCGGCGGACGGGTCGTCATCGCCGATCTGGTGCGCGGCAACCTCGCCGGACCCGAACGCGACCGCATCCAGCGGCTCCGCGACCCCGACCATCCCGGTACCCCGTCGATCGCCCGGCTCACCGAGATGATCACCTCGGCGGGCGGCAGCATCCGCCGGCTCGACGTGTTCACCGTGGAGCGTCCCGTGGAGCCGTGGCTCACCGGGTCCTGCGACGACGCGACGGCCGACCGCATCCGCACCGCGCTGATCGATGAGGTCGACGGCGGCCGGCGCACCGGAGCGAAACCCCGCATCATCAGCGGCGAGCTCTGGTTCACCCAGTCATGGGCTCACGTCGCCGCCGAACCCATCCCCTGAACCGCCCCCGCCTAGGGGACGAGGACGGCGGCGCCGGTGAAGCGGTCCGCGGCCAGGTCGGCCGGCGCGCGGTCCGCTTCGTCCAGGCCCTGGCCGTCAGGGGGTCAGCGGCAGCTCGAACCAGACGGCCTTGCCGTCCGGCGTCGGCCGGGCGCCCCAGCGGGTGGCGAGCTGGTCGACCAGGTACAGGCCGCGCCCGCCCTCGTCGGTCTCGCCCGCGCTGCGGATGCGCGGCAGCCGCATGTCGGAGTCGAACACCTCGACCCAGATGGCGTCGCCGCCGCGGCGGAGGCGAAGCCGGAACTCCTTGGTCGGCGGCTCGCGGCGGCCCAGGTCGGCACCGAGGTTCCAGTCGTCCTCGGAGAAGGCGCCGCCGTCGAACGGGTCGCCGTCGAGCGAGCCCGTGTCGTACGAGCCCCCGTCATATGAGCCCGCGTCGTAGGAGCCGGTGTCGAACTCGGTGTTGAACTGGACGGGCGGCGGTGCGCCGAGCGGCTCGCCGCCGCGCCCGGGGGTTCCGGCCGACACCGGGACGACCATCTCGCGGCGCGGGGCGGGCGTGGCGGTGGCGTGCAGGACGACGTTGGTGACGACCTCGGAGACCAGCAGGCACGCCAGCTCCGCCTGCTCGTCCAGCATCCCCCAGGACGCGAACGTGTCGGCGGCCATCCGCCGGGCCTCCGACACCATGATCGGCTCGGCGGTGAACGAGCGCTCCTCGACGGCCAGCTCGTCCCCGGCGGTCCGGATCACGACGATCGCCACGTCGTCGTCGATGTCGCCGGGAATCGCCTCGTACGCGGCGTTGGCGATCGCCTCGACGCCGCCGCGCGAGACCTCGGCGACGGCGGCGCGGAGCATCTCCCGCGACTCCTCGCGGGTGTAGTAGTCGCCGTCGTCCTTGGGGCGCCGGTCGACGAGGCCGTCGGTGTAGAGGACGAGCGTGGAGCCCGGCTTCAGCTCGCTCGTCTCCTCGTTGAAGAGGATCTCGCCGCCCATCCCGGGAGCGCGCAGGCCGAGCATGCCGCCCTCGCTCTCGAACGGCAGCTCGCCGACCTGGCCGTCGACGATCAGCAGCGGCGGGTCGTGGCCGGCGTTGGCGAACTCCAGCACCCGCGACCACGCGTCGTACACGAAGTAGGTGCAGGACACGAGCGGCGGCCGGACGAGGTCGTCGCTGTTCCAGCCGGACCGCATCCGCTCGGGCCGCGTCATCGTGCGGACCCACTCGTCCAGCTTGCGCAGTATGTCGGCCGGCGGTTTGTCGTCCTGCGCGAACGCGCGCAGGGCGGCGCGGAGCTGGCCCATCACCGCGGCCGCGCGGGCCCCGCGGCCCTCGACGTCGCCGATGACGAGCCCGACACGGCCCGCCGACAGCGGGATCACGTCGTACCAGTCGCCGCCGACCTGCGTCTGGATGCCGTGCCCGTGCGCCTCCAGCGGGCGGGCGGGCTCGTACCGCCAGGCGATCTGCAGGCCGTCCAGCGGGGGCGGCCGGTCACCGGGCAGCAGGTGCTTCTGGAACGCGAGCGCGGTGTCGCGCTCCTCCTCGAACAGCAGCGCGTTGTCGACGGCGAGCGCGACGCGGCTGCCGATCGCGCCCATCAGGTCGCGGTCGAAGCCGTCGTAGTGCGGGTCGGGCCGCTTGGTCAGGTTCGACAGCGCCAGGCTCATCACGCCGAGCAGCTCGCCGCGCACCAGCAGCGGCGCCGAGATCACCGAGGTGATGCCCATCTCGTTGCCGAGCCGCTGGGACGACTCGGTCGGCGCGGCGAACCGGTGCTGGATCATGTCCTCGACCAGGACGGCGTCGCGGCGGCTCATCGCCTTCTCGCTGAAGTGCCCGCGCGGGTAGGAGACGGGATCGCCGACCTCGGCCCAGGTGCCGGGCGGCGGCTCCCAGTCGCCCGCGTGCCGCGACACCCGCCGGTACAGCCGGTCTCCGCTGTAGAGGTCGATGAAGCAGTGGTCGGCGAACTGCGGGACGAGCGTGTCGGCGACGCGCCGCAGCGTGCTCTCCAGTTCGAGTGAACCGGCCAGCCGCTCGCCGATGCGTTCCATCAGGCCGTAGCGGTCCTGCTCGCGCTGGTTGGAGCGCAGCGCCTCCCGCGCGAGGATCACGACGCCGTCGACCGCGCCGGACGGATGCCGCAGCGGCACGGCGTGCGCGCGCGTATAGACGGTGGTGCCGTCCGCGCGCAGGTTGCAGAACGTGCCTTCCCACACCCCGCCCTTGAGGACGTGCTTGGCCAGCTCGGTGGCCTGCTCGTGGTCCTCTTCGGCGATGCCCAGCGAGAGCACTGAATGCCCGATGATGTCGTCGCCGCCGAACCCGAACAACTGCCGCGCGAAGGAGTTGCCGTAGATGACGTTGCTGAAGCGGTCGCAGACGATGACCGCCATCTCCATCTGGTTCAGGACGGTCTCGGGTGGCAGATAGGCCTCGTCAGGCACTTCCCCCCAGTGGCTCATCTCCCCATCCCGATGCCAGTCGCGCTCCCCGTCCGCGCCGCCGTCCCGATGATCACCGGGTGTCGCGGCACGGACATCGTGCGTGTTCCCTTCGTCGTATTGAACGACGAACCCGCCGCCGGGATACGCCCGGAAGGCGCGATGTCACGGAGATCTTCGGTATAGACCGTCGAGACGAAGCCTCGCACGACGCCGACACGCACGCCGACTCGGTCAGCGCCTGCTGACGAAAACGTGCTCGGCGATGTCGCGCGGCAGTTCCGTCGCGGGATTGTCGGCCTCGTCGTCACTGATCACCCGCACCCCGTCATCGGTAGCCCGAAGAGTCACCTCTCGTCCCGGTTGTATCCCTATCTGCTTGAGTCTAAGCATCAGGTCGCTGTCGCTTTGCACCTGTTCGCTGATCCGCTGGATCACGGCGCCGGCGCCACCGGGGCTGGCGACCGCGGTCATCACCGACAGCGGCGCCGTGTCGGTGTCGACGCCGTGCCCGCCGAGTTCGGTGAGGCCCGGGATCGGGTTCCCGTGCGGGCAGGTGGTCGGGTTGTCCAGCAGCGCGACGAGGCGGCGTTCGACGTCCTCCGACATCACGTGCTCCCATCGGCACGCCTCGATGTGGACGTCCTCCCAAGGCAGCCCGATGACGTTGACCAGCAGGCATTCGGCGAGACGGTGCTTGCGCATGACGCGCGTCGCGAGGCCGCGGCCGCTTTCGGTCAGTTCGAGGTGGCGATCGCCCTCGACCCGCAGCAGCCCGTCGCGCTCCATCCGCGCGACCGTCTGGCTCACTGTCGGTCCGCTCTGCGAGAGCCGCTCGGCGATGCGCGCACGAAGGGGAATGATCCCTTCCTCTTCGAGCTCGAAAACCGTCCGGAGGTACATCTCCGTGGTATCGATCAGGCCGTGTGAGGTCACAGCTCCCTCCAGTCTTATGGTCCATGAGTCTACTTGCTGTGGACGCACGTCGCCGGGCCGCACGAATATCCTCGTCAAGCCGGGTACGGGGGAACGCAAGATGAACACGAAACCTTCCCATGACGCGGAACCGTTCCTGCCGGAGACCCCCGAGGAGCGGGCCGATCTCGACGCGCTCCGCCACGCGGCGGCCGGCTGCCGCGGCTGCGGCCTCTACGAGAACGCCACCCAGACCGTCTTCGGCGAGGGCTCGCCGGGCGGACGGGTCATGTTCGTCGGCGAGCAGCCCGGTGACCAGGAGGACCGCAAGGGCCTGCCGTTCGTCGGCCCGGCCGGACGCGTCCTCGACCGGGCGCTGGCGGAGGCCGGGATCGAGCGCGACGAGGTGTACGTCACCAACGCCGTCAAGCACTTCAAGTTCAAGCGGCAGGAGGGCGGCAAGCGGCGCATCCACGAGCCGCCGAACGCGGGCGAGATGCGCGCGTGCCGCCCCTGGCTGCTGGCCGAACTGCGCCTCCTGGACCCGGACGTCGTGGTCGTGCTCGGCGCCACCGCCGGCAAGGCCCTGTTCGGCTCCTCGTTCCGGGTGACCAAGCAGCGCGGCCACCTGCTTCCGCTCCCCGACCTGGAGAAGATCGGCACTCCGGCGGCCGGCCGCGAGATCGGCGGCACGCCACCGGAACGCGCCGACGCCGGGATCGTCGCGACGATCCACCCGTCCGCCGTCCTGCGCGCCGACGACCGCGAAGCGATGTACGACGGCTTGGTGGAAGACCTCAAGGTGGCCGCCTCCGCCCTCCGCTGAACCGCCCCGCCGGACCGCGGCGTCCGGTCAGGGCTTCACCGGGACGGGCTGGGCCGTGCGCGTGTCGTAGCGGAGCAGCGCCGGGACGGCGAACGCCACCACGATCACCAGGACCGCGCAGGCCAGGCCGCCGCCGACCCAGGACACGCTCGCACCCGCGACGCTCGCGGTCGCGCCCGCGCGGACGTCCCCGAGCCGCGGCCCGCCCGCGACGACGACGGTGAACACGCCCTGCAGCCGCCCGCGCATCTCGTCCGGCGCGTACGTCTGGAGCATCGACTGGCGGAAGACCGCCGACACCAGGTCCGCCGCTCCGCCGACGGCCAGCAGCGCGACCGCGAGCCAGAGCCGTCCGGTCAGCCCGGCGGCGGCGACCGCCAGGCCCCAGATCACGATGGACACGACGAGGGCGACGCCCTGGCGGTGCACCCGCCCGATCCAGCCCGACACCAGCCCGCCGAGGAACGCGCCGATCGCGATCGCCGCGAACAGCCACCCGACCGCGCCCGCGCCGCCGAACCGGGTATCGGCGACCTCGGGGAACAGGGCGCGGGGCATCGCGACGGCCATCGCGATGATGTCGACGACGAACGACATCAGCAGCACCGGCTGCGTGGCCAGGTACTTGAGCCCGTCGATGACCGACCGCAGGCCCGGCGAGCCGGTGATGTCGCCGAGCGGAGGGATCGACGGCAGCCGGAGCGCCGCGTAGAGGACGACGCTGAACAGCACCGCGTCGAGCGCGTAGGCGGCCGCGTAGTTCCACCGGGCCAGCAGGACGCCCGCGAACAGCGGCCCGGCGAGCATCCCGAACTGGCTGGCGGTGAAGGCGAGGGTGTTGGCCGCCGGGACGAGGGGCCTGTCGACCAGCCGCGGGATGATCGCGCTGCGGGTCGGCGAGGCCACCGCGAACCCCATGGCCTGGATCGCGACGACCGCCATGATCAGGGTGAGGCTGCCGATGCCGAGCAGCGCCTGCGCCAGCAGGAGCAGGGTCGCGACCCACATGACGAAGGACGAGACGAACAGCAGCTTGCGCCGGTCCATGTGGTCGGCCACGGCGCCGCCCCACAACCCGAACACGATCAGCGGGACGAGGTTGACGAAGCCGAGCACGCCGACCCAGAACGACGACCCGGTCATGTCGTACACCTGGACCGGGACGGCCACGGCGGTGACCTGGAACCCGACGAACGACACGCCCTGGCCCAGCCACAGCCGCCGGAACGCGGGCATGGCCAGCGGCCGGGTGTCGATCGCCATCCTGCGAAGCCCGCTCCCCCGCGGCTTCTTGCGGATCTTCCCCCGCTTCGGGCCGCTCCCGGGTTCCTCCGGGTCCGAGCCGGAATCCGCCTCATCGGGGCGTTCGGATTTTCCCGGAGTGCCGGAGGAAGAGCCGTCAGGACCGTCGGCGGGGGTTGGCTCCTGTTCCGCTGTCACGGAGACAGTCTCTCCATCACCCACTCGCCGGATTCGCCGGGGGTTGCGTCGCCCGCACCGTCCGGGCGGGGAGGTTCTCCCACCCCCGGAACGGCCCCGTCGTCCGAGGGGGGACGCCCCCCCGCGCCCCCCGGAACCGCTCGTTGGTAGCGGATGCGGTCATGGAGCCGGTCGCGGCGTCCCTGCCAGAACTCGATCGACTCCGGCACGAGCCGGTAGCCGCCCCAGAAGTCCGGCAGCGGGACGGCGTCGCCCCCGCCCTCCTCAGGCCAGCGTTCGGCCAGTTCGGCCCAGCGGCGCTCCAGCACGTCCCGCCCGGGGATGACGTCCGACTGCCGCTCGCTCGCCCACGCGCCCAGCCGCGACCCGTACGGGCGCGTCCGGAAGTAGGCGGCGGACTCGTCCCGCGACAGCTCGGCCACCGGACCGGCGACGCGCACCTGTCGGTGCATCGCGTGCCAGGGGAAGACGAGGGCCGCACGCGGGTTCTCCGCGAGATCACGCCCCTTGTGGGACGTCAGGTTCGTGAAGAAGCGGAACCCCCGCGGCCCGTACCCCTTCAGCAGGACGGTCCGCGCGCTCGGCATGCCGTCGCCGGACGCCGTGGCGAGCACCATCGCGTTCGGTTCGCCGAGCCCGAAGGTGTGCACGTCCGCGAACCACGCGGCGAACAGCGCGAGCGGGTCGGCCGGGAGCGACGGTTCCGCCAATTCGCCCCCTTCGTAGGATCTTCGGAGCCGCGCCGGGTCGGGCGTTGGGGATTCCACAGCGTCTGAGCCTCCCACCTGGGACTTGTGCAACTCGCATGACCCCTGGGTACTGGCAAGTAAGGCAGACAGGGTTCAATGGCACGGCACCGCCTTATCACTCTCGGGGACGAAAGGCAGGACGACATGTCCGATTTCAAACCTGGTCTTGAGGGGGTCGTGGCCTTCGAGACCGAGATCGCCGAACCGGACAAGGAGGGCGGCGCCCTCCGTTACCGGGGCGTGGACATCGAGGAACTCGTCGGCCAGGTCTCCTTCGGCGACGCCTGGGGCCTCCTGGTGGACGACAGCTTCGACCCCGGACTGGCCCCGGCCGACCCGCACGTCCTGCCGGTCACCTCCGGCGACGTACGGGTGGACGTGCAGAGCGCGCTCCCCACACTGGCCCCCGCCTACGGCATGCGCCCCCTCCTCGACATCACCGACGAGGAGGCCCGCACCGACCTCGCCCGGGTCTCGGTGACGGCGCTGTCGTTCGTCGCCCAGTCCGCGCGCGGCATCGGCGTCCCGATGGTCCCGCAGGACAAGATCGACGCAGCCAAGACGATCACCGAGCGGTTCATGGTCCGCTGGCGCGGTGAGCCCGATCCGAAGCACGTCCGGGCCATCGACGCGTACTGGGTCTCCGCCGCCGAGCACGGTATGAACGCCTCCACCTTCACCGCCCGGGTGATCGCCTCCACCGGGGCGGACGTCGCGGCCAGCGTGTCCGGCGCGATCGGCGCCATGTCCGGTCCGCTGCACGGCGGCGCCCCCGCCCGGGTGGTCCCGATGATCGAGAAGGTCGAGCAGCTCGGCGACGCCCGCAAGGTCGTCACCGGCATCCTCGACTCCGGCGAGCGGCTGATGGGCTTCGGCCACCGCGTCTACCGCGCCGAGGACCCGCGCGCCCGCGTCCTGCGCCGCACCGCCAAGGAGCTGGACGCGCCGCGCTTCGAGGCCGCGAAGGCGCTGGAGGACGCCGCCCTGGCCGAGCTGCGCGAGCGCCGCCCGGACCGTCCGATCGAGACGAACGTGGAGTTCTGGGCCGCGGTCATCCTGGACTTCGCCGAAGTCCCGACCTCGATGATGCCGGCGATGTTCACCTGCGGCCGCACCGCCGGATGGGCGGCGCACATCCTGGAGCAGAAGCGCACCGGCCGCCTCGTCCGGCCGAGCGCCAAGTACACCGGCCCCGGAACCCGGGCCATCAAGGACGTGAACGGAGCGAAGAAGGCCCTCAAGCGCCAGGCCCGCTGACCCCCGGCCATTCCCCCCGCC
>NZ_SMKK01000242.1 GCF_004348425.1 Actinomadura sp. 7K507
CCCTCACGACCCGCCCCGCCGATGTCCGCCCTGCCGATGTCCCGCCCGCCGACTCCCGGCCCGTCTTCGACGGCGCGTCAGGGGACGTGGACGGGATCGGCGATCGGCCGATGAGGGAAGTCGAGGCTTGGGGCCGCGGTCTGCCGGAGCGGGTGCGGGAGGTCCGGGATCGCCCGGTGCGGTTCCTGCAAGAGCGGCGGCACAAGGTGTTCGACCGCAAGGACAAGGCCGTCCGGCATGTGAGGGAGATGGCCGACGCGGCCGGGATCCCGCGCGTGCGGATAACGGATGTCCGGTCGGACGTGCCCATCGTGGACGGGCTGGTCCGCGAGATCGCGGACGCGCAGCCCGTCCCGCCGGGCGAGGAACCGCCGGCCGAGGCTCAAGAGCAGCCTGCGGCCGGCGATGGGATCGACGCGGGCGGCGAGGCGCCAGGTGGCGCCAAGCCCGCTCCGAACGTACAGCCGTCCCCCGCGTCCGGTGCGGATGCGGGAGACGAGGAATCGGGCCACTGCGCCGGGTGCCAGGGGGACCAGCGTGCTCCCGGGCCCGTGCCGCCGTCCGGCCAGGACAGCCAGCGGAGCGCCGGCGGACCATCGTTCGCCCCGATCGCCGATCTCCGGCACGGCCTCTACGCGGCGGCACCGCCCGCCGTGACCGCGAGCACGTTCCACCGCACGGCGCTGACCGACGTGTCCGCGCCCGGCGGCCCGTCCGTCGTCCCGGACTAGGAACGCCCGGCCCGTAGCGGCCGCTCCCGGACGGCCCGCGCGCCATCGAGCGCGCCGCCCGTCCCGATCACCTTCCACGAACTTTTCCCGGATACGCAACGGCCTCGCACGGCCGCTGCGAGCTGCGCCCATCCGGAGGGTGCCGCGCAGCGATCACCACCGATTCACCCAATCGCGAAACAGGACAGGAGTAACACCATGCGCAAGTGGGCAAGGAACACCGGCCGCGCCGCCCTGGTGGCCGCGGGTGCCGTCGCCGCCGGGGCCGCCTTCGGCCCCACCGGTGCCGTCGCGGACACGACGTCCGGCAACTTCAGCGTGCTCGGCGGCAACCAGGTGCACGCCCCGATCTCCATCCCGATCGAGGCGAGCGGCAACGCCGCCGCCCTGCTCGGGGCGGCCCAGGCCCAGTCGATGGGCGGTGCCAGCGTCGAGGGCGCCCGGCACGGCGGCGGCGACGGCATGCAGACCTCGGGCAACTTCTCGATCGGCGGCGGCAACCAGATCAAGGCGCCGATCAGCATCCCGGTGGACGTCTGCGGCAACGCCATCGCGATCGTCGGGCTCGCCAAGGCCCAGTGCAAGGGCGGCGCCAGCGTCTCGTCCGGCGGGTCCGACCACGGCCACGGCCACGGCCACGGCTACGACGCTCCGGGGTACCGGACGGGCGCCGGCTCGGGCGGCCACGGCGGCTACGGCCACCACCACGACACCCGTGACGGGGGCATGCAGACCTCCGGCAACTTCAGCGTCCTGGGTGGGAACCAGGTGTACGCGCCGATCAGCGTTCCGGTGAACGTGTGCGGCAATGCCGTCGCGGTCCTCGGGGCGGCGCAGGCGCAGTGCAAGGGCGGCGCGTCCGTCGAGCGCAACACCGACAAGCCGAAGATGAAGACGTCGGGCAACTTCAGCATCCTGGGCGGCAACCAGGTGTACGCGCCGATCAGCGTCCCGGTGAACGTGTGCGGCAACTCCGTCGCGGTCCTCGGCCTGGCGCAGGCGCAGTGCAAGGGCGGCGCGTCGGTCGGGGACCCCGACGACGAACTGCCGCCCACGCTGCGGACGGTGCAGAAGAAGCGCAAGATCCACAAGCCGTCCGTGAACCTGTCGGCGGTCGGGAAGAAGCTGACGTCGAAGCTGCGCGGGAGCGGCTCCCGCACGGCTCCGGCGGCTCCGAACTACCGGACCGCGGACGGCCTGCCCGCCGTGCAGGAGTTCCTGGACTCGCTCAAGAAGAGCGTGTCCGTGCCCGGGGTGGACGTCAAGCCCGGGAACGTCGGCCCGCAGCTGCCGGCGCAGGGTGGCGAGGCGCCGGTCGAGGTCGGCTCCCCGGTCCTGAACTGAAGCGGGACCGAAGCGGGACTGAAGCAGGACTGATTCGGCGCGGGTGACGATCCGCAGCCGATGGTTCTCTCGCCCAGGGGCCCTTTACCGTTCGGCCGGCCGAGGGTGAGAAGAACCCATTGAGGTGAGGGGGCGGCAGACGTGCCGCCCCCTTTTCCGTTACCTGAACTGTGAGCGAATGTGAGTGTCCGCTGTCCGGGTAGCCGTCGCTTGTGCGGCGGCGGTCCCGGTCTGATCCGCTGTGGCGGTGCCGGGTTCCTGTTTCACGGGCGGTTGCCCGGCGAGGCCGGGTCTTACATCGCCTCCGCAGGCGTTTTGGCTCTCCGCCCCACTGGCGGCGAGGTCACGCAGGTTGATCGCGGCGTTGACGTCCCGCCCGAGGGTCAGGCCGCACGCGTCGCACCGGTAGGTCCGCTCGGACAAGGTGAGGCTTGGCTTTCGCCCACCGCAGCCCGAGCAGGTCTTCGAGGACGGGAACCAGCGGTCGGCCACGATCAGCCGACCGCCGTTCCATCCGGTCTTGTAGTCCAGCATGCGCCGGACGGTCCCGAAACCGGCGTCGGAGACGGCTCTGGCGAGGCGCCGGTCGGCGAGCATGCCGGTGACATTGAGGTCTTCGACCACGATGGCCTCGTACCGGGCGGCCAGGTGCGTGGCGAACCGCGCACGAACACTCACATTCGTTCACGTTCCACCCCGGCAGTTGCGAACCCTATCTATGGAGGTCGACCATGCTCGGTCGCAAGTCCTTCGCGGCGGCGGCACTAGCCGTGTGCTGCGGCTCGTCTCTGCTGGGCGTCCCGCAGGCGCAGGCTCGGACGGCGGTCTCCGCCGCTCCGGCCGAGGCTCCCGCGGGGCGGGAGGAGGGCACGCTGATCGCGCGCCTGAGTATCCCGCGGATCGGCCTGAAGGCCGAGGTCAGGGAGGGCGTCGGCGGGTCCGTGCTGCGGCGCGCCGTCGGCCACTACCCGGGGACGGCCCTTCCCGGGCAGAAGGGCAACACGGCTCTCTTCGGCCACCGGACGACCTGGCACCGCCCGTTCTACAAGCTCGACAAGATGCGGCGCGGCGACCGGATCGTCCTGCGGGCCGGCCGGACGTCCTACGTCTACAAGGCGAGCAGCAAGCGCGTCATCGAGCCGGACGACAAGCGGGTCCTGGAGCCGGTGCCCTTCAAGCGGAACAGCGCGCCGGACGGCCGGTACGTCACGCTCATCACCTGCACCCCGAAGGGCTCGGACCGCTACCGCCTCGTCGTCGTCGGCAGGCTCCACCACAAGAAGCGCATCCGATAGCAGTCGATCATCGCCGGTATGGGCCGGATGCTGGACGGCGTGCCGTGCCGTGCCCGCTCGCCGCTCAGCGTCCGCCGTAGAGGGCGATCAGCCCGTCGTAGTCGCCCTTGCCGAGCGTGGCCGGTCCGCTGTCACACGACGCGAGGGACGGCGTCATGGTGAGGTTGACGTGATCGGCCCCTTCGACGTGATCCAGGCCGAGGACATGTCCCGCCTCGTGCGTCGCGACGGCCTCGACCGAATAGCTTCCGGCCTCGCACGTCCCGTCCGACCACCACTTCTTGCCCTGCTCCTGCAACGCCATGTCGGTCTCGACGGTGGTCTCCCCGTCGAACCAGATGCAGGTCGCGGCCAGGACGTTGCTTTCCGCGCCCGTCATGGCCAGCCAGCCGAACGTGTTGACCCGGTTCCGGTTCCCGCAGGCGGCGTCCCCGGTGATGTTCGGGGGATCGTCCGACTGTCCCGTGTTGCGCTCGCCCACGTCCGGCGGCGGCGTGAAGCGGCCCCCGTCCACGCAGTCGGTGCGGGCGTTGACCATGTTGGACATGCCCTTGGCGATGGCGGTCACCGGGAGCCCGCTCGTCCCGGGGTGGTAGTTCCAATCGACCGTCGTGCCCTTCGGCCACTTGCTGGGTTCGAGCCGGTGCACGCCGTCCTCGCACGGGTCCAGCGGCGCGCGTGATCCGCGGGGCCGGCCCTCGGGCACCCGTCCGCCCTTCGAGGTGATGGTGATCTCGCCCGCGCCGTCGTCGACCTCGATGCGCAGTTCGGCGCCGCCCGTGGTGCGCATCGCGTGCGCGACCAGCGAGGTCCCGTCGGACGGGACGACCGCGGCGAGCCCGTTCGCGCCGCGCACGGTCCGGCCGCGCAGATCGCAGTCGGTGATCTTGACCTGCTGCGGCATCGTGCGGGTGGACAGCGTCCCGCCGGGCTTGCACCAGGCGGGGGACCGCTGGGCGGCCAGGGCGGTCCCGCCGGACGACACCGTGCACGCGAGCGCGGCCGTCACCGCCGCGGTCACCGCCACCGGCCGGGACGCGCGTGAGAATCCGGGCATATCAGTTCTCCGATGTGTGGGAACGTCCTTTGGCAGTCTTGCGCGGACACGGGAAAAGGAAACCGTGGCTTTCTAAAATGATCACCATCATGTGCGGGATGTCCGCCGCAAATATGGGGCGATGGGAAATTGCTGCGGAAAAGTGCCGAAGAAGTGACATCGAGCGCCGGGTAAGTCTTCGGCAAACCGTTGACAATAATCGTGTAAACGTGTTTACACCGCACCTATTCGGAAACCCAGCAAGTAATCCGGCAACTCGGGATCAACAGAACAAGGGCGTCGGTGTCACCGGCGTCCGACCGAGATTCACCGCTACCGAGAGGCGGGTACCGCCCTCCCCTCACCCCCCGCCGTCCGGCAGCGTTTTCACGGAAGCAGAGGTGTTCAACGTGCAGGCGCAGACACAGGTGCGGGAACTGATGGGCATGAGCGTGACCGACACCAACGGGACGAAGGTCGGCACGATCAAGCAGGTTTACCTCAACGACGACTCCGGTGCCCCGGAGTGGGTGACCGTGCACACCGGATGGTTCGGGATGCGGGAGAGCTTCGTCCCCCTTTCCGGAGCACGCAAGAACCAGGACATGCTGCAGGTCCCGTACGACAAGGAGACCATCAAGGGTGCTCCGAACGTGGACGCGGACGAGCACCTGTCGCATGCGCAGATCGTGGACCTCTACCGGCATTACGGCGTACGACCGCCGGGTGGACGCCGCGACGAGACGGGCACGTCGTCCGGCGACCGCCGCGTGACCGGGTCCGAGGGCAAGACGGGCGCCGAGGGCAAGGCGGCCACCGAAGACAAGACCGGCACCGGCACCGGCACCGGCACCGAGGGTGCCGCCGGCAAGGCCGCCGCTGCGGGAGCGGCGGGCGCCGCGGGCGGAGCGGCCGGCACCGCCGGGATGGCCGTCCGGCCCGAGAAGACAGAGAAGACAGAGAAGGGAAAGAACCAGGACATGCCGCCGCAGTCGGCGCGCGAGAGCGCGGAGGCCCCGATGACCGAGATCATGCGGTCGGAGGAGCGGATGCGCGTCAACACCGAACGGCACGAGACGGGCCGCGTCCACGTGCACAAGTGGATCGAGACCGAGATGGTCGAGCGCACGATCCCCGTCTCGCATGAGGAGATCAAGATCGACCGCGAGCCCATCGCGGACGGCCGGCCGAGCGCCGAGGTGACCGTCTCCGAAGAGGACCTGGAGATCATCCTCTACGAGGAGCGCCCGGTCGTCGCGAAGGAGGCCGTCCCGGTCGAGCGCGTCCGGATCCGCACCGAGCAGGTGCAGGACGAGCAGACGGTCCGCGGCGAGCTCCGCAAGGAGCGCGTCGAGGTCACGCGGGACGAGGAGATGACGACCGAGCGGGGGGAGGCCGGTCGCGGCGAGCGCGGCCGCCCGTCCGGGTAACCCCGCCTGACCGCGACCACGAGCGCGCCCGGCCGAGTCGCCCACCCGCCGACCGGCCGGGCGCCCGCGTGCGCGCCCGCCGATGACCGGGTGTGGCCCCGCGGTTAATAGTTAGGTTTCTTGACAGGTAAGCGGAGCCGGGGGAGGTTCCTGGGTGACGACGTCACCGGCGCAGGGGTCATGGCCGTCCGGGCGAGCCATGACCCCGGGTCCCGGCGTGCGGTCCGGCCGGGCCGCGCGGCGTCAAGGAAGCGACCCAGGAGGGACGACTTGCGACACCCCCACAGACGCGTCACCGCCACCCGGATCGGTCGGTCACTGGTCGCGCTCGCGACCATCGCCGCCCTCCCGTCGGCCATCGCGGCGCCGCCCGCGCTGGCCGGCTCCCCACCCGCCGCTCCGGCGGACGCGCCCTACCTCGACGAACGGCTCCCCGTCTCCAAGCGGGTCGACGACCTGCTCGGCCGCATGACCCTGGAGGAGAAGGTCGGCCAGATGACGCAGGCCGAGCGCGGCGCCATCGACGGAGACCGCGACCAGATCACGGAACTGAAGCTCGGCTCGGTGCTGTCGGGCGGCGGCTCGGTGCCCGCGGAGGGCAACGACCCCGGCGCCTGGGCGGACATGGTGGACGCCTACCAGTCGAAGGCGCTCGCCACCCGGCTGCGGATCCCGCTGCTCTACGGGATCGACTCGGTGCACGGCCACAGCAACCTCGTCGGCGCGACGATCTTCCCGCACAACATCGGGATGGGCGCCACCCGCAACCCGCGCCTGGTCCGCGAGATGCAGGAGATCACCGCGAAGGAGACCAGGGCGACCGGGCCGCAGTGGTCCTTCGCTCCATGCGTCTGCGTCGCCCGCGACCTGCGCTGGGGCCGCACCTACGAGGCCTATGGCGAGGACCCGAAGCTAGTCCAGAAGATGGCCGTCGGCATCGAGGGACTCCAGGGCCGCCACCGGTGGGACCTGAAGAGCCCCAGGCACGTCCTCGCGACCGCCAAGCACTACGCGGGTGACGGCGACACGGTGTTCGGCTCGTCCACCACCGGGGACTACACGATCGACCAGGGCGTCACGGTCACCGACCGCCGGACGTTCCAGAAGATCAACGTGTCGCCCTACGCCACGGCCGTGAAGAAGCACGACGTCGGCAGCATCATGCCGTCGTTCTCCAGCGTGGACTGGACGGAGGACGGCGTCGGCAACCCCGTCAAGATGCACGCGCACAAGGAGCTGCTGACCGGCGTCCTCAAGGGCAAGATCGGCTTCGACGGCTTCCTCATCAGCGACTGGGCCGCCATCCAGCAGATCCCCGGCGACTACGCCACCCAGGTCCGGACGTCCGTCAACGCGGGCGTCGACATGTTCATGGAGCCCAACACGGCACCGCAGTTCGTCGAGACGCTCCTCGCCGAGGTCCGCGCGGGACGCGTGAAGATGTCGCGCATCGACGACGCCGTCAGCCGCATCCTGAAGGCCAAGTTCGAGCTCGGCCTGTTCGAGCGCCCGTACACCGACCGGCGGTACGCCGGCACGATCGGCTCGTCGGCGCACCGCGAGGTCGCCCGGCAGGCCGTCGCCGAGTCCCAGGTCCTGCTGAAGAAC
Source organism: Actinomadura sp. 7K507 (assembly GCF_004348425.1). Lineage (GTDB taxonomy): Bacteria > Actinomycetota > Actinomycetes > Streptosporangiales > Streptosporangiaceae > Spirillospora. The sequence goes on from NZ_SMKK01000242.1 coordinate 7,445, forward strand.
TCCGGGCGGGCGCTGCCGCTGAAGCGCGGCGACGACATCTACGTCGCGGGCGTCAACGCCGACGACATGGGCAACCAGGCCGGCGGCTGGACCGTCACGTGGCAGGGGCAGTCCGGCGACATCATCCCCGGCACGACGATCCTGGAGGGCATCGAGCAGTACTCCCGGAACGTCACCTACAGCGCGGACGCGTCGGCTCCGACCTCCGGCAGTGACGTCGGCGTCGTCGTGGTCGGCGAGACCCCGTACGCCGAGGGTGTCGGCGACGTCGGCAACGGGCACACGCTCGACCTGTCCGGCGCCGACAAGGCCAACATCGACAAGGTCTGCGGCGCGATCGAGACCTGCGTCGTCCTCGACGTCGCGGGCCGCCCGCAGATCGTCACCGACCGGCTGTCCAAGATGGACGCGTTCGTCATGTCCTGGCTGCCGGGCAGCGAGGGCGCGGGCGTCGCGGACGTCCTGTTCGGCAGGCGCCCGTTCGAGGGCCGCCTGCCGGTGACCTGGCCCCGCAGCGAGGACCAGGAGCCCATCAACGTCGGCGACCGCGGCTACGACCCGCTGTTCCCCTACGGCCACGGCCTGCGGACCCGCCGGGGCCACCGCTGACCTGACCGGGACCCCCGACACGGGCCGGCCGCTCAACCCCCCGGGAGCGGCCGGCCCGCTCCCGTCCGTTCCCGCCCCCAACCATGCGATCGTTTACCGTGGGCTCCGGTGGAGAGGCTGCCCTCGGCATCGCGAAGGAGGGCCTGTGGAAACCGAGCCTCGCGTGGCGTTCGTGCTCGGGGGCGGGGGCGTGCTCGGCGCGCACGAGGTCGGCATGCTGCGGGCGCTGCTGGAACACGGCGTCCGTCCCGACCTCGTCGTGGGGACCTCGATCGGCGCGCTGAACGGCGCCTTCGTCGCCGCCGAACCGGACACGGCGGTCGAGCGGCTCACCGGCCTGTGGTCGGACGACTCCGTCCGCGAGGTGTTCGGCGCGCGGGTCTGGACGCGGCTGTGGACGCTCGCCCGCTCCGGAACCCACCTGCACTCGAACGAACCGCTGCGCCGGATGCTGGACGAGCTGCTGCCCGCCCGCACGTTCGAGGAGCTGGCCGTCCCCTTCCAGTGCGTCGCGGCGGGAATCGAGACGGCGATGGCCCACTGGTTCACCGACGGGCCCCTCAACCCGGCGGTGCTCGCCTCCTGCGCCGCGCCTGGCCTGCTGCCGCCCGTCCGGATCGGCGACCGGCACTACTTCGACGGCGGGCTCGTCCACAGCATCCCGGTCGGCCGCGCCGTCATGCTCGGCGCCACCACCATCTACGTCCTGCACGTCGGGCGCATCGAGCGGGCCCTGCCGCCGCCGCGCCGCCCCTGGGAGGTCGGCATGGTCGCGTTCGAGATCGCGCGGCGGCACCGCTTCTTCGAGGAGATGTCGAGCCTGCCGGACGGCCTGGACGTCCACGTCCTGCCCGCCGGGGGCGGACCGCAGAAGGCCGGGGTCGACCTCGCGCAGGTGCGGTACAGGAATATGTCGGGAATCCGCGCCCACATCGAACGCGCCTACCAGGCATCCTTGGAGTACCTCAAAGAACGGGCGTGAGATGATCCCTCCCCCCTTCGTCCGCCGTCTGGTCTTCACACCGCTGCTGTTCCTCCTCACCCTCCTGGTCGTCGTGGTGTTCCCGGTCGCCTACGCGGTGGCGTTCGTCCTCGGGCGCGAGCGCAGGCGCGCCACCCGGCTGCTGTGGTTCACGCTCGCGTGGGGGACGCGGGAGTCGGTCGCCGTGCTGGAATGCGCCTGGCTGTGGTGCCGCCGCCGGACCCGCGACGACCGCCACTACGACATCATCCGCCGCTACGTCGCCGGCCCGTACTCGGTCGCTGAGCAGCGGCTCGGCCTCCGCGTCGAGATCGAGGGCGAGCGCGAGTCCCCCGACGAGACGGACGGGCCGGACGGAACCGGCGGCGACCGCCCGCTGATCGTCCTCAGCCGCCACGCGGGCCCCGGCGACGCGCTCCTCCTCGTCCACCACCTGCTCAACGACTACGGGCGGCGGCCCCGCGTGGTCATGAAGGCGCAGCTCCAGTTCGACCCGTGCATCGACATCGCGGCGAACCGCATGTCGAACGTGTTCGTCTCGCCCGGCAGCTCGGCCATCGACGACATCGGCGGCCTCGCCGCCGGCCTCGGCCCCCGCGACGCGCTCGTCATCTTCCCCGAGGGCGGCAACTTCTCCCCGGAGCGCCGCCTCCGCGCGATCCGGCGGCTGAGCCGGCTCCGCCGCGCCGAGGAGGCGGAACGCGCCGCCCGGATGCGGAACCTGATGCCGCCGCGCCCCGGCGGCGTGCTGGCCGCGCTGGAGTCCGCCCCGTCCGCCGACGTCGTGTTCGTCGCGCACACCGGGCTCGACGACATGGCCACGGTCGCCGACATCTGGCGGCGCGTCCCGCTCGCCGGGCCCGTCCACGCCCTGTGGTGGCGGATCTCCGCCGAGGACGTCCCGCTCGACCGCGAGTCCCGCACCGACTGGCTGTACACGCAGTGGGAACGCGCCGACGCCTGGATCAGCGCGAACCGGAGATCGGTACAAACCGGGCACCTGCCCCGAAGTGACATCATGGATCCATGAGCGACGAGGGGACGGTGCGGGTCGACATCTGGCTCTGGTCCGTGCGCCTGCTGAAGACCCGCTCGATGGCGACGACCGCCTGCCGCGCGGGCCATGTCCGCGTGAACGACGAGCGCGCCAAGCCGTCCACCTCGGTGAAGCCCGGCGACGAGATCCGGCTCCGGCACGGCGGGCGGGAGCGGATCGTCATCGTCCAGAAGGTCATCCGCAAGCGGGTCGGGGCACCGGCCGCCGCCGAATGCCTCATCGACAAGAGCCCGCCCCCGCCGCCGCCCGAGGCGCTCATCCCGGTCGGCCGCCGGGAGCGCGGAGCGGGCCGTCCCACCAAGCGCGACCGCCGCGAGCTGGAGCGCGTCCTGGACCGCTACCGCACCATCAACGACCCGCCCGCGGACGACTGACCTCACACGGCTGACTCACAGGGCCTGCGGCGCGGACCGGCCGAGGGACGAGCCGTCGGAGCCGAGCGCCTCCACCACGACGTTCGGGGCTCTGCGCAGCGTGACGGCGGTCTCGAAGCCGGTCCGCCGCTCGGTCCGCGCCACCGCCGGTCGCGACCGGACTGACCCGGTGCGGAATCGCCACGCGGCCACGTCGGTGGCGCCGTTCCAGCTCACGTGGACCCGCATCCACTCGTCGTCCACCGGGGTCACCACCACGGCAGGACTTGCCGACGGCCGCCCGGACCAGGGGGAACGGTAGGCGCGGTACGAACCGTCCCCGACACCGGTGATCTCCAGGACGGGCCTGCCGTCGGCGGCGAACTCCGTCACCGCGGACGTCGAACCCCAGCCGACGAGCGCGTTCCCGCCGGGCAGCATCTGCATGTTGCCCATGTACTGCCCGTAGGTCTCGCCATCGCCGAACTCGCGGACGAGGGACACCTGCCGGGCCGTCTCGTCGACCTTGAGGACGAGCCCCCGCGAAGGTCCGTCGCCGACGTCGGTGATCTGGTTGTCGAACAGCGAGATCGTCCCGTCCGGCTGCCTGCGGGCGTCGTGCTGCCAGGCGAACTCGACGTCCGCGCCGATCGCGAAGTCGCTGCGGTTGCCGCCGAGCCGCCAGCGGACGGCGCCCGTGCGGCGGTCGAGCGAGTAGAGGGCGCACGAGTTGCGCGCCGACAGCAGCAGGGTCTCCCCGTCGTCCTGGACGGAGTTGAGGTGGATCGGGTCGAACGGCTTGCCCGCACTTCCGTCGGCCCCCTCGGCCAACGGGGTGAGCGTCTCCCCGATGTCCAGATGATCGAGGGCGCTCCAGTCGAGCAGCACCTCGCCCGTCCTGACGTCGACCTCCTGGACCCGGTTGTCGAGGACGCGGCCGTCGCGCGGGCCGCCGATCGGGCGCATGTCGGCGGCGACCTCCGGATAGGCGATGAGCAGCGCCGTGCCGCGGCCCGTCAGCACGAACTCGTGCAGGTCGCCATGGACGTCGTTGCCGGTGCGCACCTCGGCGACGCGCCGGTAGTCCTGGCCGAGGACGACACCGACCCCCCTCCCGTGCCCGCCGGTCCTGCGCTCGCCCTCCCAGTAGGTGAGCACCCGCTCGCCCTCGTAGGTCTGCACCCGCACGTCGGTGATCAGCCGGTCGGACGGGTAGATCCAGACCGGTTCCCCGCGGTCGTCCACGATGAGGGCGTCGGCGGCGTCCGTGCCGCGGAACGGCGCGATGAACAGCAGCCCGTCCGCCGTCCGGCCGAGCCGCCGCGCCTCCAGGCCCGGCGGCCGCACACCCGGCATGGTGACGTAGGCGTCGCCGCCATCGCCGGGCGCGGGCCCGGCGTCCCCGGCGTCGGGACGGAGGGAACCGGCCCCGCTGAGGAGCGCGGCCCCTCCGACCAGGCCCGATACAAGAAAACCGCGACGTGTAGGGCTCATGCCGGTCTTTCTACCTTTCGGCACCTAAAAGCCCCATTAGCCGGGGAAAACGTCTCCACAGGCCGCGCTGCCCACGGCGGCTTGGGAGATCACCCTGACGAACCCGGCACCCGCGCGACCCACGCGCCACGCCTTGCGAACCGTCACAGCTCGCTGAGTGGCAGTAGCAGCCCGCCGGTCAGGACAGGATGCCCGCGGCACGGACGTCGGTGAGCCAGGACGGGAACTCGTCCATCAAGGAGTCGTAGAGCTCACCGTCGGCGATGGCGCGCGGGTCGGACCCCGCCGGGAAGAAGGCGGCATTGTCGACCGCGCGCTTACGCGGGACGGGCAGGTCATCGAGCTTGCGCAAAAACTTGAACTCGTCGTCCCCGAAACCGATGAACTGCCAGAAGATGGGGAGCGTGGAAGATTCGCACAGTATCTTCTCCGCCTTGGTCCGGGAGTCCGGGGAACCGTCCGTCTGGAAGATGACGAACGCCGGAGCGGCCGGCGCGGCGGCCCGGTAATGGTCTATCACCGCCTCCATGGCGGCCGCGTAGTTGGTCGTCCCCATATGCCCGAGCCGGTCGTGCTCCTCGTTGATCCGGCCCTGGTACCGGGTCAGGCTGACCTCCACCACGGGGTGCGCGCCCTTGTCGAAGAACACCACGGGAACCACGCCGTCGTCGTCCAGATGCGCCGCCAGCGCGAGCGCCTGCTCGGCCAGATGCTGGACGGTTCCGTCCTTGTAGTAACGACGCATCGAACCGGACCGGTCGAGCACCAGGTAGACGGCGGCGCGCTCACCGTGAATCCCGCGCTTGTCGAGATTGACCTTGGCGGCCTTGTAGAGATCGACCAGACCAGGCGCGGCCGACTGGACCTTGTCCAAGCTGATGGGCATTGAGCGATGCTCCTACCGGGGGTCGTCCGAACGGACCAACAGCATGCACGCTCACGCCGTCTCACGTGGGCGAATGGCCCACGGCGGCCACGGGCCGGCGGGGAGCCGGGCTCACGCTGAACCGGACGGCGCCTTGCTCAGGTCCACCACGCAGAAGATGTTGCCGTCCGGGTCCGCGAGGACGAGGAAATCCGGGTCCGGCGGATACAGATCCCAGTCGACCCTGGTCGCCCCGAGACCGATCAGACGCTCGACCTCGGCCTCCTGCTCGGCCGTCGTGTCCACGAACAGGTCGAGGTGGATCCGGGGATGCGGCTCGGCGGGGGACTCGCTGAGCATCAGGCCCAGCGCGTGACCCGACCCGTCCGCGTGGTCCAGCGTCCTCCAGGTCGCACTCTGCCACTCCGGGGTGTCGACCAGGTCGAGCGCGGCCGTCCAGAACGCCACCGCGCGCGGAATGTCGTCCACCCCGATCACCGGAAACCCGAGCCTCAGCATGCCCCCATCCTAAAGAGCGACCCCGCCGCGTGATCGTGGCGCACGGCCGAAGGTGCAACCGCATGCTGAAAGTCATTGAAACTCACATGACCATGACCGCTGGACCATGCTGTAAAGTCTCAAACCGGTGATCATTCTTGCGTCCAACTGACCTCGCGCGCGAGCACTGCATCTCGACCCAGGCGGTCCGCAACTACGAGCGCGACGGGTTCATCCCGCCCGCCGAACGCACGCGCAGCGGCTACCGGATCTACACCGATGCGCACGCGGCGGCACTGCGCGCCTTCCTGTCCCTCGTCCCGGCCCACGGCCACGCGGCCGCCGGCCAGATCATGAACGCACTCAACCACGGCCGGCTCGACGACGCCCTGACGGCCATCGACCGGGGCCACGACCAGTTGCTCCGCGACCGCGGCACCCTCGGCGCGGTGAGGGAGGCGGTAGACCACCTGACGGCGGAACCCGCCCCCACCCCCCAC
>NZ_SMKK01000243.1 GCF_004348425.1 Actinomadura sp. 7K507
CCACAGGAGCAGGAGCCCGAGCACGTGCTTGCACGGGATCTTCCGGCTCGGGCACGAGCACCGGAACGCGGGCCCGGTCAGATCGGCGCAGGCCCGGTAGACGGCCTTCCCGCTGCCCTGGCACTCCCCCCAGACCGCCTCGTCGTCACACCCGGCCCCGGCCCACCGCCCCGGCTTGGCGATCCCGTCCGCCGCCCTGCCGGCGGCGGCGTCGGGCGCGAGTCCGAGCACCTGCCCCCGGTCCCATCGTTGGCTCACACAGCCGAAACTATCGCCGCCCTCCGACACTCCGGGACCGCTGACCTGTTGTCAGTCCAGCCGGTCAGTAGCCGGTCAGTAGCCGGGGAGGACGGAGATCTCGGGGACTTCGAGGTCCGGGACGAGGAGGGCGCCGCCGGTCAGGAGGGCCAGCAGAGCGGTGGCGGCGAACAGGCCCACCCAGGCCAGGCCCGGGACGCCGGTGAGGTTCGCGAGCTGGTCGGCGTCCGAGCTGGGCGCCATGCGGCGGGCGCGCATGCGCTGCAGTTCGATCACCGGGCGGGTGGCGGCCAGCAGCAGGAACCAGGCGGCCAGGTAGGCGAACCCGGCCTGGACCTCGGGGCTGCCCAGCCAGGACACCCCGAAGATGATCGCGCCGGTGGCGACCACCGACAGCGCGCCGTAGGCGTTGCGGATCATGATGAGCATGGCCGCGAGCAGCGCGAGCGAGAACCACAGCATCAGCGTGATCCGGCCGGCGGCGAGCAGCAGCGCGAAGAACAGGCCGAGCAGCGGGGGAGTGACGTAGCCCGCCAGCGCCGTGAAGATCATGCCGGGGCCGTGCGGCTTGCCGCGCGAGACCGTCACCCCGGAGGTGTCTGAGTGCAGCTTGATCCCGTCCAGCTTGCGGCCGGTGACCAGGGCGATGAGCGCGTGCCCGCCCTCGTGCGCGATCGTCACGGTGTTGCGCGCGACCCGCCAGGTGGGGCCGTGGACCACCGCGCCGAGGGCGACCAGGCCGACGAGCGCGACCAGCCACAGCGGGGGATCCGGCTGCGTTCCCGTCACGCGGTCCCACAGGTCGGTGATGCTTATGTCGTCCACGTCCACCTCGGAGTCGTCGTCGCGATGCCCAACATTAGGACGTCGCGGATAACGTTCGCGTTCGGTTCTTCGCGGTCATTCGGTTCACCGCCCCGGGAAGCGCGTCGGGCCCGGTGGCGGGAGCCGCCCTCCGGCGTGATCAATGTCATGACGGGCCGCGGCCGGTGCCGCGGGGCTCGTATCACCAGCCGGAATCTTTCGTGAACTCCGTTACGGTACGGCCTCGAATGCCGTTATGGTGCCCTTCGCGCTTGGCTCGGCTCCTGCGGCCCGGCGCCACGAGGTGACGGGGATCGGGTGGGACCGATCCCCACGGGGACCACGGGGACGTTCTCCCCGGCGCACTGGGGGTGCAATTGGATGACCGAGAACACGGGGGCCGACGCGGACGCGCTGGCGGGGCGGTTCGCGCAGATGTTCGCGGCGCTGGCCGGCAACATCGAGCGGGTCGTGCGCGGCAAGCGGGAGAAGGTCGAGCTGGCGCTGGTCTGCCTGCTCTCCGAGGGGCACCTGCTCGTCGAGGACGTCCCCGGGGTCGGCAAGACGACGCTCGCGCGGGCGATCTCGGCGTCGGTGGAGGCCAAGTGGGCGCGGATCCAGTTCACGCCCGACCTGCTGCCCAGTGACATCACCGGCGTGTCGATCTTCAACCAGGGGACGAGCGCGTTCGAGTTCCACCCGGGGCCGATCTTCGCGAACCTCGCCGTGGCGGACGAGATCAACCGCGGCTCCCCGAAGACGCAGTCGGCGCTGCTGGAGGTCATGGAGGAGCGCCGGGTGACCGTGGAGGGCACCCCGCATCCGGTGCCGCGCCCGTTCATGGTGATCGCGACGCAGAACCCGGTCGACATGGACGGCACCTACCCGCTGCCGGAGGCGCAGCTCGACCGGTTCCTGATGCGGATCTCGATGGGCTACCCCGACCACCAGGCCGAGGTGGCGCTGCTCGCGGGCGGGCCGACCGGCGCCGCGCTCGACCAGATGCCGCCGATGATGAGCCGCGAGGACCTGTCCCGGATGATCGACTTCGCGCAGCGGCTGCATGTCGCGCCGCCGCTGTTCGACTACCTGGTGCGGCTCGTCGCGGCCACCCGCGAGCACCCCGACCTGCGGCTCGGCGCGAGCCCGCGGGCCAGCATCGCGCTGCTGCGGGCGGCGCGGGTGCGCGCCGCGTCGGCCGGCCGGTCCTACATCGTCCCGGAGGACGTCAAGGCGCTCGCGGTCCCGGTCATCGCGCACCGGCTGATCGTGACGCCGGAGGCGGAGCTGCGCGGCCGGTCCGGCGCGGACGTGGTCGGCGAGGCCCTGCAGAACGTGCCGACGCCGCAGGCTGCCGGGGTGTGACGTGCTGACGCCGCTCGGATGGGGGACGGCGGCCGTGTCGGCGCCGCTGTACGCGGCGGGCTGGTGGCTCGGCTACCCGGAGCCCGCGATGTTCGGGGTCGCCGGCCTCGCCGCGGTGGCGGTCGCGGCGCTGTGGACGCTGCCGCAGGCGAAGCTGGGCGTGCGCCGGGAGATCGCGCCGAAGAAGGTCGAGCGCGGCGAACCCGCCGTGGGGGTCCTGCACGTCACCAACAAGGGCCGCGGCGCCCGGGGCCTGAGCGCCCGGGACACGGCCGGGACGACCGGCGTCGCGGTGGACGTCCCGCGGCTGCGTTCCGGCGGCACCCGCACCGTGACCTACCGGCTGCCGACCGACCGGCGCGGGGAACTCCCGGTGGGGCCGCTGCGGATGGTGCGCGCCGACCCGCTCCGGCTGGCCCGCCGGACGCGGGAGTACGGCCGGCCCGAGACCCTGCTCGTCCGGCCGAAGACGGTGCCGCTGTCGCTGCTGCCGTCCGGGCGCGCCCACCACCTGGAGGGGCCGACCAGCGACAGGTCCCCGGCGGGGACGGCGACGTTCCACGCGCTGCGCGAGTACGTCATCGGGGACGAGATGCGCCACATCCACTGGAAGTCCTCGGCGCGGACGGGCACGCTCATGGTCCGCCAGCTCGTGGACGCCAGCCTGCCGACGACGACGATCGTGCTGGAGGCGCGGCCGGGGTCGTGGCCGGAGCCCGACGACTTCGAGCTGGCCGTGGACGCGGCGGCGTCGGTCGCGGTGGGCGCCGCCGCGGCGAACTTCCCCGTCCGGGTCCTCACCGGCGACGGGCAGCTCGCCGAGACGCGGGGCGGGCCCGACGACGTGGAGGCCCTGCTCGACCGGCTCACCTCGGTCGGGACGCGGGAGGGGCCGCAGTCCACCATCGACGTGGTCCGCCGCGTGCGTGCGGGCGGGTCGCTCGTCGTCGTCACGTCCGGTGCCGCCGAGCTGGGACGGATCGCGTCCGTGCGGAGCCGGTTCGACCGGGTCGTGGTGCTGCGGGTCCGGCCGTCCGGGCCCGTGCCGGCGCTGCCGGGCGTCCACCTGCTCGACTTCGCCGACCTGGACGGCCTCGCGGAGTCGTGGCGGCGGCTGGGGAGCGTCCGGTGACCCGCTACGTGTCCCTCGCCGTGACGGCGTGCCTGGTCGCCGTGGCCGGGCTGTCGTTCCACCGGGTCTTCGGGTTCGGCCCGGTGGTCCCGGTCGCCGCCGTCGCCGCGGTCGTCCCGACGCTGCTGTGCGGGCTGCTGTCCGGCCCGCGCAAGGGCAAGGACCCGTGGCCGCTGTGGATCTCGCTCGTGCTGACCGTGGTCGCGTGGGCGGGCACCGTCTCGGTCACCGTGCTGCGCCCGGCGCTCGGCGACGGGACGCTGCCGCAGACGCTCCGCGAGGGCGTGCTCAGCTCGTGGAAGGCGATCCTGACCACGCTGCTGCCCGCCCCGCCCGAACCGGAGTTCCTCGTCCTGGTCAACGTGGTGGTGTGGCTGGCGGCGTTCGCGTCCGCCGAGCTGGCGCTGCGGACCTCGCTGCGCGCCGTCCCGTGCCTGCCGGTGCTCGGCGTGTGGGCGGTCGCGCTGATGCTGGGCGTGGACGGCCCCGGCTCCAACGCGCCGCTCGCCGCCGCGACCGTCGTGCTGGTCGCGGTGCTCGTCCTGGTGCGCGCGGACGGCCCCGGCTCGGGGCTCGCGTGGCGGCCCTTCGCGATCGGGGTGCCCGCCGCCGCCGTGCTCGGGGGGCTGGCGTTCGCGGCGGCGCCGGTCGTCCCGGTCAGCGCGCAGCCGTACAACCCGCGCGAGCAGGTGCAGGCCCCGCCGCCGCAGCAGCGCGACGGCGTCAGCCCGCTCGACCGTGTCGGCGGCTGGCTGCTGAGCCCCGACCAGGTCATGTTCACCGTCCGGTCGCGGCGCAGCGAGATCGCGCGGCTCGCCGTGCTCACCAGGTTCGACGGGGTGACGTGGTCGTCCACGGCCAGGTTCGTCCCGACCGGCAGCAGGGTGCCGGAAGGGCCGGAGCCGGACAACAAGCACGAGGTCGTCCAGCGCATCACCATCCGCGACCTGCCCGGCGTGTGGCTGCCGGCCCCGGACCGGCCGCGGCAGGTCGACGGGCTCCCCGTCGTCGCCGACCCCGAGAGCGGCGCGCTGGCCGCCGCGAAGGAGCTCCGTCCCGGCCAGGCGTACCGGGTCGAGTCCGTCGTGCCCGAGTGGACGGCGGAGGACCTCACCGACGCCGCCGCCGCGACCGACGCCGAGGCCAGGGCCGCGCGTGAACTGCCGTGGGGGCCGGGCGCGAAGGAGCCGCCCGTCCAGATCGCCGAGTTCCGCAGGTTCGCGGAGGCGGCGACGGAGGGCGCGGTGTCGCCGATCCAGAAGGCCGCGGCGCTCGCCCAGTACCTCAAGCGCTACGCCAGGTACGACGTGACCGCGGCGCCCGGCCACAGCTACCGCCAGCTCGACTACTTCCTCGGCGAGGGCAGGCGCGGCACGCCCGAGCACTTCGCGACCGCGTACGCGCTGCTCGCCCGGACGCTCGGCCTGCCGTCGCGGGTCGTGGTGGGCTTCGACGGAGGGAACCGCGTGGGCGACACCGTCCAGGTCCGCTCCGGGGACGTGATGGTCTGGCCCGAGATCAAGTTCGACCGGCTCGGCTGGGTCCGCTTCAACCCGCTCCCCGACAACGCCCGCCGCTCCAGCAAGGACGACTCGGTCGCGGCCGGTGAGACGGAGCAGAAACTCGAAGAGGCCCAGAAGAACGCCGCGTCCCAGGAGCGCGGCGAGGGACCGGGCGACACGACGGAGAAGGGCCCGCAGCAACCTGCGGCCGACGAAAGCCCGCTCCCGCCGTGGTGGGTGTTCGCGTCTATCGGGGTGGCCGTGCTCCTCATCGGCTACTTCGCCGCGGTTCTGCTCGCCCCCGCCATGCGCAGGCGCCGCCGCCGCGCGGGGGCACCCGCCGCACGCATCGCCGGCGCGTGGCACCAGACCCTCGACCACCTGTCCGACGTCGGTCTGGCGACGGCCCGCACGCTGACCGCGCACGAGGTGGCACGGTTCGGCGCGTCCAACGTGGGGGAGGACGCCCACGGGCACCTGCGACCGCTCGCCGACCTCGTCAACCGCAGCCGCTTCGCCGCGTCCCACCCGGACCCGCACGCCGCCGACCGGGCCTGGCTGCACACCGACGCGCTGGGACGCCTCGTCACCGCCAAGGCCGGACGCTTCCGGCGTTTCCGGCGCCGGCTGCATCCCAGATCCCTCAAGGACCGCAGCGCGGGCCGCAGCACGGGCCGCAGCACGGGTGGGGAACGGCCGTGACGGCCCGCGCCGTCCGCCGCCCCGGCCCGGACGACCTCGACCGCGCCTGGCGGGCCGTCTCCGCCGAGCTCGCGCCGACCCCGCTGGTCCCGTCCGGCCTGGCCCCGGGCGCGCTGCTGAAGCTGGAGACCTTCCAGCCGACCGGCGCGTTCAAGGTGCGGGGCGCGATCGCCGCCGCGGCGGCGCTGCCGGAGGGGACGCCGGCCGTCGCGGCGAGCGCGGGCAACCACGGGCTCGGCATGGGCCACGCGGCGGCCCGCTTCGGTACCGACGTCACCGTCGTCGTGTCGACCCGGGCGTCCCAGGTGAAGGTCGACAGGATCGGCGCGTTCCCGGTGCGCCTCGTCCAGCACGGGACGACCTACGACGAGGCCGAGGCGCACGCGATGACGCTCCCCGGCCACTATGTCTCGCCCTACAACGACCCGGCGGTCATCGCGGGGCAGGGCACCATCGGACGTGAACTCGACACGCAGGCGGACGGGCCGCTCACGGTCGTCGCGCCGGTCGGCGGCGGCGGCCTGCTCGCCGGCCTCGGCCTGTGGGCGCGCGAGCGCGGGGACGTGCGGCTCGTCGGCGTGGAGTCGGCCGTGTCGCGCGGCGTGCACGCCTCGGTGGCGGCCGGGAGGGTCGTCGAGGTCGAGGTCGGCGACACGTTCGCCGACGGCCTCCCCGGCAACCTGGAGCCCGGCAGCGTCACCCCGGAGCTGATCGGCCCGGAGGTGCTCGCCGGGACGGTTGAGCTGACGTCCGTCACCGATGACCAGATCCGGGCGGCGATGCGCTGGCTGTTCCACGAGCACGGCCTCGTCGCCGAGGGCGCGGGCGCGGCCGGCGTCGCGGCCGTCCTCGCCGGGAAGGCCGGGAGCGCCGGGCGCCTCGTAGTGGTCATCTCCGGACGGAACGTTACGGTTCCGACGTTTATTGACGCTATCCGCAAAAACTGAACACCCCCTATCCGGGAAAATGTCGACATCGGTGGTCCCGCACCCGCTACCGTGGCCGGTCAAACGGGGAAGGTGATCAGAATCGTGCGGGTGGCGGTCCTGAATTTGTTCCGGCGCGACCGTCTCACGGGGCAGGTCGCGGTCGGGCTCGTAGGCGTGCTCGTCATCGCCGCGGTCGTGTACGGGGTGGGCGTCGCGAGCGCCCAGTACCGACTCGCCGACGTCGGCGCCTGGCTGACGGCCAAGGGCAAGGGCATGGCCGTCCACGTCAACGGCCCGGCCGGCAAGGTGGACGGCAAGACGGACCTGGTCCCGCAGATGCGCGGCCACAACGTGAAGATCGTCCAGGACGGCTCCACGATCCTCATCGTCGACCTGGACACGGGCGTGGTCAGCCGCCTCGACCCGTCCCAGCTGAGCATCGGCCAGAGCCGCTCGCTCGGCAAGGGCATCCAGGTCGTCGCGGACTCGGGCAAGGCGTACACGGTCGACTCGGTCAAGGGCGCCGTGCAGCAGATCGACCCCGTCTCCCTGACCCCCGTCGGCGCGTCCGCCGCCCTGCCGCCGGTCCTCGGCCAGGCCGGGATCGACGGCCAGGGCACGCTGTGGGTCCCGGTCTCGCGGAAGGGCGAGGTGTCGGCGTTCAAGGACGGCCGGCTCCAGCAGCCCGTCCGCGTCGGCGAGCCGGGCGGCAGCCTGGCGCTGACCATCGCCGCCGGCGACCCGGTCGTCGTCGACTCCACCGCCGCGACCGCCACGGTCGTCAGGCCCTCCGGCTCCCCGCTCAAGGTCAGCCTGCCGACGAGCGTGCGGCAGTCGGGCCGCGGCGGCGTGCTGGCACCCGCGGACACCGACGGCAAGGTCGTCCCGCTGCTGGTGTCCGGCACCGGGTCCCTGGTGACCGTCGACACCGGCACCGGGCGCTACACGAGCACCCGGCTGCCGATGCCGAAGCACCGCTACCGGGCGCCGCAGATGCTCGGCGCGAAGGTCTACATCCCGGACGAGACGGCCGGGGCCCTGATCGTGTACAACTCGGCGGCCAACCGGTTCGAGAAGCCGATCCCGGTGACGAACCGGCCGTCCAGGCTGGACGTCTTCGTCAAGGACGGGATGCTCTGGGCCAACGATCCGAGCGGCCCCCGCGCCGTCGTGGTCGACCGGCAGGGCGTGCAGAAGGACATCAACAAGTACAAGGACAGGGTCGCGGGCGGCCCGAAGCGCCGGACGATCCCGCTGCCCGGCGACGGTGACGCCCCGCCTGCCCGCGCGCGGCCGGGGACACCGCAGTCGCCGTGGTCGCCGCAAAGGCCGGAGACCCCGCAGCGGCCGGAGACGCCCGTCACGCCGCCGGGCCCCGGCGAACCGCCGACCCCGCCCGCCAACGTGTCGGTCACTCCGGGCTCCGGCACGATGAAGATCGACTTCCAGCCCTCGCAGGGCGAGGGGATCACCGGGTACGTGCTGAAGGACGTCCAGTCCGGTATGACGGCCACCCCGTCCGTGATCGCGGGCACGGGCCCCTACACCTTCACGGTCAACGGCGGAGACTGCGCCAGCGAGTACCAGTTCCGCGTCGCCGTCCAGTACAAGGACGCCCAGGGCAGGACGCAGGAGCAGATGTCGGCGGCCAGCGACCCGGTCCGGCCGTGCGTGACGCCGGGCGCGCCGACGGGCCTCGGGGCGAAGGCGACCAAGTCCGGGGCGCAGGTATCGTGGTCGGCCCCGCCCGGCGTGAGTTCGGCCACCTACAAGCTCACTTGGTCGGGCGCGGCCTCGGGCAGCAAGACCGTCACGGGCACGTCGACGACGCTCGGCGGCGTCTGGAAGAACGGGAGCTACACCTTCACCGTCACGGCCGCCAACGACGCCGGAACCGGCACGGCCGCGAGAACCAGCTCAGCGCTGACCGGCCCGGAAAGCACCGCAAAGGTGCAGATGAACGGCACCTCCAACGGCTACATCTATTCCAGTCCCAACACCGGCAGCTCGAAGAACGCCACCATGCGGGACAACAACGGCGACAGCCTCACCGTGCACTGCAAGGTGGCGGGAGCCGCGTACACGCACTCCTCGGATCCCAACCTGAACGGCAGCATGTACACGAAAATCACCTGGAAGGGGAACACCGGCTACGTGGTCAGCTACCTGGCGAGCACGCCCGGCCCCTGGAAGAGCCTGGAGGGGCCCGCCATCTGGGAGTGCTAACGGCCCCTCACCCGAAGATCACGCCGGCCGGCCCCGCGAGGGGCCGGCCGTTGCGTTTCGAGGTTCGTCCTGGATGCGCGTCTACTGCCCGATGCACGCGGGCGCCGACCATGACACGTCCGGTGCCCGTCCCTCGTTGAGGCGCAGCACCGTGCCGACCTTGAAGCAGTAGCGGGTTCCCGGCGCGATGCCCGTCATGGTCGCCGAGCGGGAGCCGGGCGGGGCCGTCACGAGGGGCTCCGCGCCGACCGGCTTCTGCTGGATGAGCAGCGTCAGTTCCTTCGCGTCCGGCGGGAGCGTCCAGGCGAGCACGGCCCGGCCGCGGGACGCCTTGGCGGCGAGGTTGCGCGGCCGCACGGCGGCGAGCTGGGCGGGTGTGACGGGCTCCTGCGGGACGCCCGTCGTCTGCCCCTGCGGGGCCGGTGAGGAGGTCGCCGCGGGGCCCGCGGAGTCCTCGGGCTCGTCGCCGCCCTGGGCCGTCAGGGCGAGGACCCCGACGCCGAGCACCAGGCCGCCGGTGAGCGCGACGCCCGCCGCGATGACGAGGCCCCGGCGCGGCCCGTCGGCCGGCTGGTTCACGGTGAGCTGCTGCGGGTGCGCGTGCTGCACGGTGTGGTCGGCGCTCGTCCGCAGATCACCGGCCTGCGGACCAGCGGCCTGCGGTGGCCCGTTCTGCGGCATCGCCCAGGTGGCGGCGTGCGGCTGCGGCGGGTTGTCCTGGGGGAGGAGCGCGTCCGGCCTCTGCGACGGAAGCGCGTCCGGATGCCACGGTGACGGCGGGGCGGTCGGCGCCCGGTCCGGAACCTGCGGCGGACCCGAGATGTCAGGGAACGACGGCCGCGTTTCCGGCTGGGGTGCGGGCGGTGCGATCCCCGGTGACGGCGTGAACGAGGACGGCGTGAAACCCGAGGACGACCCGGCTCCG
Organism: Actinomadura sp. 7K507; assembly: GCF_004348425.1. Lineage (GTDB taxonomy): Bacteria > Actinomycetota > Actinomycetes > Streptosporangiales > Streptosporangiaceae > Spirillospora. The sequence goes on from NZ_SMKK01000243.1 coordinate 9,844, forward strand.
CCGTCCGTCCGCGGGGCCGGCAGGACGGCGCCGCCGCTGTGCGCGGTCTCCGTGACCGGCAGGCCCAGCTCGCCCTGCACGCCCTGGAGGGCCTGCGCGAACTCCACGGCGCTCGCGAAACGCTGCTCGGCGGACTTGGCCATGGCGCGGCCGATGACGTCCGAGACCCGCTGCGGGACGTCCGTCCGGGGGATGGGGGGCGGCGGGTCGTTCAGAATCCGCAGCATCAGCTGCGCGATGCCCTCGTTGGCGGGGCTCTTGAACGCGGGCTTGCCGGCCAGGAGCTGGTAAAGCGTCGAGCCGAGCGAGTAGATGTCGGAGCCGACGCCGGGCGGCCTGCCCTCCAGGATCTCGGGCGCGGCGTGCTGCGGCGTGAACGCCTGCGTGTGGGTGGCGTCGAAGCTGTCGACCAGGCGGGCGATGCCGAAGTCGGCGAGCGCGGGCTCCCCGTACCGCGACAGCAGCACGTTCTGGGGCTTGACGTCGCGGTGCAGGACGTCGGTCTCGTGGGTGGCGGCGAGCGCGCCCGCCATCTTCACCCCGATGCGCAGCACGTCCGCGACCGGCAGCGGCCCCTCCCGGGCGAGCCGGTCGGTGAGCGCGCCGTGCTCGAAGTACTCCATCGCGATGTAGGGACGCCCGGAGCGGGTGGTTCCGGTGTCCAGCACGGTCACGATGTTGGGGTGCCCGGACAGCCGCCCGGTGATCTTGCTCTCCCGCTGGAAGCGGCGCATCGCCGCGTCGTCGACCGAGCCGATCGACAGGACCTTCAGCGCGACCATCCGGTCGAGGTGCTCCTGGTGCGCGCGGTAGACGACGCTGAAGCCGCCCTCGCCGACCTGCTCCAGCACCCGGTAGCCGGGGACGTCCTCGGTCATGGGCGTGGGGATCCTTTTTGTCGTTGCTCGTTCGGGGGTCGCGGCGGGGGCGCGATCATTCGATGTCCTGCGGCCCGGGGCGGTTCCCCCGGAGGTCAACAGCGTAGTACGGGGACGAAACGGGCGCGGGCCGCTCTCGCCGGACGGCCGCGACCCCTCCCCGGGCACCGAACCCCAGTACGGAAATAGGCGGACATTTCCATTGGTCCGTTTAATCGTTGTTCCAATTTCGCTCCGGGACCGCCGGCATGCGCTCTAACCTCGGGGTTCGCGACGAGAGAACGGCCCAGAAGGAGTGGCCTGCCGTGACGGAAGATGTCCTGACGAACACCAGGATGGAATCGCCGACGCCGAATTCGGCGTATGGCGACCTTGTCCGGATGGCGTATTTCGTTCTTCCGGGGACGGGAAAGCGCATCTACCGGCTGGCGGTCGCGCGGCGGATCGTGGACGCCACCGCGCGTGGCCCCCGGGACCGCTCGCCCGCCGGGCTGGCGCGCCGCCGTACCCGCGTGCTCCGCCGGGCGCTGCGCCCGTCCCGCCGGCTGCACATCGGCCTGGGTCCCTGGCTGCGCGCGCTGCCGGCCAGGCTGCCGGACCCGGCGCTCACCGCGGCCCTGGCCAAGCTCGACCCGTACGTCCGCGTCGCCTACGTGCTGCGCCACGTCGAGGGCCTGCCCGGGTACGCGGTCCACGACCAGCTGGTCGAGCTGGGTGTCCGCGACCCCCGCAAGGTGATGCGCGCCGCCGACGCCGCCCCGCCGCCGGCCGTCAGGCGTCCCGAGCGGTTCGAGACCGCGATGCTGCGCCCCGTGCGCAACCGCTCGGTGCTGCCGCTCGCCGCCGCGGCCGTCCTCACCGCCGTGCTCGTGACCGCGCTGGTCATGACGGAGCGCCCCGACCCGCGGGTACCCCACCTGCGCCTGGTCTCGGCCGCCCCCGGCGCCTGGGCGCACGGCGCCCGCACCCTCGACGCCTGGCCCGCCCGCGGCGACCTGGCCCGCGACCGGGCGTTCACCGGACGCGCCGCCGAGGCCTGGGCGTCCGCGCCGCCCGGCGGCCGCGCCGACGGCACCGCGCAGCTCCTCTACGCGGGCCGCGTCGACGGCACGCTGCTCGCCCTGATGCGGCACGGCGACCGCATGGCCCGCTACACCCCCGAAGGCCTGAAGGTCGTCGGCCTCGGCAAGGACCCGTCCGCCCCGATCGCGCTGGACGGCGGACGCTACCTCCTCGCCCCCTGGGACACGCACGCCGAAACCTTTACCGGCGACCGCCTCGCGATCTCGCACGGCGTGACCGCACCGGCCCAGGCGGACACCGAGTGCGGCCGCGGCCCGCTCTTCCACCTCGGGTCCAGGACGTTCGGCCACCTGGCAGGCCCGCGCGCCACCGTGCTCACCTACCACTCGCCCGCCTACCGGCCCGGCGGAGAGGAGCGTCCCGCCCGCCTCGGCAAGGAAGGCCGGAAGTTCTGGAACCACCTGGCCTGCGTGACGTCCCGGCCGGACCGCCCGGTGTCCGAGGCGATGGCGTGGAACTTCTGGTCGGGGGACCTGCCCGCCGGCGGGGAGTCCGCCGACTGGGTCTGCACCCGCCTGACCTACGCCGACGGCGCCACCACCGCCGACGCCATGCTTCTCGAAGCGAGGGACCGGGCCACCGGCGGCTGCGACGCCCGCCGCCCCGTGAGCGGGACCTGGTGGCAGGCCCCGAACGACCGCTGGTACTACCTGGCCGCCGCCGGACCCGGCCTCGTCCCGCACGCCGAGGGCGTCCACCGCTCCAGGACGCGGAAACGCCTCCTGACCGCCACCGGCACCAGGAACGCGCCGGTGGAGCTCACCGCCCGCTAAGGCCGCCCCGGGTCAGGACTCGCTTACATTGATCGGGCACACTGAACATGTTCCGTCCGGCCTGTGGCCGGCGCCGTCACGCGGCGCGGTGACCGAGGACGAAACGTGTTGACCAGGGGACCGAACGAGTTCAGGGAGTCGCAGATGGGCAACGGGCCGCTGTCCGGAGTACGGGTGATCGAGCTGGCCGGGATCGGGCCGGGTCCGTTCGCCGCGATGCTGCTGGCCGACCTCGGCGCCGACGTGATCCGCGTCGACCGAGCCTCCGCGGTCAAGGCCGGTGAGGCCACCGGCGGAACCGACTTCAGCAACCGCGGCAAACGCTCGATCGCGATCGACCTCAAGAGCGACAAGGGCAGGGAGGTCGTCCTCCGCCTGGTCGAGAAGTCCGACGTCCTCCTCGAAGGGTTCCGGCCCGGCGTCACCGAGCGCCTCGGCCTGGGACCGGACGACTGCCTCGCCCGCAACCCGAAGCTCGTCTACGGCCGGATGACCGGCTGGGGCCAGGAGGGCCCCCTCTCCCAGACCGCCGGGCACGACGTCGGCTACATCGCCGTCACCGGCACCCTCCACGCGATCGGCCGCGCCGGCGGCCCCCCGCAGGTCCCGATGAACCTCCTCGGCGACTTCGCCGGCGGAAGCATGTACCTCGTCGTCGGCATCCTGTCCGCCCTCCTGGAGTCCAAGACCAGCGGCCGCGGCCAGGTCGTCGACGCCGCCATCGTGGACGGCGCCGCGCACCTGTCCACCTTCATCCACGGCTTCCTGCGGGGCGGCCTGTGGGAGGACCGCCGCGGCGTCAACATGCTCGACACCGGGGCCCCCTGGTACGACGTCTACGAGACCTCCGACGGGCTGCACATGGCCGTCGGCGCGATCGAGCCCCAGTTCTACGCCGAGTTCCTGCGCCGCGCCGGCCTCGACGGGGAGGACCTCCCCGCCCAGCACGACCGCTCCGGCTGGCCCGCCCTCCGCGAGCGCTTCGCCGAGGTCTTCCGCACGAAGACCCGCGACGAGTGGACGGAGATCTTCGTCCCCAGCGACGCCTGCGTGGCCCCCGTCCTGTCCATGAACGAGGCCGCCGAGCACCCCTACAACACGTCCCGCGACGTCTTCCCGGAAATGGCCGGCCACCCGCAGCCCGCCCCGG